>JBDGTD010000032.1:3120-5112 GCA_042217165.1 Haloferacaceae archaeon | reverse complement strand
TCCCGTGGGCGTAGGCGACCGTCTCGCGGAGCGCCCGCCAGCCGTCGGCGTCCTCGAAGAAGGCCGCGTTCGGCTTGACCGCCGCTGCGTGTTCGTGGGTCGCGTCGATCACCCGCCGGGCGAACGCCCACCGCGGCAGGTCGCGGTCCGCGAGAAAGGGCGGCGTCCGGTCGAGTCGCGGGTCGATACCGACACAGACGACCGAATCGACGGCGTCGATACGCGCCGCGAGGCGGTCGAAGAAGGGCGCTGACACGGGCGAGGAGAGCCGGGGCACCGGCCTAAGCGTTCCGGGCGCGGTTCGTCGGGTCGTAGACGACGTCCCCGCCGACGACGGTCATCGTCACGTCGATGTCGTCGATCGACCCCGGACGGCCCCACGGCGACTCCGCCAGGACGACGAGGTCCGCTCGTCTGCCGACCTCGACCAGACCCGTCTCGTCCTCTGCCATCCCCGCGTACGCCGCGCCGCGGGTGTAGGCCCGGAGCGCCTCGGTCACCGCGATCCGCTGGCGCTCCGCGGGCGCGTTCACGGCGTGGTGAACCCCGACGAGCGGGTCCATCGGCATCCCGTCGCTCCCGAACGCCACCGCGACGTCGGCGTCGAACAGGTCGCGCAGGCGAACCGTCTCCGTCCGGCGCTCGCCGAGACGGGCCTCGTACAGCCCCTCCTCGTCGGCCCACTTCAGGAAGTTGGGCTGGACGCAGGCGACGAGTCCCGCCGACGCCATCCGCGCGATCGCCTCGTCGCTCGCCAGCACCGCGTGTTCGACCCGCCAGCGCGCCTCCTCGCCGCGGTCCCGGTAGGCGTCGAGGACCCGGTCTATCGCCTCGTCGCCGATAGCGTGCGTCGCCATCCGCAGGTCGAGGTCGTCGATCCGTCCGGCGAGAGCGTCCAGCTCGTCGGGCGAGACGACCCACTCGCCTCGCTCCCCGGACGCGTCGGCGTAGGGGGCCGAGAGCCGGGCGCTCCGCGCGCCGAGCGACCCGTCCGAGAACGTCTTGATCCCCCCGAAGCGGACGCGCCCCTCGCCGCCGGTCGCCAGTCCCACCTCCGCGACGGCGTCGAGGTGGTCTCGCCAGTAGTAGAGCTGGACGCGCAGGTCCAGTTCTCGCTCCCGGGCCATGTCGCGGTACGCCCGTGGCGCCGCGGAGCGGCGCACGAAGTCGTGGATACCCGTGATCCCGCGCGAGACGGCGCGGCGCTGGCCCGCCTCCAGCAGCCGGCGTGCGTCCGTGCGGTCCGGCCGGAGGCGCCGGCGGAGCGCGGTCGCGCCCGCCTCGACGAGGACGCCGTCGCCGTGGTCGCCCGGCGGGAGAGCCTCCTCGACGCGCGCCAGCGCCGTCTCGTCGACGGAGGCGACGTGGAGGTCCTCGCGGAACGCGGCGACGGGACCGGGGTGGTCGAGGGCGTCGAGATCGGCCGCCGTGAGCGGGTCGGGGTCGTCCCACGCCGACTCGTCGTAGCCGTAGCCGAGCAGCCAGTCCTCGCCCGCGATCTCGCCGGCGCGGGCGGCGAGGCGGTCGAGCGCCGCGGCCCGCGAGTCGGCGCCCGAGAGGTCCGCGTGGACCTCGTAGCGCCCCACGATCTCGAGGTGGGTGTGCGCGTCGACGAACCCGGGGAGGACCACCCGACCGTCGAGGTCGACCCGCGTCGTGTCGGCGCCGACGAGCATGTCGAGGTCGTACGCCGACCCGACGCGGACGATCCGACCGTCCCGGACCGCGACAGCCTCGTGGACCGGGTCGCCGGGCGCGAGGGTGTGGACCGCCGCGCCGGTCAACACGATGTCGGCGGGTGTGGTCATACGGGTCGGGCGCGCGGCGAGAACAAAACCGTTCGGCTCGCGGGTGTTCGGCGTGCGGAGACGTGGCTCCGGTGTGTCCGGTCTCGTCGGGCGGTCGTTGCTCCGCGGCTCGCTCTCACCGTGGCCTGCCTTCGGCGCGCCCCGCCTCTGCACCTCCCGCGGCTCACTTCGTTCGCCGCGCTCG
>JBDGTD010000032.1:0-3020 GCA_042217165.1 Haloferacaceae archaeon | reverse complement strand
GCTCCCGTTCGTCGTGCCTCCTCACGGGAACTCCGTTCGCTCGGCGCCACGTCCGCCGCGCTACCGGCACCCATTTGCGCGCTCCCCGACACCTGGGGCCATGAGCGACGAACTCGACGCGGACGCACTCGTCGAACGCGTGCGGGCGGGCGACTTCCGGCTCTACGAACTCGAAGCGCACGCGACCGACGCCGACGCCGCCGCGGCCGCGCGCCGGCGCGTGGTGGCCGAGCGGACGGGGGCGAGCCTCGACGCGGTCGGGGACCACACCATCGGCGCCGCCGACGCGGAGAACAACGTCGAGAATATGGTCGGCGCGGTCCAGATACCGATGGGTGTCGCCGGTCCGCTCCCCGTCGCGGGCGAGGGCGGCGAGCGCGAGGCGTACCTCCCGATGGCGACGACCGAGGGCGCGCTGGTCGCCTCGGTGAACCGTGGCTGTGCGGCGCTCCGGGCCGCCGGCGGCGCGACGGCGCGGGTGACAGCGTCCGGGATGACCCGCGCACCCGTCTTCCGCGTCGCGGACGTGGCCGAGGCGGAGGCGGCAGTCGAGTGGGTCCGCGAGAACGAGGCGCGGCTCCGCGAGGCCGCCGAGTCGACGACGAGTCACGGCGAACTGCTCGACGTCACCCCCTACGTCGTCGGCGACTCCGTCTTTCTGCGCTTCCGGTACGACACCAAAGACGCGATGGGCATGAACATGGCGACGATCGCCACCGAGGCGGCCTGTGAGGTCGTGGAGGCGGAGACGACCGCCGAACTGGTCGCGCTCTCGGGCAACCTCTGTACGGACAAAAAGCCCGCCGCGGTCAACGCCGTCGAGGGGCGCGGGCGCTCGGCGACGGCCGACGCCGTCCTCCCGACGGAGGTGATAGAAGAGCGCCTCGACACCACGGCGGCGGCGATAGCAGAGCTGAACCGGCGGAAGAACTTCGTCGGCTCCGCGAAGGCCGCGAGCCTGGGGTTCAACGCCCACGCCGCGAACGTCGTCGCGGCCGTCTTCCTCGCGACGGGGCAGGACGAGGCGCAGGTGGTCGAGGCCGCGAACGCAATCACGACCGTCGAGCCGCGCGAAGCGGGCCTGTACGTCTCTGTCTCGCTCGCGTCGCTGGAGGTCGGGACCGTCGGCGGGGGGACGGGCCTGCCGACGCAGGGCGAGGCACTCGACCTCCTCGGCCTCCGCGGCGGCGGCAACCCGCCGGGCGCGAACGCGGACGCGCTCGCGGAGACCATCGCGGCCGGGGTGCTGGCGGGCGAACTCTCGCTGCTCGCGGCGCTGTCGTCGCGTCACCTCGCGAGCGCCCACGCCTCGCTCGGGCGGTAGCGCGGGCGCCGTGGCGGCGAGCGAGGCTACAGCGGGCGGTAGCAGCCGTCTCTCTCCCGCACCTCGCCGCGGTCGTGGAGCCGGTCGAGCAGGTCTCGTGCCGCGTCGGCGGGCACCCCGCGCTCGGCGGCGTAGTCGACCACCTCGTCGGCGGCCGGCTCGTCTAGCTCCGTCACCGCCGCGCGGACGACGCTCGCGCGGTCGCCGCTCCCGGACGACCCCGCCCCCTGCGCCGCGCGCTCGCCGGCCGCAGCGACCTCGTCGGGGTCGAGGCCGCTCGCCGCGAGGAACTCGGCGTCGTCCATCCCCGCCGCCGTGGCCGTGGCGTCGTCGGCCGCCTCGAACGACTCGCTCTCCCCGGCGCGCCGGGCGAGCATCGTCCCGCGGGCCTCGACCGCCGTTTCGCGCTCTTCGGCCTCGAACAGGCGGCGAAGCCGGTCGGTCCTGTGGCGCGAGCCACACCGCGCACAGGTCGCGGTCTCCTGGTCTCGCGGGTCTGTGACTATCCACAGCCCAGAGCAGTCCGAGCAGCCGACGACGACGTACACACACAGGAGGTTGGCGGAGACGACCGAAAACCCACCGGCGAAATCGTAATTTCGTCGATAGATTTTAACTATCGACTGTCGTTGTCCGAAACGCAGTGGGAGAGGCTGGGAACGTGGAGCGAGACGATACCCGCGCCCGCGACTCGGAGCGCGAGAACGAGAGCGGCGTGCCGACGTTCGACGCCGGAACGAGCGTGCTGGTGCTCGCGTCGGGGTCCGCGCCGGACGCCGAGCAGTCGCTTCTCGCGCCGGAGGAGGCCCCGGACGGTCGGGGGCTCCTGGTCATCGGCGTCACCAGCGACCCGGCGGAGACAGTCGGGCGCTACCGGGAGCGCCTCCGGGCGGAGCCGGGGCCCTGCGCGCTGGTTCGTGTCGGTCCGTCGGCGGGCGAGGGCGGGCCGCCCGACACGACCGTCGAGCGGGTGGAGGAGCCGGCGAACCTCACCGGCCTCGGGACGACCGTGACGCGCGTCGTCGAGGACTGGGAGCCGGGGTGGCGGGCGTGGTTCGACACCCTCGGACCGCTCGTTCACCACGCGGGCCCGCAGAATATCTGTCAGTTCTCTCATCTGTTCGCCGGGCGGCTCGCGGAGCAGGGGGCGACGGCGTTCGTCAGAGTCGATCCCGCGATCCACGACGAGCAGCTCGTCCACCGGCTGATGGGCGCGTTCGACGCCGCAGTGTGGGACCAGCGGGCGGAGCCGGGCGAGGACTGGAAGGTCCGGCGGCGGTAGCGGCGGGCCGCGAGGCGACCCGCGGGCACAGACCGCGCGAACGAGCGGCAGAGACTGTGAGTAGCGAACCGAGAACCGCAGCGGGAGCCGCCCGCGTTACGCCAGCCGCGCTATCTCGTCGACGACGGCGTCGGCGAACTCGCTGGTCGCCACCTTCGTTCCCCCCTCGATCTGTCGTGCGAGGTCGTACGTGACCGTGCCGTCGACGATGGTGTTCTCCACCGCGTCGCGCACGAGGTCGGCGGCGTCGTCCCACCCGAGGTAGTCGAGCATGATACGGCCCGAGAGGATGATCGCACAGGGGTTGACCTTGTCCTGTCCGGCGTACTTCGGGGCGGAGCCGTGGACCGGCTCCGCGAGAATGCGCCCGTCGCCGATGTTGGCACCGGGGGCGATCCCGAGCCCGCCGATCTG
>JBDGTD010000072.1:0-5245 GCA_042217165.1 Haloferacaceae archaeon | reverse complement strand
TCGGTGGTCGTCGCCGCCGGCGCGTCGTACTGGGTGTACACGGACGCACAGCGACGCGGACGCGACGACGCGGCCCTCTGGGCCGTCGGCACGCTCGGGGGGTTCCTGTTCGCCGGGCTCGGCGGGTTCGCGGTGTTGATCGTCTACCTGCTCGTGCGCGAGGAGTGAGAGGGGGAACGCATATCCGCCCGGGGGGCCCCGCTCGGGTATGGACGCCTACGAGCGGATCAGCCGGAACGCGGCCGAGGTGGTCACCGAGGAGGAGGTCCGGGAGCTCGCGGCCGACCCCGAGGGCCGGCGGGCGTACGTCGGCTACGAGCCGAGCGGGGTGCTCCACGTCGGGCATATGCTGACCGCGAACAAGCTCATCGACCTCCAGGCGGCCGGCTTCGAGGTGGTCGTCCTCCTCGCCGACGCCCACGCCTACCTCAACGGAAAAGGGAGTTTCGAGGAGATCGAGGCGACCGCAGAGCGGATGAAGGCGCAGTTTCTCGCCTACGGGCTGGACGAGGACCAGACGGAGTTCGTCTACGGCTCGACGTTCCAGTTCGACCGCGAGTACGTCCTCGACCTCCACGCCCTCGAACTGGAGACCAGCCTCGCGCGCGCCGAGCGGTCGATGAGCGAGATCAAAAGCGGCGACACCGTACGGGTGTCACAGGCGGTCTACCCGCTGATGCAGGCGCTCGATATCGTCTCGCTCGACCTCGACCTCGCGGTGGGCGGGATGGAACAGCGCAAGGTCCACATGCTCGCGCGGGACGTCCTGCCGAAGGTCGGCTACGAGGCGCCGACCTGTCTCCACACGCCGCTGATCGCGGACCTCGGCACGGGCGTCGGGAAGATGTCTGCGAGCGAGGGGGTGACGCTGTCGATGGAGGACACGACCGCGGAGATCGAATCCAAGGTGAACGACGCGTTCTGCCCACCGACGCGGGACCCGGAGCCCGACGGCGAGGGGCGCGAGCGCGAGAATCCCGTACTCCAGCTGTTCGAGTACCACGTCTTCCCGCGCTTCTCCGAGGTCGTCGTGGAGCGCCCGGCGGAGTACGGCGGCGACCTCCAGTACGCCGAGTACGAACCCCTCGCGGCAGACCTGGAGTCGGGCGACCTCCACCCGGCGGACGCGAAGGGTGCGCTCGCGACCTACCTCGACCGGTTGATAGAGCCGGGGCGTGAACGGCTGGCGAACCTCCGGTAGGTCGTATCAGTTAAGTCCGGGCGGGAGTGACACCTCGCCGATGAGCGACGGCGACGGGTCACGGCGCGACCTGCGGATGCCCGAGAACGGCGAGGTGTTCGCCACTGTGACGGAGATGCTGGGGGCGAACCGCGTCGAGGTGCGGTGTGCCGACGGCGTCGAGCGGACGGCGCGCATCCCCGGACGGATGCAAAAGCGGGTGTGGATCCGCGAGGACGACGTGGTGCTGGTCGACCCGTGGGACTGGCAGGACGAGAAGGCCGACGTCGTGTGGCGCTACGAGAAGAGCGAGGCCGACCAACTCCGCGAGGAAGGCCACATCGGCTAGTCGACGGCCCGTTCTGCGGCGACGGTCACTCCGACCCCTCCTCGCGGCTCGACGGGCTCGCCTCGAGTGCGCGTGCACGCCCGGCGCCGGGGTCCTCCCACTCCTGGTCGAAATGTGCGCCCTCGCGCTCGCGGGCGCTCGCCGCCGCGCGAACGAACTCGCCGTTCTCTCTGGCCTCCGCGAGCGTGTGTGCGCCACAGTACGACAGCCCCGACCGGACCCCGGCGGCGAACTCCTCGACGAGATCGCCGAGCGGCCCCTTGTACGGCGTGAGCGCCTCGACGCCCTCGTCGGCGTTCACCTCACTCTCCTTGTCAGAGCGGTCCTCGGCGGCCGCGGTGGTTGCCATCCCCCGCGAGCGCTTGTAGCGCGCGCCGTCGACCTCGACGACGGCGCCCGGCGCCTCTGCCGTCCCCGCGAACAGACTCCCGAGCATCACCGCGTCCGCGCCCGCGACCAGCGCCTTCGCGGCGTCGCCCGAGGAGCGGATCCCGCCGTCCGCGACGGTCGTGACGCCGTGGTCGGCCGCCGCGTCGGCGCAGTCGGCGACGGCGGTGAGTTGCGGGACGCCCGCCCCCGCTACCCGGCGGGTGGTACAGTGCGAGCCGGGACCCACCCCGACCTTCACGCAGTCGGCGCCGGCCGCGGCGAGGTCCCGCACCCCCTCGGGGGTCGCGACGTTCCCCGCGACGACGACGGGGTCGAACGCCGAGCGAATCGCCGCGACGGCGTCGAGACACGCCTCCATATGCCCGTGCGCGACGTCGACGACGACGGCGTCGACGCCGGCCTCGAGGAGCGCCTCGGCCCGGTCCAGCGAGTCCTCGGCGATCCCGACGGCGCCGGCGACGCACGCGCCACGGTCCGTGACCTCGCGGGCCCACGCGGCCTGCTCGTCGACCGTCGCGAAGCGGTGGAGGACCCCGAGCCCCCCGGCCGCGTCGAGGGCAACGGCGAGTTCCGGGCCGGTGACGGTGTCCATCGCCGCGCTCAGAACTGGACGGTCCAGCGCGAGGCCGGGGGCGATACGCGTCGAGAGGTCGACCGCCGACCGGCTGTCGACGGGCGAGCGCTTCGGCACGAGGAGAGCGTCTCCGTAGGAGAGACCGGTGCGAACGTCGTCCATGACCCTCACACCGTATCGGCTCCGAGGTCTTGAACGTCTCGACCCGCTGCTTTTGGGGCTCGGCGGCGTACTGGGGACAGATGGGCGACGACGAGATCGACCTGCTCGACCCCGAGGCCGGGGCAGGCGAGGGGTTCGGCGACGAGTGGGAGTCGATCGACGTCTCCGACACGGAGGCAGACCGGATCGCTCGGACGCGCGACCGGGAGTTCGCGCAGTTTCGGGAGCGTCTGAAGGACGCAGACCAGTTCAAAGTCGAGCAGTCGGTGTTCGACGATGCCACCTTCGCGGCGCTGTACAAACTCGTCCAGGACGGCTACGTCGACGCCTTCGGCGGTCCCATCTCGACGGGAAAGGAGGCGAACGTCTACGAGGCGCTCGGCGACGACCGGGACGTGGCGGTGAAGATCTATCGCATCAACGCCTCGAACTTCCGGCAGATGCGCGAGTACCTCGACGGCGACCCGCGGTTCGAGGGGATCGGTTCGGACAAGAAGAAGGTCGTCCTCGCGTGGACGCGCAAGGAGTTCGCGAACCTCTCGCGGGCGCGGGCCGCGGGCGTCCGGGTGCCCGAACCGATCGCCGTCGAACGCAACGTGCTGGTGATGGAACTGGTCGGCCACGCCGACGACCGGGCGCTACGGCTGGCCGAGGTCGACGTCGAGAACCCCGAGACGGCCTACGAGGTGGTGCGAGAGTACATGCGCCGGCTCCACCGGGCGGGCCTCGTCCACGGCGACCTCTCGGAGTACAACCTGATCGTCTACGAGGGCGAGCTGGTCGTGATCGACCTCGGGCAGGCGGTGACGGTCCACCACCGCAACGCCGACGAGTTCCTGCGTCGGGACTGCCAGAACGTCGCGGCCTTCTTCGGGCGACAGGGGCTCGAGGTCGACTCCGAGGACCTCTTCGAGTTCGTGACCGCGGCAGAGCCGTCGGTCGGCGGCGCAGTCGACGAGCCAGACGTGGGCGCGAGCGAGTGACACGGGCGGCGCGAGCGAACAGTCTTAAAACCGCTCGCCGGGAATACCGGCCATGCAGCACGTGACGATCCCGCAGGACCGCATCGGCGTCCTCATCGGCGAGGGCGGGGAGACGATGCGGACTATCGAGGACCGCGCCGAGGTCCGGCTCGACATCGACAGCGAGTCCGGCAGCGTCGCGGTCGAGTCGGTCGGCGACCCCGTGACCGGGATGGTCGCTCCCGACATCGTACGCGCGGTCGGGCGCGGGTTCGCGCCCGAGCAGGCGCTCACCCTCCTCGACGACGACCTCCGTCAGTTCGACCTGATCGACGTCGACGCAGCGACGCGGAACCAGAACGACCTCCAGCGGCAGAAAGGAAGGCTGATCGGCGAGAACGGCCGGACGAGAGAGCTGATGGAGGAGCTGACGGGCGCGGACGTCGTCATCTACGGCACGACCGTCGGGATCATCGGCTCGCCCGAGGAGGTCGCGGCGGTGCGCCGGGCGGTCGAGATGATCCTGGACGGCGCGCCCCACGGCTCGGTGTACGCCTACCTCGAGCGCAAGCACAACGAACTGACAGACGGGCTGAGTCTCTCGACGAAGCGGGAGTAGGGTCGTTCGGGACAGACCGGGACGCGGCTCCAGACCGTCTCGCTCGGCGCGCCGGGCGCCGTCGACGAGGCGTTCCGCGTCCCGCCCGCCCGTATATAAACCGTGGTTAGACAACTGATCACACACGTCTCCCGGGTCGTGTGGCGGCGTGCCACTCGCAGATTACGAAACATATTTATAGAACTGTGAGCAATCAATCGGTGTACTATGTCTCAGCGAATGCAGGGCCAGCCGATGATCATTCTCGGCGAGGACTCCCAGCGCACACAGGGCAAAGACGCCCAGTCGATGAACATCACGGCCGGAAAGGCCGTGGCGGAGTCCGTCCGCACCACGCTCGGACCGAAGGGGATGGACAAGATGCTCGTCGACTCGACGGGCGACGTCGTCGTGACGAACGACGGCGTGACCATCCTGAAGGAGATGGATATCGACCACCCGGCGGCGAACATGATCGTCGAGGTGTCCGAGACCCAGGAGGACGAGGTGGGCGACGGCACCACGACGGCCGTCGTCATCGCCGGTGAACTCCTCGACGAGGCCGAGGAACTCATCGACTCGGACATCCACCCGACCACGCTCGCGCAGGGCTACCGCCAGGCCGCCGAGCGCGCGAAGGAGGTCCTCGAGGACACCGCCATCGAGGTAAGCGAAGACGACCGCGAGACGCTCGTCAAGATCGCCGCGACGGCGATGACGGGCAAAGGCGCCGAGAGCGCGAAAGACCAGCTCGCCGAACTCGTCGTCGACGCCGTCCTCTCCGTGCGTGACGAGGACGGAGTCGACACGGACAACGTGAGCGTCGAGAAGGTCGTCGGCGGCTCCATCGACAACTCCGAACTCGTCGAGGGCGTCATCGTCGACAAGGAGCGCGTCAACGAGGAGATGCCGTACGCCGTCGAGGACGCCAACGTCGCGCTGTTCGACGGCGCGCTGGAGGTCAAAGAGACCGAGATCGACGCCGAGGTCAACGTCACCGACCCCGACCAGCTCCAGCAGTTCCTCGACC
>JBDGTD010000039.1:0-5351 GCA_042217165.1 Haloferacaceae archaeon | reverse complement strand
GCGAGCCAGCCCCGCGAGGACATTTCCCGCTCCGGCCCCAGGCGCAGCCGTGTCGATCGACACGGCGCTCGTCGCGGCGCGTCTCCGCCGACTCGACCCGGACGCCCGCGCCGCGGTCCTCGCGGACTGCCGACGAGCCCGGGGCGAGACCGTCGAGCGCGACGGGGTGACTGTCCGCGTCGACCGTGGCGGCGAGACGGTGACGTTCGCGACGAGCGAGGCCGCCGACGCCGACCGGGTCGTCGACGCGGCGGCCCTGTGCGACCTGCTCTGTTACGGCCTCGCCCGGCGCGACGCCGACCGGATCGCGACCCGGCACCTCGGCGCGCCTCTCGGCGACCTCCGGCCGCCGCTCGCGCGACGGGTCGCCGCCCGCGCCAGCGCACTCGCGACGCCGGCCGCGGTGTTCGTCCTCGTCGTCGCCGTGGCGGGCGTCGTCGTCGGAGGGGTGGCCGCCGGGCCGGACGGGAGTGGGGCGGCGAGCACGTACTCGGCCACGAGTTCGACGACGACCCCGTCCCCGACAGCGACCGTCCCTCTCACGCCGATCGGCGGCCCGGTCGCGCCGGAGGTGTCGCGGGTGCCCGGACTCGGCTTCGGCGAGGTGACCGACCTGCAGACACTCGCGAACGCCCACGAGCGGACAGGGCCCGACGCCTACGTGGCGCGGGTGAAGACCGCGTGGGTCGCGCCCAACAGCGACGTGATCGCGCGAAACGTGACGCTCCGGGTCGACGGCGACCGCTACCGCGCGGCAGTCGTCGTCAGGCGCAACGGCGACGAGGCCTACCGCGCGACGGTGTACGGAACCGGCGAGACGCGGTGGGTCAGGACGCGGGGCGACAGCGCCTCCGTGCGGCGGCTCCGCGCGAACGCGACGGGGCCGGCCGACGTCGACCCCGCGACGCTCGGCGCAACGGGCGTCCGTGCGGCGCTCGCGACGCCGGAGACGAACGTGACCGGGCCCGTCGACTACGCGGGACGGACGGCCTACCGCGTCGTCGGGACGGGCGTTCCGCCGAACGAGACGGACGTGGTGGAGACGTACCGCGTCACCGCGTACGTCCGGCCCGACGGGTTCGTCTACGCGATGACCGTCGAGTACACCCGGCCCGGACCGCGTGGCTCGCAGCGACGGCTGGAGTGGCGGTATCTCCGGACGAACGCGACCGTCGAGCGGCCGCTCTGGCTCCCGGAGATGGGAGACGACTAGCGCGGCGTCGCCCGTACGGGGCGGCGAGCGGCCTACGGCCGCGGCGTCGGCAGACTCCGGTGGTCGCGCGGCGGGACGAGGAAGTTCCCGCGGTGGCGCACGAACACGTACTCGAGGATGCCGTTGTTCACGCGCTGTCTGACCGTCGGCGTCTCTCGTGTGACGTCTGCGCCGTTCATCGCCCTCCGGACCTCCTCGAAGGCGGTCACGCCGCGCTGTAAGGACGGAAAGTGGAGGCTCGCGACGTCGTGGTCGGTCGACTCGAAGTGGCGGCGTAGCATCCGCACGTTCCCCGCCTCGTCGCGGTTCGCACGCGCCGCCTTCTGTGCGTGGCCGACCCGGCCGGAGTCGCGGGCGTCGTCGAAGAGCCGGTCGACCACCTCGTCGACCCTGCTGTTCGCCCCGAGGTTCTCGCCGACGCCCTCGACCCACCCGCGTTCGGCGTGCGTGGGGCTGAAAAGCTCCGCCACCCGGTCGTCGTACTCCTGCTCGCCGTACCAGTCCTCGAGCCGCTGGCGGAGGTTCGAGACCACCTTCGTCGTCCCGCCGGCGAAGGGCCCCGACTCGATCGTCACGTAGTCCTCGCTGGCCTGGTTTCCCGCGAAGCCGGCGGCAAAGCCCATGAACAGCGGGCTCTCCTCGGGGACGGGCGTCGACTCCGGGATGCCCGCCACGTCCTGGTGTTTCGCGGGCAGCCCCGCGCCGACGAAGCCGGTGCGGCGGTCGTCGACCTCCAGCACCTCCGTCAGCGGCGGGACGTCGACGCCGTTCGCGGCCGTCTCGCCCCGGAGCGCTTCCTCGGCCGTCAACACCACGTCCGCGCGGTCCGACGCGAGGTGGAGCAGGGCGTCCTGCCGGTCGAACTCGGGGGTCTCGAACTCCGAGAGCCGCCGGGGCTCGGGCAGGTCGACCCCGTCGGGCAGGGACTCGTCGTAGCGGTCGAAGTACGCCGGCGAGTACGCGACCGAGTGGAGGAGTCCCTCGTGGCTCCGCTCGTAGGCGCGGTCGAGCGCCGCGAGCGACGTTTCTACCCGCTCGCGCGCCGCCGCGTCGGGCGGCCCGTCGCCGGGCAGGTCGAGATACCAGAGCGTCTGGTGGCGCGGCAGGAGGGCGTTGCCGTCGTCGTCGTGGCGGATCCGGTCGTTCCACGCGAACTGCCGGCGCGGGAGCGAGGCGGGGTCGTCGACGCCCCGGGGCACGGGGTCGCGGTCCCCGAGGCGGTCGAGACACGCGCTCAGCCCCGCGGCCCCGCCGAGGGCGACGGCGGCTTTCAGGTACTCGCGCCGGGAGAGCGAGGGGTCGGGGGGCATCGTCGGAACCAGCGGCGGCGTCGTCAAGCCCCTTTCGCCCGCGCCCGAGACGAAACTGCCATGTCCTGTCGACCCCAGTCTCTGGCGTGAGCGACGACCTCGACGGCGACGACCGGGCGATCCGCGCCCTCGGCACGGGCGACGACCGCGCGGCGGCGGACGCCTACACGCTGGGCGCGTACGGCACCCTCGCGGGCCACGAGGGGTTCCATCGCGGCGCGTTCACCGAGCGGACCGAGGCCGGGCGCGCGGTCTGTCACCTCGTGCGCGCCGCGGTCTGTCACCGGATCGTCGACGACGACACCGGCGCGCGAAACCGCGCGATGCAGGGCGCACTCGTCGCGAGCGACCAGAAGCGCCGCCACGAGGGCGTCGACGCCGCCGCCTGTGACGAACTCGTCGGGCACTGCCGCGTCGCCGCGGGAGACCGGGAGCGGGCGGGCGACGCCTACGACCGCGCCGCCGCGGGCTACGACGCGGCCGGCCTCGACGACCCGGCGGGCGCGACCACGCGCCCGCTCCTCCAGGCCGGCACCGACCTCATCACGCACCTCTCGCGCCCGGACGACGTCGAGTGGGACGACATCCACGGCACGGGCGGCGACGCGCTCGCCCGCCGCGTCCGGTTCGCCCGGTCCCGGCTCCCGGAGATGGTCGCGGCCCGGGTCGAGGCGGGGAAACTCCACGCGCCCCGCGGCTCCACGGAGTACGGGACGGACTTCACGTGTCCGGACTGTGGCGCGAACGACGTGAACTACGTCGCGGACGCGGTGCTCTGTCTCCGCTGTGACGCGCCGATCGAACTGCGGAGCTAGTGGCCCGCGACGACCGCCTCCACGCGCAGCCGCCGTCTCACGACGTCGAGCGCTGGACCGAGGGCCGGGTGGTCGGCGTCGAGAAGCCGCCCGGCCGGGCAGTGGTGACGGTCCGACCGGAACCGGGAGGCGACGGCGAGGAGACGGTCGAGCTCTACGTCAGCGAGGCGGTCTACGACCTGTTCGTCGGGCGCGTCGCGGAGGCGGATCGGAGCGACGGCGACGTGTCGCCGGGCGCGCCCGTCTGGTACCGGAAACGCGGTCAGACCGGGCGGCCGTAGGCGTCGTACCGGCGGTAGCGGTCGCGGCTCCGAAAGCCCGCGACGGTGGCGGCCGAGAGTTCTGCGGCCCCCAGCCGTCGTTCGTCGCCGGCGTCGCCGACCGGGCTCGACCCCGCGACGGCGAGCGTGAGGGGGTCGCCCGGGTCGACGACGGCGAGAATCTCGCCCGTCTCGCGGTCGTGTACGTAGCCGTCGAGGTCGGGGCCGCCGACGGCGTCGAGGAGGTCGGGGATCGGCACGCGCTCGCCGCCGCGCTCGGCGTGGACGCCCTCGTCGTAGAGGGCGTGGAGGGCGAGGCCGAGGCGCTGGCCCCGGAGGTCGGCGGGCCCCTCGGCACAGAGCGCGCGGAGTTCGTGGCCCGCGACGCCGTCGGGGTGGAGGCGAGCGTCGTAGGCGACGAGCACGAGGTCGGAGTCGTCCGCCGCGTCGTCGCCGGTCATCGCCGAGAGGCGGTCGAGTTCGGCCGAGAGGTCGAGCTGTGTCGTCTCGTCGCTCATACGGACGACTGGGCGCGTGTCCCCCTGTCGGTTGCGCTCCGCTCCGGCGCGGGAACAGGTGAGCAGTTCTTTGTGCGACGGGACCCCGGGGACACGTATGGAGTCACTGTCGCCGGAGGAGCAGGCCTTCGCGGAGCAGGCCGAGGAGGTCGCCGCGGAGTTCGAGGAGGAGGCGTTCACCTGGCGGGGCGACCTGCCGTGGGAGAACATGCAGGCGCTGGCGGACGCAGACCTGCTCTGTCCCTCGATCGACGAGCGGTACGGCGGGCAGGGGATGTCCGACCTCGCGGCGGTCCTCCTCGTGGACGCGGTGGGTCGTGTCTGTCCCGACACCGGGTGGTTCACCTACACGCAGTCGACGGTCGGGCCGCGCGCGATCGACCTGTTCGGCTCCGAGGCGGTCAAGGAGAAGTACCTGCCCGACGTGACGGCGGGCGAGGGCCACGTCGCCATCGCGATGTCGGAGCCAGATGCCGGCTCGGACGTCGCGTCGATGAACACGACCGTCGAGGAGCAGAGCGGCGAACTCGTCTGTACCGGCGAGAAGACCTGGGTCGGCGGCATCCCCTTCTCCGACGCCGCCGTGACGTGGGTGAAGTTCCCCGAGGGGCTCGGCTCGGTCGTCCTCCCGGTCGACGACCCCGGGGTCGAGGTCGTCGAGGAGTACACCAACATGGCGGGCTACAGCCAGACGCACTTCGAGATAGACGACGTCACGATCCCGGAGAGCCACGTCCTCACCCGCGGGCGCGACGCGTTCAAGGAACAGCTGATCTCCCTGAACTGGGAGCGTCTCGGGAGTTCGATCTGCGCGACGGCGTGGGCGACCGCGGGGCTGGAGTACGCGCTCTCGTACGCGCAGGACCGCGAACAGTTCGACCAGCCGATCGCGGACTTCCAGGGGATGGAGTGGAAGCTCGCGGAGATGTACCGGCAGGTCGAGACCGCCGCCGCGACGGTGTACAACGCCGCGGGCTCCGCGCAGGGCCACGAGGACCCGCCGGGTCGTCTGCGCACCTCCGTCGCGAAGCTCCACTGCTCGGCGACGGCCGAGCGCGTGGTGAGCGAGGCGGTCCAGACGGTCGGCGCGCGCGCCTACCAGCAGGGCCACCCGCTCGAGTATCTCTACCGGCTCACCCGCGGCCGCCGAATCGCCGCGGGCACCGACGAGGTGATGAAAAACACCATCGCACGGGCGCTCAAAGACGAGGGCGTGCCGGCGGTGAGCGACCGGT
>JBDGTD010000016.1:0-5380 GCA_042217165.1 Haloferacaceae archaeon | reverse complement strand
TCGCGGTACTCGGGCATGTTCGTCCGCCCGACGATCACCTGGTCGATGTCGATCCGCGGGTTGTTCTTCGGCTTGATCGTCTGCTCCTGAGAGGCGTGCAGGAAGTCGTAGAGGAACTCGCGCTGGAGCTTCAGCAGCTCTTCGCCGGAGAACAGCCCCCTGTTGGCGTTACAGAACGCGCCGGAGTAGTCGAACGCGCGCGGGTCGCTCTCGCCGTAGACCGCGATCTTCGAGTAGTTGACGTCACCCGTCAGTTCGGTCTCGTCCTGGTTCTTCTTGTCTTTCGGCTCGAACGTCTCGATGCACTGGCGCTTGTTCTCGCTCGCGGCCAGCCGCACTACCTCGACGTGGTTCTCGATCACCTGCTGGAGGTCGTCGTCGTACGCCGCGAGCAGGCGGTCCATGTAGAACTCGCTGGCGGGGTCGAGCGAGCGCTCGTTCCGGATGGTGTACGGCGCGTCGAGCGCCTCGTTCAGCCGCTCGATCACGCGGTCGCGCTGGTCCTGTGGCAGGAGGACGAGCGGGTCCTGGTGCATCGGGGACTCGACGACGTCGTCCGCGGGGTCCTGGTCCTGAATGACGTCGGTGAGGTTGGTCCACCGGAAGGTGTACATCCGCCCCGCGTCGGTCATGGTGTAGTCCTCGAAATACCGACGGACCATCCAGTCGAAATGTGATTTGCCGCTGCCGACGGGTCCGAGAAGGAGTTTGATCCGCTTCTCCGGGCCGAGTCCCCGGGCGCCCGACTTCACCTTGTTGACGAACTCGTGGATCGCCTCGTGGACCTCCCGGCCGTAGAAGACGTTCTCGCCGTCGTGAACCGGGTCCTCGCTCGCCATCAGATACTCGACTACGCCGGCGTCTTCGTCGTACTCCGTGCCGTAGTAGTCGAACATGTCGGCGACGCGCTGGTGTGCGTTGCGGGCGATACGTGGGTCGTCGTAGACCTCGTCGAGGTACCAGCCGAAGCTCTTGGCCTCCCGCAGGTCGCCCGGCACCGACTCGCGGTACTGCCGACTCAGGTCCTCGAGGGTCTGCGTCTCTCCGGTCATGGGTGGGTGAGCGTCTCGCCCCCCGTCCGTGGCGTGGCACGCTGCCGACGGTCGAGGGCACTTCGAGACTAATATATGGTAGTAAGGTCACAGATATAAGGCTTGACCCAACTTTCACCCACCTCCGTTCGGCCGGAAAAACGCGCCGTCTGACCCGTTCGAGCCCTCTGTCGGCGTACCGGCGCAATGTTAACCTCAGGTGATCGAATCCGCGCCGGTAGGCGTTTCCCCGCGGCCGTCGTACCGCCGCTGTGTCCGACCAACCAGACCCGCCGGGTGGGTGGGCGACGTGGACCGACGAGGGCGGCGGTCGGCTGATCCTCGCCTTCCGGCCGGACGTGTTCGACGCCGAGCGCTACCCTGCCCCCTGTCTCCCGACCGTCCACGTCTCGAACGGGCCGACCCGTCGTCGCCCCGGCGCACGGAGCCGCTCGACCGACCGCTGGCACGTCACACTCCGCCTCGAACCGGAGGTGCGCGTCGGAGACCAGACCGAGTACGACTCGCGCGAGGCCGCCCGCGAGGCCGCTCACGACCTGGCGCGGCGGTTCGACGCGGGCGAGGTCGACTACCGCGACGCGTACCAGGTCCTCGACGGCCGCCGGGCGTACCTCGACCGACTCGACGACCTGACCGGGAGGTGTTAAGCCCTCGGGGGCACAGAACGCGTCTATGTCGACGGTCACGCTCGTCGGTGAACGGATCGCCGACCCCGGCCGGGAGTTCGTCTTCAACGGGGAGGCCCCCGGCTGTGAGGGCTGTCCCTACCGGAGTCAGTGTCTCAACCTGACCGAAGGCGTCCGCTACCGCGTGACAGCGGTGCGCGAGAACGCCCGGACGCTCGAGTGCGCGCTCCACGACGTCGGCGTCCGGGCCGTCGAGGTCGAACCCGCGGCCGTCCCGGTGAACGTCCCCTCGCGGAGCGCCTACGCCGGGTCGCGCGCGTCGCTCGCCGGCGACTGCCCCCACACCGACTGTCCGAGTCACGCCTACTGTGTCCCGGACGGGGCAGACTTCGACCGCGAGTACCGGATCACGGAGGTGCTCGGCGACCCGCCCCACGACGTCTGTCATCTCGACCGGGACCTCACCCACGTCGTGTTCGCGCCGCCCGACGACGCCTGAGGGCTCGGCGCGCTCCCGCCGCGTCTCCGACTCGCGCCGTCTGTCGCCCCCGGTCTCGTGACCCGCGCTCACTCCGCTCGCTCGCGTGCGACGCCGTCGTCGGCCGGCCGGAGTTCGCCCGCCCGTTCGCCCACGTAGCCGAAGATATCGTCGTACCCCTCGGCGGAGAAGAGGACGGGGTAGAACGGGTCGTCCGCGACGAACTGCTGTTCGTCGGCGCTCGCGAACGCCGTGCCGCGCTCGACGCGCCGGAAGTTCTCGACGTACACCTCGTAGCGCTCCGCGGGCGGCTTCGTCACGGGGTTGCCCATCTGGTAGACCGGGACCGGCTGTGGCTCCGGCGACGGCGGGAGAACCCCCGTCGCCCCGAGGAAGGCGTGGACGATCCGTTCGGCGTTGTCGGCGGCCTCGGGACTCCCCTGGAGCCCGCACTCCACCTCGACCAGCGGCGTCGCCTCTATCTCGAACGGCCGGCCGTCGCCGTCGTTCGCCACGTCGACCGCGGCGTCGACGGGCAGGCGCGTGACGACCTCACCCGCGGCCCCGTCGAGGCCGTTGACGATGGCGAAGGGGTCGGCGTACGACTGCGTCGAGTGGAGCGAGAGCGCCGTCATACCCTTGATCTCGGCGGCGAGCGCCCGCGAGAGGCGGTGCTCGTGTCCGTCGCCCTCCTCTCCGTCGAACGTCCGGTTGAGGTCGGCGTCGAGAAAGCGCACGCCGCGCTCCGTGGCCGCCTCGTTCGCCACGACGAGTTTCACCGCGCGGGTGACGGGCGGGTCGGCGGCGACGAGCCGTTCGATCGCGGCCTCGCCGCAGGGTTCGTCGCCGTGGACCCCGCCGACGACGGCCACCTCCGGCTGGCCCTCGCCGAGCGTGTGCGTTCGCATTCGAAACGGAGATGCCGTCGGGCGGACTAAACCGTTGGCATTCCGCTCGGTCCGGCGTCGCCGCGTACCCGCAGTCCGTGGGCTTCGAGAGCTGTTTAGCACGGGATACGGCGCTCCCGTGTTTCGAACCCCGACGGCGACACGACTGCCTCACGCGCGCTCGGTCTCACCGCCCCACGCCGGGCTTCGGGCCGAGGGCTTCGGAGAGAGGATAGCCGGGCGGGAGAGCCACCGACTGGCGAACTCGGGGTCGGCCTGCCCCGGTCGGATCTGCGCTGTCGCCCCGACAGATCACGCCGATACCGCGTCGCACTCGGCCGTGAGATTGGCTTCGGCTTGACCGCCCCGATGTTTTTGCCACAGTGAGATCATAGGCAACGGTAGAACGGAGGATACGATGGGCGGACGGGCCGTCTCACTGTCGGGGATAGCGATATACGGAACCGCGAGCACCGATTTCGTGGTACGGGTGAGTGCCGAACTCCTCGGCTTCGGCCGCAGCTTCGGTCTGTTCGTTCCGTTCATCCTCACGGGACGACTCGTTCTCGGACTGAACACTATCGGGTGGGCGCTCGGATGGATGCTCCTCTGGCTCGTCCTGTTCTTGTACGGACCGCTGTTTTTTCCGCCGCAAGGCGAGACGAGTACGGACTGGACACTCGGGGTTCCGAACCGGCTGCTCGTAGCGACTGCGGCCGTCGGCGTCGGTATCACGCTCGAGAGCTGGTTGACCGTTCTCGAGTCGCAGGCCAACTACGGCGGCATCGTCTCCTCACCGGTTTACGTCCCTCCGGGGACCGCACTCGGCCTCCTCGGCGCGACGCTCCTCGGTCACTTCGTCGTCGGCAGGCTGCCCCCGACCTCGTGGGCGGTCTCGCGACTTCGGACCACGCCCCGTCCGGAGGAGGGTCACGTCACGCCGGACCGGTACCTCCTGGCGGTCGTCTTTCTCGGAGGAATCCTCGCGGTCGTGGCTGTGCTATTCCCGCTGCCCGAGTTGCTGGTCATGGCGTTCGGCGCCGGGAGCGTCGTTGCCAGCGTAGCGCCGCTGACAGCTCCCGGCGTCTACCTCCTCGCCATCCGCGAGGACCTCACTCAGGGGCTGCTCGGGGGGGCAGTCGCCGTCTGGCAGGACCTCGAGGACGTCTTTCACCTCGTCTACATACTCGCGCCGCTGCTGTGGTTCTGGCTGTTCGCCGCCGGGACGATTCACATCCTGGACCTCCGGACGGCGGTCGCCCGGTCGCCGCTGTCGCTGTTTCTCGTGCTCGGCACGCTCGGGGTTGCCGGCGGTCACGTCACGCTGTTCGCCTTCCGACTCAGCCTTCGGATTCGGGCACGAGCGCGAGGAGAGGAGCCGCCACCGCTCGTCCCGCTGTTCCTGCTGCCGCTGGGACTGGCTATGTTCGTCCCGCTGGCCATAATCATCTCTAGCGGAATCCGGACGCCAAACTCGCTGGCGAGGCTCACGTTCACCCGCCCGCTCGCTGCCCTCGCACTCCTCAGTATCGCCCTCTCGGTGGTGACGGTCCTGCGGCCCGCAGCCTTCCCGCTCACCGGGCCCGACGCGAACGACCGCGCCACGGCGGCGATTGCGACTGCCGTGACGCTGACGTTATCAGTGTTCGCCGGGGTATACAGTACCTCGGTACTCCAGCCCGATGCCCGGTTCGCAGCTGCCCGGGTCGTAGTCGGGATGACCGTCTTCGCGCTCGTCGTGTCCAGTCTCTGGTGGGGCTCCCGGATCTTCCTCCCCGCGGACGCGACGACCGACCGGACGAGGCTCAAGGTGGGCATAGTCCGTGCCGGGGCCGGTGCTGTCGCGGGACTCGTCCTGTCTGCGGTTTCGGTGGCCACGGGTCTGTTGTATCAGCCGGGGATTCTCCGGCTGGGGGTTAGCTACGCGTTGTCACTGCTGGTTCTGACCAGCGGTCTCAACCTCGTGCTGTACGTCTTTGTCTATCCGTTTCGGTTCGTTTCGACTCCGGGGTAGCGAGTGGCGATACGTGTTACGAAACCGATAACACGTCTGGGATCGCCGTTCCAGCGGACCCAGCAGCCTCACTCGAGGCTTTCGGCGTGTTCGAAGTCCTCCGGCCGGGCTTCCGGTCGCTCCCCGTCTAGTTCGATCTGCCACCCTTCCAGCACAGTTGGGTCCTCAAGCGCGTCTGTGAGTGTGGTTCTCACGTCGTCGAGATCGACCCCGTAGTAGTCGCTCGGGACGCCGCGGAGGTACTCTAACGCCGTCTGGAAGAGATTACACATACCGTCGTCGTCCTCGAAGTCGAAGTGCTTGTACGCGCCCGCCGCGACTTG
>JBDGTD010000069.1:0-5635 GCA_042217165.1 Haloferacaceae archaeon | reverse complement strand
CCGATCAGCCAGTTCAGCTCGCGGGGCTCCTTGTACGCCCCGGTGAAGTACACCCGGAGCATGTGGAGGAAGACCGCCGCGACCATCACCTGCGCCGACCAGCGGTGGATAGACCGGAGCATGAACCCGAACTGGAGGTCGCGCATGATGTTCGCGATAGAGCAGTACGCGACCGTGGCGTTCGGAATAGCACAGGCCCCGGCGGCCGACGACGGCGAGTAGTAGAACCCGAGCAGGGCGCCGGAGGCGGCGGCCACGACGTACGCGAGCGTCGAGAACGACCCCAGCGTGTACAGCGGGTACCAGTACCAGAACTTGTTGTCGAGGTCGTACTGCTCGGTGTGGCTCTTGGGCAGTTGCATGTTCACCCGGTAGTAGAGCGTCTCGAGCAGTTCGAGGTAGTCAACGATACGTAGGCGCTTGTCGAGCCAGACCAGGGTCGTCAGGAACACCGTCTCGACGGGCGAGAGGTCCTTCGACTTGATCCAGGCGTTGTGGTCGTAGTCGTCCTGTTTTTTCAGACTCATTGGTTATCGCTTGTAGTACGGGTAGATCGCCCGCTTGACCGTGTCCCAGGCACCGTCGCCGAGCTGAGCGCCGTCGACGTCGTCCTCGCGGATGTAGAGGTCTTCCCACTTCCGCCGGCGCTTCTTGACTATCATCACGTCCGGGAGGAACTCCTTGCGGTAGAGCGCGAGAATGAACGCGAGGTCGATGAACGACGCCGCGAGCAGGCCGCCGAGGAACATGTTCCCGGTGTCGGACAGCCCCCAGCCGTTGACGAGCCCGTAGACGAACATCGAGACGAACACCACCTCGATCACCGTCAGCAGGACGATGGCGATGGCCGCCGCCGTACTCTCCCGGGCCGGCTCGTACCGGTGGATGTCGCCGTACGTGGATCCTTTCGTCGACATCTACTCGCTCCCTCCGTGCCCGGAGTGTGGTGTCTCGCCGTACTTCAATATGTAGAACGTGAACACGATGCTGACGATGATGCCGAGAATCGTCACCGACCCGACCCAGTGGGCCTGGATCGCGACGCCCAGTTCGTGGAGTTCCTTCTCCCCGCCGCCACCGCTGCCTCCGCTCTCGGGGACGGCGCCGACGACGACGACGCCTTTCATGCCGAGAGACTGGTGTGGCTGGCAGTAGTAGGTGGTGACGCCCTCGCTCTCGAAGGTGTGTTCGAAGGTGAAGCCGGCGTCGGCGGCGAGGGCGGATTCGAAGCTGGCGCCGGAGTTCGCGACGACGTTGTGCTGGCCGCCCTCTCCGGTCCACGTCCAGACGACCGTAGTACCGGGGTCGACCTGGACGGCGGCGGGGCCGAAGCCGAACGCGCCGCCGTTTGCCTCGACGCCGACGTCGACGGTGACCTCCTTTTGTCCGGTCTTGTCGGTGACTCCGGAGTAGTTGCCGACGTTCGCCATCCACCCGCCGAAGCTCGGCTGTGCGGCGGCCGTGCCGGCGGTTCCGGCCGCCGCGGCGACAGCGGCCGTCCCGCCACCCGCCCCCCGCAAGAAGTCGCGGCGTCTCATGATCTGCTCTCGGAAGGGGACGCGATTAAACCCACCGAATGCGCGCGCCCGAGCGCGCACGGCGCTCAGTCTGCCTCTGTCTCTCGGTCGCTCTCTCGGCCGTCCTCGCCGCCGGGGAGGAACTCGGGACGGCGGTCGCCGGCCTCCTCCACCGCCCGGAGACGCTCGCGAAACTCCTCGGCCCGGAAGCGGTCCGAGAGCCGTGCGTTCGCGACGACGCCGAACAGGAACAGACCGAGGAGGACGAACACCCCGGCGACGACGGGCGCGACGATGGTGCCGACGGCACCCAGCGCCCACGCCAGCCCCAGTCCAAGCCCCGCGAGCACCTGCGCGCCCGCGACGACCTGGAGCATCAGGTTGCCGAACTCGCCCGACCCCGACTCGACGTCCTCCGGGGTCGGAAGCTCGTAGTTCGACGGAGGCTCCTTGGGGTCGTAGCTCTCCATCGAGCAGAGCGCCACCGTTGCCTTCACGTCCCGGAGGACGGTCCCCGCGCCCTCGATCGAGCCGTCGGGAGAGACCAGCGCGTAGCCCTCGTCGGACCACGCCGCGAGCATCGGCGTGCCGTCGTCGACGACGCGGTCGACCGCTGCGAACACGTCTCTGCGTGCGATTCGCGACTTGAGGTCGGCCTCGACCCGGTCGAGCAGGTCCGCCCCCGTGATCCACGTGTCGGCGTCGAAGACGGCCTCCCACTCGTCGCCGCTCATCTGAGCCATCTCCGCCGGCCCGAACTCGTCGAAGTCGTACGCCTCCTCGACCTCGGCCCGGAGCGTCTCGAGGTCGCGCTCCTCGGCCTCGTCGAGGAGGTCGCCCTCGCCGGACGGGGCGGCGGCCGCGCCGCCTTCGTCCTCGGCCTCGTCCATTACGCCTCTGTAGGGGGTCGAGACTCCTTAGCGTGACGATCACCTCGCGGCGAGTCGCGACGTTTACCACGCCGCGGACCCGAAATCGGGCGATGGCTTCGGATACGACCGTCGCCGCCGCGGCGGCGCTGGCGGTCACCGCGAGTTTCCCCTGCTACCTTCTCGGCGCGAAGGTGATGATCGACGCCGAGGTGGTGACGTGGAACGTCCTCCGTCGGCACCTGAAGTTCATCGTCACGGGCCTGGTTCTCAACACCGTCCCCGTCGTCGGGTGGATGATGCCGCGCCTGCTGGAGCAGTTGAACGGCGCCGCGGCGCTCCACGCCGTCCTCGGCCTGCAGGCGTACGCGATGCTTCTCTTCGGCCTGACGGGCATCGTCCGCATCCTCCAGGTGAAACTCGCGGCCGACGCGTACGACGACCCCGACGCCGTTGCGCTCGACGACCTCCACGAGAACATGGGCGCGTGGCGCGGTCGGCTCCGGGTCGGCGTGTTCGGCTACGTCCTGTTCTGGATGCTCGCGTACGTCGTGGGGATCTACCGGTTCTGGGCGCGGTACCTGGCCTGACGCGGTCCGTTCACCGCGGGCTACCCCCACGGCTCCCCGCTCGCCAAGTCGACCGCCGCGTCTCCCCGCTCGCTCGGACAGACGTCCGCGAGCACGCAGTCCTCGCAGTCCGGGTTCTGTGCCGTACACGTCGCGCGTCCGTGTGCGATCAGCAGGTGGGTGTAGGCCTGCCACTCCTCCTCGGGCACCACGTCGACGAGGTCGCGCTCTATCGCCTCCGGGTCGCGCTTCTCGGTCAGGCCGAGCCGTCGTGACAGCCGCTGTGCGTGGGTGTCTATCACGATCCCCTCGACGACGTCGTGGCCGTGCTGGAGCACCACGTTCGCGGTCTTGCGCCCGACGCCCGACAGGTCGGTGAGCGCGCTCATCGTGTCCGGCACCTCGCCGTCGTGGTCCTCGATCAGCTGCTCGCAGGCGTCGACGATCCAGCCCGCCTTCTGGTTCGGGTAGGTGATAGAGGAGATATCCTCGGCCAGCTCGTCGGCCCCCGCGGCGACGTAGTCCGCCGGGCGTTCGTACTTCGCGAACAGGTCGGGTGTCACCGAGTTCACCCGCTCGTCCGTACACTGTCCGGAGAGGACGACGGCGACGAGGAGTTCCAGACGCGTCGAAAAGTCGAGCGAGATGGTCGCGTCGGGGTACGTCTCGCCGAGCCGGTCGATGACCTCGCGGGCCTGTGCCCTCCGCGGATCGAGCGCCGTTCCCATACCCACGGGTGGGCGCACGGCCGCTTCAACCCGCCGGCTCGCGGGCACGCCCCCGGCGCACCGCGCCACGTCGGAGGCCGCTCGGTTCGCGCGCGCCCTCGTCCGTCGCTCACCGCTCGAACTCGAACCCGTAACTCATCCGGTCGCCCTCCACGACACGGAGCGACAGCCCGTCGTCGAGCGTCAGCTCGGCGTACGTTCCCGTGACCGGGACGTCCCGGCGCTCCTTCGAGAACGCGCTCACGGTGATGTGTTCGACGCCGCGGTCGCGGACGTGGGCCGTCTCGTGGACGTGGCCGCTGATCACGGCGGCGACGTCGTGGCGCGCGAGGACCTCGTTCACCTCGCGTTTGTTCCCACAGAAGGCCCGCTCCGGCTCCTCGGCGAACCAGTCGTTCCCGCTCAGGTCGCGGTAGCCGAGCGGGTGGTGAACGAAGACTACGGCGCCCTCGGCGTCCGCGAGTTCGCGGTCGAGGACGGCGAGCTGTTCGTCGCTCACCGCGCCCTGTGCGCCCGAGCGCTCCGGCGCCGACGAGTCGAGGTAGAACAGGTCTGTCCCGCCGATCCGGCCGTAGAACCGCTCGACGCCGAGCAGGTCCCGCAGGTCCTCGTGCGAGAGCCGCGCGACGTCGTGGTTGCCGAGCAGGTAGGTCACGGGGACCGAGAGCGCGTCGAGTGCCTCCCGGACCGCCCGGACGTGGTCGCGGTCGGCCGCCTCGGTCTCGTCCTCTATCAGGTCTCCGAGGACGACGAGCCGGTCGGGGTCGAACGCGCGAAGCCGCCCGACGACGCGGTCGAGTTCGGTCAGGACTGCCCGCTCGTGGGCGCTCCGCAGGTGGACGTCGGAGACGATACCGAGCTTCACGAGCGGGCCGTCGACGGCGGCGAAGAAAAGCGTTCGACCGGAGGCTCTCGGCTACGCGAACGCGAGCGACCCGGCGTCGCCGTCGTCGGCGTCGTCGACGGAGACTTTCTCCCACGCCTCGCGGAAGTCCTGCATGTAGATCTCGGTGCGGTCGTCGCGGATAGCGAACATTCCGGCCTCGGTACAGACGGCCTTGATATCGGCGCCGGAGGCGTCCTCGGCCATCTCGGCGAGTTCCGCGAAGTCGACGTCGTCGGCGACGTTCATGTCGCGGGTGTGGATCTCGAAGATGATCTCGCGCCCCTCGGGGTCGGGTTTTGGCACCTCGATGAGGCGGTCGAACCGGCCGGGACGCAGGATGGCCTCGTCCAGCATGTCGAACCGGTTGGTCGCGGCCATGATCCGCACCTCGCCGCGTTCGTCGAAGCCGTCCATCTCGGAGAGCAGCTGCATCATCGTGCGCTGGACCTCCGCGTCGCCGGAGGTCTTCGAGTCCGTGCGCTTCGAGGCGATCGCGTCGATCTCGTCGATGAAGATCACCGCAGGCTCGTTCTCGCGGGCGACCTCGAACAGGTCGCGGACGAGTTTCGCGCCCTCGCCGATGAACTTGTGGACGAGCTCCGAGCCGGCCATCTTGATGAACGTGGCGTCGGTCTCGTTCGCCACCGCCTTCGCGAGCATCGTCTTCCCCGTCCCGGGCGGGCCGTGAAGCAGCACGCCCGACGGCGGCTCGACCCCGACCTCCTGGAAGGCGTCGGCACGCGTGAGCGGGAGTTCGACCGTCTCGCGCACCTCGCGCATCTGGCCCTCGAGGCCGCCGATGTCGCCGTAGGCGACGGAAGGCGAGTGTTCGACCTGCATCACGCGGGCGCGGACGTCGGTCTCGTCGTCGAGGCTCTTGACGATCGAGAGCGAGTTGTTGACCGCGACGCGGGCGTCCGGCTCGAGGTCCTGTTTCAACTCCCCGGTGACCTCCGTCAGCGCCTCCTGGTTGTTGCCGTGCTGTTTGATGATCACACCCTCGTCTGTGATCTCCTGGACGGTCGCGACGAACAGCGGGGACTGCTTGAGCTTCTTGTTCTCGTGG
>JBDGTD010000001.1:0-6311 GCA_042217165.1 Haloferacaceae archaeon | reverse complement strand
GTGGGCGATGTTCGCGAACGGGCCGCCGTGGACGAACGCGGGCGTCCCCTCGATAGTCTGGACGACGTTGGGCTTGATCGCGTCCCGGAGCAGCATCGTCACCGCGCCGGTCGCCTCGATGTCGTCGACGGTGATCGGGTCGCCGCTCTCCTCGTAGGCGACGATGATGCGGGAGATGCGTTCTTTGAGGTCCTCGAGGCCGTCAGCGAGACAGAGTACCGCCATCAGCTCCGAGGCGGCCGTCAGCTTGAACCCGTCCTCGCGCGGCGTCCCGCCGGTTTTCCCCCCGAGGCCGACGACCGTCTCGCGCAGGGCGCGGTCGTTCATGTCGAGCGAGCGCTTCCACGCGACGTCGTTGACGTCGATGTCGAGGTCGTTGCCCTGCGAGAGCCGCGCGTCGAGCATCGCCGCGACGAGGTTGTGCGCCGCCGTCAGCGCGTGGAGGTCGCCCGTGAAGTGGAGATTGATATCCTCCATCGGCAGCACCTGCGAGCGTCCGCCGCCCGCGGCGCCGCCTTTCACCCCGAACACCGGGCCGAGCGACGGCTCGCGGATGGCGATCATCGCCTCCTCGCCGAGGTGATTGAGCGTCTGGCCCAGCCCTACCGTCGTCACCGTCTTGCCCTCGCCTTTCGGGGTCGGGGTCATCCCCGTCACGAGGACGAGGTTGTTCTCGCGCTCCTCGGCCTGCTCCCGCAGGCGCTCGATGGCGTGGTGCTTGACCTTCGCGGTGTACGAGCCGAAGTACTGGAGGTCGTCGAGGCCGAGCCCCCACGGCTCGACCAGTTCCCATATCGGCTCCATCTCGGTCGCCTGTGCGATGTCGTAGTCCGTCGGGATCGGCTCCTGTGTCTCGTTGGGCGATGACATACCGATACCGTCCCGCCAGACGCCGCAAGAAAGTTTGCGTACCTGACTCTGCCCGGAGGGCTTGTGCCCGTGTTCGCTCGTCCCATCGGCGGGCCGATAGGTCGAGGTTCGGCACGCACGGGCGCTCTCTCCCCCGTCGACAGCTTCATGCCGTCCGCGCCGGGGAAAACGATGTGCAGTACCACGAGGCGGCCGACCGTCTGCGGTCGCTCCAGCACCGGCGACCGAAGCTCGGGGTCGGAACGACGACTCGGATGCTCGCCGGCCTCGGCGACCCCCACGAGACGTTCGACTGCGTGCAGGTCGCCGGCTCCAACGGTAAGGGGAGTACCGCCCGGATGCTGGAGCGCGTGCTGCTGTCGGCGGGGCTCGACGTCGGGCTGTTCACCTCGCCGAAGCTGAACGACATCAGAGAGCAGGTGCGAGTCGACGGCCGACGGGTCTCGAAGGCACAGCTCGCGGCGTCGGTCGCGTCGCTCGCCCCCTCGCTCGACCGGCTCCGCGAGGACGACGACGAGCCGACACAGTTCGAGGCGCTGACCGCCGTTGCGCTCGACGTCTTCGCTGCGGCCGACGTCGACGTCGCGATCCTGGAGGTCGGTATCGGCGGCCGGTACGACGCGACCAGCGCGGTCGACCCCGTCGCGAGCGCGGTCACGAGCGTCAGCCTCGAGCACACCGAACTCCTCGGCGAGACGGTCGAAGAGATCGCCCGCGACAAGGCCCAGGTCGCGCCCGACGACGCGCCGCTCGTCACCGGCACGACCGGCCCCGCGCTCGACGCGGTCCGGTCGGTGACAGACGTTGTGACGGTCGGCCCGGCGGAGACGGACCCCGACGTCGTCGCCGGGGAACACGGTATCGTCGACGACGTCGAGTGTGCGGTATCGCTCGACGCCGGAGACTGGTCGGTCGAGACTCGACTCCCCCTCCTCGGCCAGCATCAGGCCACGAACGCCGGGGTCGCCGCGACGCTCGCGCGGCAGGCCGCCGGGGTCGCCTCCGAGGCGATCGCCGACGGCCTCCGCCGTGCGACCTGGCCCGGCCGGTTCGAGGTCGTCGGGCGCGACCCGATGGTCGTCCTCGACGGGTCGCACAACCCCGGCGCGATGTCGACCGTCGGGCGCCTGCTCGCGCGCTACGACTACGACGCGCTCCGCGTCGTCTTCGGCGCGATGTCGGACAAGGCCCACGACGAGATGGTCGCGGAACTCCCCCCCGTCGAGACGGCGTACGTCACGCGTCCGGACGTCGAGCGCGCGGCCGAGCCGGCGACGCTCGCTGCCGCCTTCGACGGCCACGCCCGGTCGGTACAGCAGGTCGAGGCGGTCCCCGAGGCGCTCGACCGGGCGCTCGACGCCGCGGGTCCAGACGACTTCGTGCTGGTTGCCGGCTCGCTCTACGCCGTCGCCGAGGCCCGCGACCGCTGGTCGCGGCTCGTCGTCCCAAAGGACCGCGGGCGCGACGCGAACCCCGGCGCCGCCGCGCTCTCGGGCGCGGCGTTCCCCGGCGCGACCGCCGGCGACGTCGACCACCGGGTCGTCGCGACTCACCTCCGGCCCGCGCAGGCCGACCGAGTGGCCGAGCGCCTCGACGCCGCCGGCGGGACCTGTCTCCGGTCGACCGCCGGCGCCCCGGGCGACCTGGTCGCGACGGTTCTCTCCGGGACGGTCCCGCAGATTCGCGCCGTGGCCGACGGCGAGGACTCCTACGTCGCGCGCCAGATCGCAGAGAGCGTCGCCGACCCCGACCACGACCGGTTCGGCGCCGACGCGGGGACGGCCGTGATGGGTATTCTCAACGTCACGCCCGACAGTTTCCACGACGGCGGCGAGTACGACCGCCTCGACGCCGCCGTTGCCCGCGCCGAGGAGATGGTCGCCGCCGGCGCCGACATCGTGGACGTGGGCGGCGAGAGCACCCGCCCCGGGGCCGACCCGGTGCCGGTCGACGAGGAGATCGCGCGCGTCGCGCCCGTTATCGAGGCTATCTCGACCCTCGACGCCGTCGTCTCGGTCGATACCCGGAAGGCAGCGGTCGCGGAGGCGGCGCTCGACGCGGGCGCGGACGTGGTCAACGACGTCTCCGGGCTCTCCGACCCCGAGATGCGCTTCGTCGTCGCCGACCACGACGCGGGACTGGTCCTGATGCACAGCCTGTCGGCGCCGGTCGACCCCGACCAGTCCGTGACCTACGACGACGTGGTCGACGACGTACTCGCCGAACTGTCGGAACAGGTCCTCCACGCCGAGCGAGCGGGAATCGACCGCGACCGGATACTCGTCGACCCGGGCTGTGGGTTCGGCAAGAGCGCCGCCGAGTCGCTGGAACTGCTCGACCGGGTGGGCGAGTTCCGCGCGCTCGGCTGCCCGGTGATGGTCGGTCACTCGCACAAATCCATGTTCGCGGACGCGGGCGCGGCGAGCGGCGAGCGGTTGCCGCCGACGCTCGCGGCCACGGCGATGGCCGTAGAGCGGGGCGCCGACGTGGTCCGGGTCCACGACGTCGCCGAGAACGCCGCAGTCGTCCGGACCGTGGCGGCGGCCCGCGAGACGCGACGGTAGTCGCGGCCCTAGTCCGCGCGTTCGGCCGGTTCGCCGCCCCGCAGGTCGTCGACGCCGACTGCTGTCGGCACGCGGTCGACGTCGTCGTACGAGTGTTTGAACTCCCAGTGGTAGCGACAGGCGTCACACGTCGCCCACTCGACGATGTCGAGGGCCTCCGGGTGGCGCTGGCCGTGGCTCATCTCGCTGCGACAGACCGGGCAGGTCAGCCGCTCCAACTCGAGGTCGGTGAACGCCTGGAAGTCGAACTCGGCGGTGCAGCGCGGGCAGTCGATGTCGTCGTAGGCGTTGTGCTGGAGGATCTCGCTGCCACACTGCGGACAGGCGAGCGTCGCGGGCGGTCGCTTCGACCACCCCGAGTCGCCGTCGTGGGTCGTCGTCGCCGTGTCCACCGCGGAGAGCCGGAACTTGTTCGGGCCGTCGCCCCGCCGGAGCGGTTTCGCTACTCGTCGGCCGACCTCGCGCGTCGCGCTCAGTATCCAGCGGAGCGTGCCCGACACACACGTATGTAGCCGGCATAGCGGCATAAGTCTCTCGCCGACGCGCCGCACGGACACGACGGCCGACAGGCTTTCACGCCCGTCTGTCGACTGAACGGTGTGTCGTCGCTCGGAGCTACGGCCGTGGCGCAGGCGGTCCCGACCGGACCGGTCGCCCCCGGCCCGACTGCGGCTGCCGTCTCGTTCGCGCTGGTCATGTCGGCCGGGGTCGCGCTGCTGACCTGGCGCGCCCCGGTGGTCGACCGTGCGGTCGACCGGACCGCCGACGCGTCGCCGCTCACGCCACTGTACGGGCTGGCCGCGTTTGGCCTCGTCGTCGTGGTCGGGGCACTCCTGGTCTCACAGGCGGCGACCGTCGGCCTCGGTGGCCCGGCTCTCCGACTGGGTGGCACTGTACTCGTGGCCGCGGCGGTGGTGTGTCTGGCTGCCTTCGGGTATCTCGTCGTCGGGACGTCCATCACCGGGCTCTGGGGGCCACGTCAGCCGTGGGTCGGTGCCGTGGTCGGCGCGGTCCTGAGCGCGGTTCCGGTGTTCGTGTTGCCGAGATTGCCGGGGCTCGCGGCCTGGCTGCTGGTGGCGGCTCTCGGTCTCGGGGCGCCGACGCGTCACTACGTCCACGAGGACCGCGGCGACTCCGTCACCGAGGGGTGAGCGGACCGAACGGGGGGTGGAACACGGAACACGGAACAGGCTCTTGGGGCGCGGGACCCAACAGACGCCGGTAATGCTAGAGTTCGCCGCCGGAGCCGCGGTCGCCGCCGGATCCATCGTGCTGGTGCTTGCGCTCGTCGCGTTCGCCGCGTTCGCGTACAAGTCGCTGCGCGGCGACGGCGTCGAGTGGCCCGACGAGGACGGGGTGGTTCGTTCGGACGACGCCGACGACGAGTGGAAATACCACTGAGCGCGCCGGTCGCGGGACGCGACGCACGGCCCCGGCACGGGGCGAGTCGAAAAGAACGAGAAACAGCCAGGCGACGGCCCGGAGTTCAGTCGCTGCTCGCGGTGTCGTCGCCGCTGATGCTGGTCACCGTCTCGTCGCCGCTGGTGACGATTTCGACGTCCTCGCGGTCGGTGAGGTCCTCGATGCGGTCGGCGAAGGCCTCGGACTCGAGGATCTCGTACTCGTTGTCGAGGCCGAGATACACCGTGTAACACATCAGCGTGAGCACCACCGCGAACGGCAGGCCGGTGGTGATCGCCGCCGTCTGGAGCGCCGTCAGCCCGCCGCCCAGCAGCAGCAGCGCGGCGACGGCGCCCTCGGTGACGGCCCAGAAGATGCGCTGGACCTTCGGCACGTCGTGCTTGCCGCCCGAGGTCAGGTGGTCGACGACCAGCGACCCCGAGTCGGAGGAGGTGACGAAGAACGTGATCACGAGCAACGTCGCGAGCAGCCCCGAGACCGCCCCGAGCGGGTACTGCTGGAGCATGGCGAACATCGCGACCGTCTGGCCGACCTCGTTGTAGGTCTGCATCGCCGCGCCGCCCCCGAGGAGGGTGTTGTGCAGCGCCGCGCCGCCGAACACCGACAGCCACAGCGTCGAGAACATCGACGGCAGGAAGAGCACCCCCAGGACGAACTCCCGGACGGTGCGTCCCTTCGAGATGCGCGCGATGAACATACCGACGAACGGCGACCACGCGATCCACCAGCCCCAGTAGAAGACGGTCCACGCCGTCGGCGTGTTGTTCGCCGTCTGCCGGAGTGTGCCGGTGAAGAAGCCGAGCGCCAGGATGTTACCGAAGTAGGCACCGAGCCCTTCGACCCACGCGCTCAGCATGTAGACGGTCGGGCCGACGATTAGCAGGAAGCCGAGCAGCCCGAACATCAGGTAGAGGTTCAGCGTGCTCAGGCGCTTGACCCCGCCGTCGAGGCCCGCCGCGACAGAGAGCGTGGCGATCCCCGTGATCCCCGCGATGAGCAGTATCTGCGTGATGGTGCTGTTCGGGACACTCACGAGGCCGAGCATGTTGCTCCCGAGGACGTACGAGAGCCCGGTGTTCACCTGTGCGACGCCCAGCCCCAGCGAGGTCGAGAGGCCGAACAGCGTCGCGAACACCGTAACCAGGTCGATCAGGTGGCCGGGCCAGCCGTAGATCCGCTCGCCGAGCAGGGGCCAGAAGATCGACCGGAAGGTCAGCGGGAGGCCACGGTTGAACGAGAAGAAGGCCAGCCCGAGGCCGACCAGTCCGTAGATCGCCCACGGGTGAAAGCCCCAGTGGAAGAACGTCTGTGCCATCGCCGCGGCGCCGGCGGCGCCGGTGCCGGCTTCGACGCCGAAGAAACTCGGCGGGTTCTGAAGGTAGTACAGCGGCTCCGAGACGCTGAAGAACATGAGGCCGATCCCCATGCCGGCGCTGAACAGCATCGCCATCCAGG
>JBDGTD010000094.1:0-7015 GCA_042217165.1 Haloferacaceae archaeon | reverse complement strand
GCAGACCCACATCGTCCCGGTCGGGTTCGACTACGACCGGCTGATCGCGCCGCTCATCCGCGATCAGCTGGACGTGGACCGCGTGATACTGCTCGAGGGCGCGGTGGGGAGCGAGGCGAACGTCGAGTACTCTCGCGACCTCTCCGGGAAACTGGAACAGGACTTTCGCAACCTGCTCGGCGCCGACACGGAGCGCGTCGTGGTCGCGGACGTCTACGACTACGACGCCGCGTTCGAGCAGGCGTTCGACCTGATCAACGGCGTGCTGGACGACACGCCGGACGCCGAGGTGTGGGTGAACGTGAGTTCGATGCCTCGCCCCGTCTCTTTCGCCTTCGCCACCGCTGCTCACTCCATCATGGTCGAGCGCCAGGACGACCGCGACCGTATCCACACCTACTACACGGCGCCGGAGAAGTATCTCGAGACCGAACTCGCCGAACAGCTCCGCGCGACGGCTGACCTCCTCTCCGACCTCCGCGGGCGGGTCGACGACGAGCGGGTAGACGAGCGCCTGACCGCGACGCGAGACCTCCTCGCGGAGTTCGACGAGCGCGGGACGACCATCGGCGCGAAGGAGGTCGACGGCCAGCACATTCTCGAACTCCCCGTCGCCTCGTTCTCGAACGTCAAGCCGTTCGAGGAGGTGATCCTCTTCGCGCTCGGCGAATACGGCGAGTTCGGCTCGGTCTCGGAGCTGGCAGACCACCTCGCGACCGAGATGGGCGAGGAGTACACCGACAGCTTCCGCTCGAAAGTCATCTACAACGTCGACCGGCTCGGCCCGGGCGGGAAAGGCTACATCGAGCAGGAGGCCGAGGGCAAATCCTACCGCACGCGGCTCTCGCGTATCGGCGAACTGTGGGTGCGGGCGCACGCCGACGACTGAGGCTCAGAACGCGACCCCCTGCGGGTCGGGACTCGGGCGGAGCGGCGGCGCGGGCAGGTCGTCCCCGACCTCGGGGTCGTCGTAGCCCCGCGGCGCCACGTCGTTCGGCCCGTCGGGGTAGAGCAGGCTCGCGAGCGCCTGGATCTGCCCGCGCCCGACGTCGAGTTCGAACTGCCCGCCGCCGTACAGCCGCACGTCCCGGGTCTCTGCCCGCTCGACCGTCTCGAGCAGCGACTCGACGGCGCCGAACCGCGAGGGCCTGACGTCGAGCCACCGCGGCTCGAACGGCGGGCGCCCGGCGCTCTCGACGCCCGTTATCGGCGCGTCCCACGACACCCTCTCTGCCGCCGCCTCGACCGTCGCCCGCGTCTCGTCGGTCACCGCGGGGCCCTCTATCACCGCGTCGGGAGAGCCCTCGATCACCCGCGTGTAGAGGTCGGGATCGGCCTCCTGGTCGACCACGGTCCCGTGGTACTGTCCCTTCAGGCCGAGCGCCACGACCGCGCCCGTCTCGGCGAGGTCGGCAACCAGGTCGTCGTCCCAGTCGCTCGTCGGGTCCAGCTTGAACTCCAGCCCCAGTGCCGCGCCGAGGTGGGTGTTCGCCTGCCGGAGCGCGAGGCCGAGCGCTGCGCTCTCGTCGGCCCACCGGCGGTAGTGCCGCGCAGACTCCCGTTCTGGCGGCTCGGGGAACAGGTCGACGTCGTCGAGCGCCGCCGAAAACGAGTCGAGGATGAACTCGCCGGTCGGCGCGAGCCGTCCGACGTCCGCCAGCGCCCCGTGGTCCGGCGTGTCGTAGGTGACGTCCTCGCCGCGGCCCGTCTCGCCCGCGCCGGAGAGCGAGACGACGGACGACCCTGCTCGAGGTGTCGCGCTCGCGGCCCGCCCGGTCCTCGCCCTCGACGACGAGCGGCAGGTCCGCGAGCCGGTCGTAGTAGCCCATGGCGGCGAAACGCCGGCCGCGGTCGCAATCAGTCGCCCGCGATCCGGCTCCGGAGCTTCGCGACCCGCGTCGAGAACAGCAGGACCGCCGCCGAGAGCGTCAGGACGACGGCGCCCGCCGCGGCGACCTCGTGGGTCGGCGACGGGTGGGTGAACCCGCCGAGGCCGCCGACGCGCGCCTGTCCGGGCAGGAGCGTGTGGTGGGGCGTCCCGAACGGCGTCAGGAAGTAGTCCACCACGTCGTTGAAGCCGTACCACGCCAGCGCGGCGACGAGCGCGCGGACCCGGAACGTCGAGATGCGGTGGAGGACGAACGCCTGGAGGACCATCGCGAGGTGGCTCCCGACGAGAAACAGGTAGAGCGGAAACGGCGTCGAGACGAGGAAGGCGTCGGCGAAGACGACGAGGACGTACGGCGTCCAGAGGCCGAGCTTGAAACAGCCGACGAACGCGAACGCCGCGGCGTAGTCGCTCGCTCGGCCGGTGTACCAGAGCCCGAACGCGAGCGCGGCAAACAGCGTGGCGAGCGGGCTGTCGGGAAGCAGCGGCCACGCGACGAGCCGGGTGCCCGCGAACTGGAAGCGGTAGTACCAGAAGCCGAAGGCGGTCCCCACGAGGTTCGTGAGGACGACGAGCGGCGCGAGGAGGAGTCCGACGTCCTCCAGCCAGTCCGGGAGAGGCGCGACCCACCGCGGAAGCGCCTCGCGCTCGGGGAGACTCGCCCGGTCGCCCAGCCGCGCGAGCGCGCTTTCGACGGTCGCCATACTCCGACCAGCGTGGGGGTGGGGAAATCGGTTGCGGAGGCCCCGCGGCGCAGAGCGCACGACTGTACCAGGCGGACACCGCGCGGTTCGCCGCGCCAGCCCCTACGGACAGCCAGCTACCCCGACCCGGGTCGCCGTCCGAATAACCAGTAGTCGTACCGGCGGTCGTCGTACGCGTCGATCCGTATCTCGACGGCGTACGGTCCCTCGCCGGGCGACTCCGCTACCGCCGCGAGTTCCGTGGTCGACGCGCCCCGGAGGTTGGCGACGCGCGTGCCGTTCGCGTACCGGACCGTCGCGTTCGTGAGCAGGAGTGCGTGACCCTCGGCCGACGCCGCCCCCTCGAACGTCAGTGACCGTTCGCCCGTCAGATTCGCGAGCGAAACGGTCACGGCCTCGGAGCGGTGGCACTCGCCGTCGGGCGGCGGAATAGGCGTGATAGTCGGGCGGTACGGGCCGGTGAACGCCCCGGGGTAGCACGGCCCGAGGTCGGCGGTCGTCTCGACGAACACGACCCGGAGGGTCACGCGGGCGGTCGCGGTCTCGTCGGGGAGGTCGCCGGCGCTCACGGCGTACTCGACGGCGGTGGTCTCGGGCGGCGCGTCGGTCGTGTCGGTCGGCGACGCGGGCGCCGTCGGCGTTCCGCCGGACGTCGGCCCGCCGAGCGCCGACGACACGACGAAGAGGAGGGCAACAGCGAGTACGGGGGTCCGTCGCACGTCGGCGTCCAACGGCCAGTTTCGAGAAGTGTCTCTGGCCGCTCCGGACTGGATTCCCCGTGGTCGCTCGCCCCTGCGCCACACCCACCGCACCGACCCGCTTAACGGCGCCGCGGGCAGAGGACAGGGTATGGTGACGGACGCGGAGGGCGACGCGGACGAGACGACCGACCGCTCGGTCGCCGCCGTTGCCGACGCCCTCGACGGGCCCGTGATCCTGTTCGACGGCGTCTGTAACCTCTGTAACGCCGCCGTGCGGACGGTCGTCCGGTACGACGACCGGGGCGTCTTCCGGTTCGCGCCGCTCCAGTCGGCGGTCGGGCAGGAACTCCTGCGCCGGCACGACCTGCCGACCGCCGACTTCGACTCCGTCGTCCTCGTCGAGGACGGGCGGGTCTCAACCCGCTCGACGGCGGCGCTCCGGGTCTGCCGACGGCTCGGGCTCCCGTGGTCGCTTCTCTCCCCGCTGCTCGCCGTTCCTGCGCCGCTGCGTGACCCGTTCTACGACCTCGTGGCACGGGTCAGATACCGGGTGTTCGGCCGCACCGACGAGTGTCAGGTTCCGTCGTCCGAGGTCCGCGAGCGGTTCGCGGAGCGGGCGCTCGACGCCGATCAGTAGCGCTCTGCGCCGCGGCCGATCCTCGTCTGGTAGGCCCGCGCCTCGACGCCGCGGTCGACGAACGCGTCGACCATCGCGCCCGCGACGGCCTGTCGGCGGCCCTCGAGACACGCCGCGAGGACGGCCGGGCCGGCGCCGCTCACGGTGACGCCCGTCGCGCCCGCGTCGAGCGCGGCGGTGCGCACCTCCTCGTAGCCGGTGATGAGTTCCGCGCGGTGTGGCGTGACCACCCGCTCTTCCATCCCCGCGCCGACGAGGTCCGGATCCGAACGGCACATCCCGACGGCGAGGGTCGCGGCGCGCCCGACCGTGTGGACGAGGTCGTCCATCGACGCCTCGTCGGGGACGACGCCGCGGGCGTCCCGGGTCGAGACGGCGATATCGGGGAGGCACGCGACGAGCGACACCGCCGCGTCGACGCTCGTCACGCGGTCGGCCGCGACGGTGAACCCGCCCATGAGCGCGGGCGTGACGTTGTCGGCGTGGGGTTCGCCAGACACGACCGCCTCGCCCTGCGCGGCGACCGGGATGAGTTCGCGGCGGGAGTGCCCGCGGTCGTAGAGTTCGGCGAGCGCGAGCGCGGCGCCGGCGGCGCTGGCGGCCGAGGAGCCGAGTCCGGAGGAGGGGCGGACGCCCTTGTCGATGCGGATGCGTGCGGGGGCGTCGAGCGCCTCGGCGACGGCCCCGACGGTGTTTTTCTCGGGGTCTTCGGGAATATACTCGCTCCCGACGCCCGTCACCTCGATGGTGGTGCGCTCGGCACGCTCGACGCGGAGGACGTCGGCGGGCCGCGAGAGCGCCACCCCGAACACGTCGAACCCGGAGCCGAGGTTCGCGCTCGTAGCCGGCGCACGCACCGTGACCATGGCCCGACTGTGGTGAGAACTCGGAAAAAGATGCCGACCCCCCGCCGCGAGGCGAACGCCAACGTGTGCGGCGCTCCCGGGTCGCCCGTCACGCCCGCCTCGCCTCCCGCCGCGGGGGCGAGGCGGTCGGCGCCCGCCTCGGACGCCGGCTACAGCGGGTCCTCGCCCCGCGCGAGCGCCAGCACGTCGTCGAAGAAGTCGAGCGAGTCGTGCGGGCCGGGGTTTGCTTCGGGGTGGTACTGGCGGGTGATCACCGACAGCTCGCTCGACGCCAGCCCTTCCGCGGTGTCGTCGTTGACGTTCCGCTGGGTCACGTCGAGTCCGCCCGGGTCGACGACCGTGTAGCCGTGGTTCTGGGTCGTCATCACGACGCGCCCGGAGTCGACGTCCTGCACCGGCTGGTTGACGCCGCGGTGGCCGAACTCCATCTTCGCGGTGGCGCCGCCCATCGCGTTCGCGACGACCTGCTGGCCGAGACAGATGCCCGCGACCGGTCGCTCGCCGACCTGGTCGTCGACGAGTTCCTCGGCGGCCTCGAACGTCTCGGGGTCGCCGGGGCCGTTCGAGACGAAGACGACGTCGGCGTCGAGTTCGTCGACCGTCGCGACGTCCGTGTCGTGGGGCAGGACGTGGACGCGCGCGCCGCGCTCGAGCAGGGACGACCGGATCGACGCCTTCGCGCCGCAGTCGACCAGCGCCACGTCCGCGACCGCCTCGCCTTCGGGGTCGTAGGTGGTCGCCTCGCTCACGCTGACCTGCGAGCCGATATCCTCGTGGTCGGACATCGGGATACAGGCGTCCAGTTCCTCCCGGGCGGCCTCGGGCGTCGCGTCCGCGCCCGCCGCGACCCCGCACTGCATCGCGCCCCCCTCGCGAATCGACGTGACCAGTTCGCGCGTGTCGAGGTGGTCGACGGCCGGGACGCCCTCGGCCGCGAGCCACTCCGCGACGTCGTCGGTCAGTTCGTGTGCAACGGCGGCACGGGGGTGAACGCGGTCGGACTCGAAGCGCTCCTCTCGGACGCCGTAGTTTCCGATCAGCGGGTACGAGAAGGTCAGGACCTGTTCCTCGTAAGAGGGGTCGGTGAGGCTCTCCTCGTAGCCCGTGTAGGCGGTCGTAAACACCAGTTCACCCCGCGTGCGGCCGGGGACGCGAGTGCGCGCCTCGACGACACGTCCGTCCTCCAGCGCGAGGTAGGCGGGCGACATTACCCGTGAGGCGCGCCCGCGTCGGTATCAATCCTCCCCTTCGGATCGACCCCGCCCGATCGATCCCGAGGATCGAAGGGTCCTTGTCGCCGCTCTCCGAGGAGCGGCCCGTGAGTACGGACGACGCCCCCGCAGACACGGAGGTCCACGCGAACGCCCGGCAGTCGGTCGTCCTCGTGGACGAGAACGACGAGCCAGAGGGGGTCGCAAACCGCCTCGACGCCCACACCGGCGAGGGGATGCGCCACCGCGCGTTCACCTGCCTCGTGTTCGACGGCGACGGCAGCCTCCTCCTCGCCCAGCGCGCGCCCGAGAAGCGCCTCTGGGACACCCACTGGGACGGCACCGTCGCCTCCCACCCCGTCGAGGGCCAGTCCCAGGTCGACGCCTGCGCACAGCGGCTCGAGGACGAACTCGGGATCACGCCCGACCAGTACGGCGACCTGCGCGTGACCGACCGCTTCGAGTACAAGCGCCACTACGAGAACGCCGGGCTGGAGTGGGAGGTCTGTGCCGTCCTCAAGGTGACCCTCGACGACTGCTCGATGGCGCCCGACGACTCGGAGATCGGCGGCCGCCTCTGGGTCGACTACGACCACCTCGGCGAGAACCCGCGGTACTACCGCCAGCTCCGGCTCTGCCCGTGGTTCGAGATCGCGATGCGCCGCGACCGCGCGTAGCGCGGCGGCCTCAGTCCGCGGCCGGCGAGTCCGCCGGTGCCGCCAGTTCCGGCGCGAGGAGCGCGCTCGCGCCCCCGAGGAGGAGAGCGACCAGCGCGACCGCGACGAGCGCCGCCCGCGTCGCGCCGACGGCACCGAGCGAGGGCCGCGCCGCCGCGACCAGCGCCCCCGTCGCGACGGGCGCGACCGTCGACCCGATCCGCCCGACAGACTCGCCGACGCTCACCAGCCCGCCGCGCCGGGCGCCGGGCGCGAGCCGCGTCATCTCCGAGCGGTAGAGCGAGATAGAGACGCCGAAGCCGCCGCCGACGGCGGCGGCCGCCGCGCCGGT
>JBDGTD010000082.1:0-7398 GCA_042217165.1 Haloferacaceae archaeon | reverse complement strand
CCCAGAGCGAGGTCAGCGAGGTGGCGAACATCTCGGAGGTCACGATCCGCAACCGGTACAAGGAACTCCTGGAGGCCGAGGACCCGGCGCTCGCCAACTAAACGTCGGGGACGGTCGACAGCGCACCACAGGCGTCACACTTCAGCACCTGCGTCCCCTGCTCTTCGACGACCTGCGTGTCCGGCAGCCCGCACTCCTGGCACAGCACGAACGAGTCGACGTACGATTCCAGCGCGTCCGCGACTCGCCGGGTCCGGAAGTCGCCGGTCAGCCGGGCGCGGCCCTTCTCGTCGATGCTCGCGGAGGTGCCCAGGTCCGTCTGGAGGAACTTCAGCACGTGGTTCTCGTTCCGGTCGAGGCGGTCGATGGTCGCCTGGAAGTTCTCGTAAACGGTGACGTTTCCCTCCGGGCGGACGTCGGGGTCGGGCACCTCGAACCGGCTCTCCTCCTCGGCGATATCTGGCGTCTCGGCCATCGCGCGGTCAAGTTGCTCCTCGTAATCCATACCGACTGGTTCGTGTGCCGGGTGAAAACGTTCACGACCCGCACCCCACGTGTGACACACCCCCTCAAGATAGTAATATAACCCTCCGGAGGATACGGATCGTTGCCCATGAAGAAACAGGAGCTTATCCATCTCCACGGGCTCCTCGCAGAGGTACGCGACCAGTGCGAGGAGTGGCACGGAGCAGAGTTCGATATGACAGAGTACGAGACTCTTGGCGTCCGACCGACATCGATCCACCGGTCGAAGACAGACCACAAGAACGCGGTGTTCAAGCTCGCCGGCGGCATCACGTCGTCCGTCGACGAGTCCGACTCCGAGTCCGAGACGGAACGCGTCGCGACCAGCGCCAACTGAACTCGCGGGCGCAGACGTCCCGTACGACAGCACACCGAGGAGCGACGGCCACCCGCCGGTCTGTCACTCGACGGTGTCGTCGTCGATTCTCCCCGTCCTGAGAGCGAAAAAGACGTACGTCTGTGCGTAGCCCGCGTACCGTCCGCCGAGTCGCTCCCGGATGGCCCGGGAGGTCTCCGCGTACCCGCCCCGGTCACAGTCCGGAAAGTAGTCGCCGATGGCCGTCCGGATCCACGTGTCGAGAGGGACGGCTTCGAGAAATCCGAGCGAGAACAGGAGGACGCAGTCGGCCACCTTCTCCCCGACGCCGACGAACTGGGTCAGATACTCCCGGGCGTCCTCGTACGGCAGGTCGCGCGCCGCGGCGGGGTTGGCCTCGCCCTCGGCCACGATCTCTGCGGTCCGGCGCACGTACGGCGCGCGGTAGCCGAGCGAGAGGTCTCGCAACTCCTCTTCGGTCGCGGTCGCGAGGGCGTCGGGCGTCGGAAACGCGTGGTAGGTCTGGCCGTCGAACTGGACCGACTCCCCGAAGGCGCGGGCGAGAGCGACCTGCATCCCGTGGATGCGGGCGACCCGCATCTGCGCCGAGCAGATAAACGAGACGAGCGTCGCGAAGGGCGGGTCGCGCACGAGGCGCATCCCGGGGTAGGCGTCGAACGACCGCTGGACGAGAGGGAGGTCCGGAAGTTCGGCCCGGATGGCGTCGAGGTCGTCGTCGAGCCTGAGGAGGTGGGTGAGGATCGGGACGGCGTCTGTCGTCGACTCCCAGACCAGTCGACCGTCGGTCTGGCGTACGCGCACGACCGCGCGGCTGTTTCCGACGCCCTCTAGCGGCGGGACCACGGTCTCGTACCACGCAGAGCCGCCGTGTGCCACGTCGTCGTCGTACATTCCGCCGTCGGCGCGGTCCCACAGGTAGGTCTGTCCGCTCTCTACCGTCGCCTGAAGGTCGAACGGGCCCGCGAGGTCGGCGAGCGGGATCGCGCCGCGTTCCATCGGATCGGGACAGGAACGCCCCGGGAATGGGCCTACCGGTTCCGGCTGACCGGGAACGCCACCCGGCCGGGCGCGTCGTCGCGCCTCCCGGAGACGCGGGCGATTAGGGGTGTCGTGTGCGCGTCGCCGGTCCCCGCCTGTCAGCGCACGTGCCGGTCGGTAATCCGCGCGAGCCGGCCGGTCACGTCGTCCAGGGCCCCCTCGCGGAACCGCCAGTTCCAGTTGTCCTCGGCCGTGCCGGGCGTGTTGAGCCGTGCTTCGCTCCCGAGCGAGAGGAGGTCCTGGGGCGTCGTGAACGCGAGGACGGCGTTCGACCCCCAGACCGCGTCGATCATCGACCACGCGACCTCGGAGCCGTCGACCCCGAGGTTGTAGTGGAGACAGTCGCGGTGTTCGGGGGCCATCGACTCGTAGTAGCCGACCGTCGTGTCGGTGTCGTGGGTGGCGGTGTAGCCCACGGAGTCGCGCGGATAGTGCATCGGCTGGTACATGTGTCCCTCCTCGCACCAGTCGGCGTAGTGCGGGACCCGCATCCCGGGAATATCCAGCCGCTCGCGCAGGCCGACCGCGCCGGCGTCGAGGAAGCCGAGGTCCTCCGCGACGAAGGGGAGGTCGCCGTGGTCGCGTTCCAGCGCGTCGAACAGGGCCTCGCCCGGTCCGTCGACCCACTCGCCCTCGGCAGGCGAGTCCGCGTCGGCGGGGATCGCCCAGAACTCGTGGAAGCCCTTGAAGTGGTCGAGGCGAGCCTCGTCGACGAGGTCGAACAGTCGGCTCACGCGGCGGCGCCACCAGTCGAACTCCGTGCGCTCGACGTGGTCCCAGTCGTACAGCGGGTTCCCCCACCGCTGGCCGTCGTCGCCCGGGTTCGGCGGGACGCCCGCGACGGCCTCGGGGGTCCCGTCGTCGTCGACGAGGAAGGCGTCGCGGTCGGCCCAGACGTCCGCGGAGTCGAGCGCGACGTAGATCGGGAGGTCGCCCAGGATCGCGATCCCTCGGTCGGCGGCGGCCTCGCGGAGCGCCGTCCACTGCTCGTCGAAACAGAACTGGACGAACTCGTGGTAGGCGACGCTCTCGGCGAACTCCGCGCGCGCCGCGTCGAGGGCGTCCGGGTCGCGCTCGCGGAGTTCCGCCGGCCACTCGGGCCACGGGTCGCCGTCGAAGGCGTCGGCCAGGGCGGCGTAGAGCGCGTAGTCGTCGAGCCAGTCCTCGCTCCCGCGAAAGGCCTCGAAGTCGGCGCGCTCGGCCTCGCTCGCGTGCGCTTCGAACCCGTCGTACGCCCGCCGGAGGGCGTCGGTCTTGAACGCGCGGACGCGGTCGTAGTCCACCGTCTCGGCGGGGAAGTCGGGCGGGTCGAGCGGGTCGAGCCACCCCCGGTCGACGAGCCGGGAGAGCGAGACCAGCAGGGGGTTGCCCGCGAACGTCGAAGGCGAGGCGTACGGCGAGTCGCCGTGGACCCCGCGCGTCGGGCCGAGCGGGAGTACCTGCCAGTGGCTCTGGTCGGCGGCGTCGAGGAGGTCGAGAAAGTCGTGCGCGGCGGGGCCGAGGTCGCCGACCCCGTGCGGGCCGGGGAGCGACGTGACGTGACAGAGGACCCCGCTGGAGCGGTCGAAGTTCACGTCCCCGGATCGGGCCGGACTGGTTTCAAATGGTGGGGGTGCGGTTAGCTGTAGAGCGACCGCCAGAGCATCGCGAAGCCGATGATGAATGGGATGACCTCGGCGACGCCGAACAGGATCTGGTTCGCATCGGAGTACGTGCCGAGCATCGCGACCGCGACGCCCATGCTGATGAACGCGAAGCCGATAAACGCCGACTCGAGGCGCTTGCTCTGCTTTTGCTGGTAGGCCTGGAAGCTGATCAGGGTGATCCCACCGGCCAGCGCGAACACGACGAGACGGAGGCCGACGAGGAGGATCTGCCCGAGCGACTGGAACACGGGAGTCGGCGCGAACACCGTCGTCAGTCCCTCGCGCGGCTGAGATCGTCCCAGAGTTCCGCGAACCGGTCGGGGACGTTCCCCTCGCGGAATATCTGGACCTCGTACTCGCCGTCGTCGAGCGAGATCACCGTGCTGTCGAACGCACACTCGAACACCCGGTAGTGGTTCCCGTCGGCGGCGATCTCCGTGCGCCCCTCGACGAGGTCGTAGTCCTCTAGCTCCTCGATCCGGCGGTAGACCGTCGGAAGCGAGAGGTCGAGGTCCTCGGCGATCTCCTTCGCGGACCGGGATTCGTGCGCGATAGACGCGAGAACGTGTCTCGCACGTCGGTCACCGATCGTGTCGAGGATATCCTCGATGGGATCTTCGTCGGCGTTGCTCTCGGTCCCACCGTTCATTATCATACGTTGTATCACCGACATACAAAGTCGTTCCGACGTGTCCGACGGCTCGCTCGCGGGGGACACGACACACTTATTCGGCGCGTACCGGTCCGTAGAGCCATGGGCGACATCGTTGTGACGCTACCCGACGGGTCGGATCTCTCTCTGCCCGAGGGGGCGACGGTGGAAGACGCCGCCTACGCGATCGGGCCGGGGCTCGGCGAGGACACGGTCGCGGGCGTGGTCGACGGCGACCTCGTCGACAAGGCGACCCCGCTGTCGGACGGGTCCGACCTCGAGATCGTCACCGAGGACGCCGACGAGTACCTCCGGGTACTCCGGCACTCTGCCGCGCACGTGTTCGCGCAGGCGCTCCAGCGTCTCCACCCCGAGGCCGACCTCGCTATCGGCCCGCCGACCGACGACGGATTCTACTACGACGTCGTCGGCGTCGACCTCGACGCAGAGGACCTCGACGAGATCGAAGACGAGATGGAGCAGATCCTCGCGGAGGACCTCGAGATCGAGCGAGAGGAACGTCCGCGCGAGGAGGCGCTGGCGACCTACCGCGACAACCCGTACAAGCGCGACGTGCTAGAGACCGAGGCCGCCGGCGAGGACCCCGTCTCGTTCTACGTCCAAGGGGAGTTCGAAGACCTCTGTGCGGGGCCACACGTCGAGTCGACGGGCGAGATCGGCGCGGTGACGCTGCTCTCTATCGCCTCGGCGTACTGGCGGGGTGACGAGGAGAACGACCAGCTCACCCGCGTCTACGGCACCGCGTTCGAGTCCGAATCCGACCTCGAGGACTACATCGAACGCCGCGAGGAGGCCAAAGAGCGCGACCACCGGAAGATCGGCCGCGAGATGGACCTCTTCTCCATCCCCGAACACTCGCCGGGCTGTGCACACTACCACCCGAACGGGATGCAGGTCCGCCGCGAACTGGAGGAGTATATCCGCGAGAAGAACGACGAACTCGGCTACGAGGAGGTGTGGACGCCCGAACTGAACAAGGCCGACCTCTGGAAGCCGACGGGTCACTACGACGCGTTCAAAGAGGAAGGCGAGATGTTCGCGTGGACGCAGGACGACTCCGAGTACGGCCTGAAGCCCATGAACTGCGCGAACCACGCGCACATCTACGACGAGCAGACGCGCTCGTACCGCGACCTCCCGGTTCGGTTCTCGGAGTTCGGCACCGTCTACCGGAACGAGCAGTCCGGCGAACTCTCCGGGCTTCTCCGCGTCAGGGGGCTGACGCAGGACGACGGCCACGCGTTCATCCGGCGCGACCAGATCCGGTCGGAGATCACGAACACTCTCCAGGTGATCGACGAAATCTACGCCGAGTTCGACCTCGAGATCATCTACAAACTCGAGACACAGGGCGACAACGCGGTCGGCTCCGACGAGATCTGGGACGAGGCGACCGACGCGCTCCGGGACGCGCTGGAGTCACAGGGGCTCGACTACGACGTCGCGGCGGGCGAGGCTGCCTTCTACGGCCCGAAGATCGGTCTCGACGCCCGCGACGCCATCGGGCGCGAGTGGACTATCGGCACGGTACAGCTCGATTTCAACATCCCGGAGCGGCTGGACCTGAGTTACGTCGGCCGGGACAACGAGGAGCACCGCCCGGTGATGGTCCACCGCGCGCTCCTCGGGTCGATGGAGCGGTTCATGGGCGTGATGATCGAACACTTCAAGGGGAACTTCCCGCTGTGGCTCGCGCCCGAACAGGTGCGGATTCTGCCCGTCTCCGACGACAACCGGCGCTACGCCGAGACGGTACGCGACCGGTTGACCGGGGCCGGTCTCCGCGCGACCGTGGAGGACCACGACTGGACCGTCGGGCGGAAGATCCGCGCGGGCCACGACGACCGCGTGCCGTACATGGCGATCGTCGGCGACCGCGAGGAGAAACAGGGGACCGTCTCCGTGCGCGACCGGCAGGAACGCGAGCGAGACGGCCTCGCGGTCGCGGCGTTCCGCGACGCGCTCGTCGCCGAGCGCGACGAGAAACGGGTCGACCTCGGGGTCGTCGGGGACGCGTCCGCCGAGGCGGAAGCGGACGACTAGCCGCGCCGCCTCACGTCAGGACGTCGGCCAGTTCGGCCGTACTCTCGACGGTCACGTCCGGCTGGTGTACCCACTCGCCGTACGGGTTGTCGTGGCGGTTGAGGAACGCGCCGCGGGCTCCCGTCGCCTTCGCGCCGACGAGGTCGAACGTGTGTGCGGTGACGAAGGTGACCTCGTGGGGCGCGACACCGAACCGCTCGCAGGCCAGGTCGTAACTTGCCGGGTGGGGCTTGTACGCGCCCGCCTCCGCGACGCTCACGACGCCGTCCAGCCCCACGTCGATCGACCCCCGAACCGCGTCGAGCATGTCCGGGTCGCCGTTCGAGAGGCCGACGAGGACGTACTCCTCGCGCAGGCGGTCGAACGGCGCGGCCACGTCGTCGTACGGCTCGAGGTCCTTCCACGCCCGGACCACGGCGCGTACCTCCTCGTCGGGGACGTCGAGGCCCATCTGCGCTAGCCGGTACGCGAGCGCGCGGCGGCTTATCTCCTTGAACGGCGTGTGCGGGCCGTCGATCAGGGAGTCGATCATCGAGTCCCGGAAATGCATCGCGAGGTAGCGCCGCAGGAGGACGGCGGGGTCGGCGTCGCTCCCGTGGCGCTCCAGAAGTTCGGCGAGCGCGGGGACGAGGACGGCTTCGCGGTCCAGTACGGTGTCGTACAGGTCGAAGGCGAGGACGACCGTCTCCTCGCGCAGGGTCTCGGCGGCGACCATACCGCGGGGTCACGCCGCTCGGGAATAACCGTTTTCGGCGCCCGGACGCGGGTCGCGTGGCCGCGACACGCGGCGCTCGCCCCGGGTGGGTCGGCGACCGCGGTCGAACGCGACCTCGCGCCTGCCCGACGGCGCGAGTGTTCGCCGGCAGAGAGCCACCGCCGGGGGCGAGCGCCACGGCCGCCCGGAGGAGCGGTGGGGATCGCTTCCCGGTGGTGAGGTCGTCGGGACGGCGCCGACGTGTCAGGGCTTCTCGCTCACGCCGAGGATCGTCTTACAGTCCTCGCACATGAACAGGTCGCGCGACTCGTCGCCGTAAGTGAGTCCGTCCGACACGACCCGGACCTCCTCCGTCTCGACGTCGTCGTCCGATTCGACCGTCGCGCCACAGTCGGCACAGGTCAGTGGTTCGTCTGCCATA
>JBDGTD010000029.1:0-7604 GCA_042217165.1 Haloferacaceae archaeon | reverse complement strand
ACTGTAACGGGGCGGAGGATACGCCCCAGAAGCCAACACCGAGTCCTCGCGGCGAGGATAGGAGTAGCGGCTGTGTGACGTATCGCCGTACCGGTTCGACCGCGAGAGCGGGGCGTTTCACGCGAGAGAACGGGCCGTGTCGTGGACCGGAAACTGTCCCACCTGCGGGACGAGGCCCTGTCGTCGACGGCGCGTTGCGCCGTCTGCTCGTGGCGTCGAAGACGCCACGCTGTTCACGCCAGCGAGGATGTCGCCCGGTGGGGCGAGACCGCGGACCTCGCGGCGTGCCCCGTCGACTGTGTGACGGTCGAACGAAACATTGATACTCGGAGGGGATGTCTTTCGGCCAAGATGCAGACCGTCACCGCGCCGCGGCGACCGCCCGTCGGCAGCGGTGTCCCGACGGTCGCTATTATCGGGGCGACGTAGCCCCATTACACCCTACTCCCGACTTCGCCCCGGCTCGAACCACCTCGTAATCGACGGCGTCGCGGCCGTCGCGACGCCCCGGACCACCACCACACGATGTCAGAACACGTAGCAGCCACGGAGGAAGCGGCCGAAGGACGCACGGTCACCAGCGGTGCCGACGCCGTCGCGGCGGCGCTCGAAGCCGCGGGCGTCGAACACGTATTCGGGGTTCAGGGCGGGGCTATCATGCCCGTCTACGACGCCCTCTACGACGCGGCGCTGACCCACGTGACGATGGCCCACGAGCAGGGTGCGGCCCACGCCGCCGACGCGTACGGTATCGTCGCCGGCGACCCGGGCGTCTGTATGGCGACCTCGGGACCCGGTGCGACCAACCTCGTCACCGGACTCGCGGACGCGGATATGGATTCGGACCCCGTACTCGCGCTGACGGGACAGGTCCCGTCGGACTTCGTCGGCAACGACGCGTTCCAGGAGGCAGACACCACCGGTGTCACCCGACCGGTCACGAAGGCCAACTTCTTCGCCGACGACGCCGACGGGGTCGGAGACGCGGTCGGCGAGGCGTTCTCCCTCGCCCGCGACGGCCGACCGGGGCCGACGCTCGTCGACCTCCCGAAAGACGCCACCCTCGACAACACCGACCAGACGCCCGACGGGCCGGAGCCCCCCGACAGCTTCGAGGCGGCCAGCGCCGCCGACGAGGAAGCGGTCGCGACGGCCGCGGCGGCGCTCGCAGATGCCGACCAGCCCGTCATCCTCTCGGGCGGCGGCGTGATCAAAGGCGAGGCCTGGGCCGAACTCCGGGCTTTCGCCCTCGAGTACGGCGTCCCCGTCGTGACGACGATGCCCGGTCTCGGGTCGTTCCCGGAAGACCACCCCCTCGCGATGGAGGTCGCGGGGATGCACGGCACCGGCTACGCCAACATGGCACTCCAGCACAGCGACGTCATGCTCGCGGTGGGCACCCGCTTCGACGACCGACTGACCGGGGGTGTCGAGACGTTCGCGCCGGAGGCCGATATCGTCCACGTGGAGATCGACCCCGCGGAGATATCGAAGAACGTCCGCGCGGACTACCCGCTGGTCGGTGACGCGGGGACGGTACTCGGCCAGCTAGACGACGCGATGCCCCGGGCGCCCGACGCCGACGAGTGGCGCGAGCAGTGCCAGACGTGGAAGTCCGAGTATCCGATGGACTACGACACGCCCGCTGCCGACCCGCTCAAGCCACAGTTCGTCGTCGAGACCGCGGACGCGCTGACGCCGGACGACACAGTCGTCACCACGGGTGTCGGCCAACACCAGATGTGGGCGTTCCAGTACTGGACCTACACCGAGCCGCGAACGTGGGTGTCGAGCCACGGCCTCGGGACGATGGGGTACGGCCTGCCCGCGGCAATCGGCGCCCGGTGTGCCGCCGACGACGACCAGTCGGTCGTCTGTTTCGAGGGCGACGGCTCGTTCCTGATGACCCTGCAAGAACTCGCCGTCGCGGTCCGCGAACAGCTCGACATCACGGTGGTCGTCCTCAACAACGAGTACGTCGGGATGGTCCGGCAGTGGCAGGACGCCTTCTTCGAGGGCCGACACATGGCGTCGGAGTACTCGTGGGTTCCCGACTTCGCGACGCTTGCGAACTCGTTCGGCGCGCGCGGATTCCGTCTCGACGACTACGCGGAGGCCGAGGCGACGCTCCAGGCCGCCCTCGACTACGACGGGCCCTCCGTCGTGGACGCCCACATCGACCCCGAAGAGGACGTCTACCCGATGGTCCCCAGCGGCGGCGACAACGGGAAGTTCGCGATGAACGAAGCGCAACTGGAGGAACTGTGAACGGCGGACTGGACGGTCCCGGTCCGCACGAACGAGCCCAGCCGACGGGGCGCCGGACCAGGCCGGGAACCGACGAGGACGAGCAGACAGAAAACGCCGACCAGCGGGTGGTCCTCTCGGCGTTCGTCGAGAACGAACCCGGCGTACTGGCCGACGTGACCGGGCTGTTCTCCCGACGACAGATCAACATCGAGCGTATCGTGGGTGAACCGGTCGGCGACGACGTTCACTCCCGCATCACGTTCGTCGTCGAGCCGCCACACCCCGGCGTCGAGCAGGTATCGAGACAGATCGAGACGCTCCGTCACGTGTTACACGTCGAGCAGCTCGACCTCGGCGTCGCGGACCGACTCACCGCCGACGTAGACGAGTCGTAAGCCGTCTGCCGCCCTGTTGTTGCCCGTGGCGCGACAGTCCGGAGCGCCGCCACGGCACCTCCGACGGACGGGCCGGTCGACGCGCCAGACGCGGTCGCGACGGATGGGCAGTTCGTGCAGACCGTTCGGAGCCCGACTCCCCGGTCGGGTCGTCACTCCGGCAGGCGTCCGGGCGACGGCGCTCGACCCAAGCCGGGCCGGGCCGGCGAGCCCTCGACCGAGGGGAACGGCCGCCACGGCGACGGCCGCGACCGGAACCGATAGGCTGCTCGCGCGCCGTCGGGCGGACGTGGACGAGTCCACGACGGGCGTCCTGCTGGTGGCCGCCGCGGCCGCCGGCTTCGGAACGATCGGGGTCTTCGGCGAGGCCGCCGCGAGCGCCGGTCTCGCGCTCTCGACGCTCCTGCCCGTCCGGTTCGCCCTCGCGACCGTCGCCGTCTGCGGGGTCGCCGCGGGCCGCGGGTGGTCGCTCCCGTCGGCGCGCCGCGACCGGCTGGCGACGCTCGGCCTCGGGGTCGTCTACACCCTGATGACGGTCACGTACTTCGTCTCGCTGCGCTCTCTCACCGCCGGACTGGCGACGGTCGTCCTCTACACCTACCCGGCGATGCTGGTCGCCCTCTCGGCGGCCGCGCTGGACGAGGCGGTCACGCCCCGGAAGGCCGCCGCGCTCTGTCTGTCGACCGCCGGCGTCGCGCTCGTCGCCTGGACCGGGACCGCGGGCGCGGAGCCGGTCGGGGTCGCGCTCGCACTCGGCTCGGCGGCCTGCTACGCGGTCTACACCGCCGGGAGCCGGTACGTCGTCCCGCGGGCCACCCCCGAGGGCGTCATGGTCGGCGTCCTCGTCGGGACGACGCTGTCGATGGCGCTCTACGGCGTCCTCGACGGCGGGCTCGCGGTTCCGACCGGGACCGACGAGTGGAGCATCGTCCTCGGGATCGCAGTCGTCTCGACGGTCGCTCCCCACCTCCTCTTCTACGAGGGCGTCTCCCGGCTCGAGGCGAGCCGGGTCGGCGTCGTGAGCACCGCCGAACCGGTCGTCGCGGTCGTCCTCGGGGGAGTTCTCCTCGGCGAACGGGTCACCGCCGTCGTCGTCGCCGGCGGTGCGCTCGTTCTCGGGGGCGTCGTTCTCGTCCACCGCGGCCGGGACGACGGGGCCGGGGCCTGAGGGTCGTCGAGGCCGTCCGGGGTCACAGCCGCGGCCGGACTACGACAGAGCCGCCACGCCGTCGTGAAGACCCGCGGCTCCCGGCGGTCAGGGCCACGGGCGACGAACTCGCGCGCGGCCGGCGCTACGCCCGACGCTCTGTCGGGCCGTCGGGACCCGGTTCGCCGGCGGCGAGACGTGTCTCTACGACGGAGGGGCCCCGGCGGCGCGGGTCCAGTCCGACGCGTCTCTCTCGTCGCCGCGGTCTGCGGCCGGGACGCCCCGAAACGCACATCCTCGTCGGACGAGAGGGGCGCGTATGACCGGTGAGCGCGGGACGACACCGGGGGGCGGGGACCACGCAGACCTGCTGTCGGAACTGGACTCACACGACCTCGCGGCGGTGTCTACGGTACAGACGGCGGGCGAGCCGGACGCGCTCGCTGTCGACCCCGACGCCGACCCCGACGGGACGTTCCCGCAGTCGGTGGCGAGCGGTGGCCCCACCCCGAGCGGCGTCATCCTCTGGACCCGCATCGCGCCCGAGCGGTTCGACCCCGGGACGCCGCTCGGCGTCCGGGTCGCGACGGACGAGGCGTTCGAAGACGTCGTCGTCGAGGGCGTGGTCACCGACGGCGAGTCGGTGCGGGCACACGACTACACGGTGAACGTCGACCTCGACGGCCGCCTCGACGCCGGGTCGACCTACCACTACCGCTTCGTCTACGACGGCGTCGCCTCCCGGACCGGACGGTGTCGGACGCTCCCGGCGCCAGACGCCGAGCCGGAGTCGGTGCGCTTCGCGGTCGTCGCGTGCCAGAACTACCTCAACGGCTACTACCCGGCCTTTCACCACATCGCCGAGGCGGACGTGGACTTCGTCGTCCACGTCGGGGATTTCGTCTACGAGTCCGACGACGGCGAGTTCAAGGGACTGGGGTCGTACGACTACCCCGGCCGGGAGCTCTCCTTTCCGAGCGGGCACAGCAGAGTCCAGGACATCGACGACTACCGCTACCTCTACCGCACGTATCGCGAAGATCGCTTTCTCCAGGAGGCCCTGGAGCGCCACACCCTGATCGCGGGCTGGGACGACCACGAACTCGTCGACGACCTCTACTGGGACCGCCGGGCCGACGCGCCGGCGGGTAACCACCCGCGTGGCGACGACCCCGAGTTCATGACCGAACTGGTGGCCGACGCGATGCAGGCGTGGTGGGAGTTCATGCCTGCGCGGGTGGCCTACGACCCCGAGGGCGACTCGCTCCAGGACCGGCTCCGGCTCTGGCGCGCCCACGAGTTCGGCGACCTCGTGACGCTCGCGATGACCGACGAGCGCCTGTTCAGAGATCCGCCGCGCGAGGCCATCCCGACCCCGGACAACGTCGGCCCGCAGTACGAGCCGCCGGGGCGGACGATGCTCGGGGCGGACCAGCGCGACTGGCTGATAGAGACGGTCACGGCGTCCGACACGCTGTGGTCGGTCTGGGCCGACGAGGTGTTGACCGTCCCGTTCCGCTTCGGGTCGGGACCGCTCTCGGTCTACCCCGTACAGGGCGGGTGGGACGGCTACACCCGCGAGCGCCAGCGGGTCACCGAAGCGATCGGTGCCGCCGACGTGGACAACTTCGTCACGCTCACGGGCGACATGCACTGTTACGTCGCCGCGTACCAGCAGACCTCGTATCCGGGCCGGGTCTCGGGCGGCGAGGGCGTCGCGCAGGGCGAGCGCATCGGCGTCGAGTTCATGACACCCGCGATCACCTCGCTCAACGCCGCCGAGGCGCTCCACCTCACCGAGGGGCTGCGCGGGCGGGTCACCGAGCCCCTGCTCACGTGGCTGATCACGAAGATGAACCCTCACATCGAGTTCTTCGACAGCCACAACTGGGGCTACTCGACCGTGGAGTTCACCCGCGAGGACTGCACGTACGTCGGCTACGCCGTCGACAAGCACACGAACTCCCCCGACGCCGAGCAGGAGGTCGTCGCCGCGTACCGCGTCCCGGCGGGCGAGGTGGCAGTAGAGGACGTGACCCAGCAGTACCGGTCGTAGGCGGCTCACCCCCGGTCGTCGCGGACGGCCCCGGTCGTGGAGAACCGGGAGCTGAACGGGAAGGTGTCGGTCGTCCGGCCGGCGACGACCGTGAGCCGGACGACGTACGAGCCGAGCAGGAGGAACGGCGCGAACCCGGCCGCGACGACGAGCGGAGCGAGGACGCGCAGGAGCGAGAGTGAGAACGGCGGGCCCGCCCCCGGGGCGGTGAAGGCGAGCATCAGCGTCACGGCCGCGAGCTGTGCCGGGAAGCCGACGTAGAGGAGGTACCGCGACAGATCCGCGACCTCCGACTCGATGAAGACCGTCTTGAACACCCGGCTCGCGACCTCTAAGTGCTGGAGGATATCCGCCAGTCGGCCGAGCGGCGCCGCGGCCTCGTCGGTGAACTCGTCGCTGCGCTCCCACTGGAGGTGCCACGCCCGGCCGACGGCGTTCTCGTAGTCGGCGCCGAGCGAGACGAACAGCGCGTGTTTCAGCCCGCTCGACGGGTGCTGGAGTACGTCGACGACGTAGTCGCAGTGGTCGCCGAGGTCGGTCACGAGCGCGGAGAGTATCTCGCGGGACTCGTAGGTCCGCCCCTCGAGTTCCAGTTCCGCCAGCGCGTCGAGTTCGAGGCGTGCCTGCCGGTAGAGCGTCAGGAAGAAGACGTCGGGCTGGACCGGCGTCACGCGCGCGCCGATGCTCGCGCCGACCGCCTCGCGGTAGTCGATGGTGTCGTCTATCTTCTGACGGACGTCGCCCGGCGTCTCCAGCCGACGGCCGAGGACGAACGTGCTGAGCGACGTGACGATGGCGATGAGGGTGAAGTTGGCGGCGACGAGCGAGAACAGGACGAACAGGACCGGCGTCTCTCGCTCCAGCGGGGCCAGCCCGGAGGCGACGACGCCGCCGAGGAGCGCCCCGAGCAGGACGAACCCGATGGCGGCGACCAGCAGCCGGTTGCCGGTCATCACCAGCCACTCCGCGGGGTCGTAGCGGAGCAGTTCGGCCTCGAACGCGAGCCACGACCCGTCCTCGTCGCCGCTCACTGTCCTCGCCGGTCGGGCGGCGCTGTCACAGCGAGGGGAGGACGCGCGCGGGTGAAAACCGTTCTGGACCGCTCAGTCGTCGAGGTGACTCGTGTCGCCCGAGTACGCGAGCCGCCAGCGCTCGCCCTCGCGCGCGAGCCGCGTCAGCCCGCAGAGCGGCGCGTCGACCCCCTCTGTCGACCCGACGAGCCCGTCGACCACCCCGCCGACGGTGAGGCCGTGGCCGACGAGCAGGACCGTCCCGTCCGCGTCCGCGGCGATCTGTCGGGCGGTCTCGCCGACCCGCGCGCTCGCCGCCGGACCCGTCTCGGGAAACGAGGGGACGACGTACGGGTCGTGGTCGAGCCGGACGGTGTCGAACCGGTCGGCGAGGGTCGCGTGCGAGAGCGTCTCCGGCTCCGCGTCGAACCACTCCGGGTTCCGGTGTTCGCCCAGTCCGGGCTCGAGGACCGTCTCGACGCCCGCCTCGCGGCAGATCTCGTCGGCAGTCTCGACGGTCCGAAGAAAGGGAGACGCGTAGACCGCGTCGGGCGGGTCCGCCGCGAGCCGACGTCCGACGCGCCACGCGGCCCACCGGCCCAGTTCGGTCAGCCCGGGGTCGTGGACGCGGTCTGCCGTCTGCGCCCACTCGGGGTCGACGCTGTCCTGTCGTTCGCCGTGTCTGACGACCAGCACCTCGTCTGCCATGCCCCGCCGTAGGTCCCGAGCGACCGTTAGCTGTCGGG
>JBDGTD010000096.1:7531-7698 GCA_042217165.1 Haloferacaceae archaeon | reverse complement strand
CGTTCTCGGTGATGGACCAGATCATCGCCGAGACGGTCAAGGGCATCTCGGAGACTATCACCCAGCCCTCGCTGATCAACCTCGACTACGCGGACATGTCGACGATCATGAATCAGGGCGGCGTCGCGGTGATGCTCGTCGGCGAGACCCAGGACAAGAACAAGACC
>JBDGTD010000096.1:0-7346 GCA_042217165.1 Haloferacaceae archaeon | reverse complement strand
ATGACCGGCGTCCAGTCCGCACAGGTGCTCGGCCCGACGACCCAGAAGCAGGCCGACCGGTCGCGCGCAGAGATCGAGGGCGACGCCCCCGCCCCGGGACAGGGCGGCCGCGACGAGTCGGCCTCCTCGGGGTTCTCCGACGGCGGCCGCGACGAACTGGAGCGCAACAACGGCGTCGACGTCATTCGGTAGCGCAGCCCCGTTTCCTACGTCTTCTCGCCGCCGACTGCCGCGACGAGCCGACAGCTCCGGCACACCTCGGCGCCGGTCGGCGCGCCACACTCCGCGCACTCGCCGAGGTCGTCGCGCTCCCGCTCTGCCGCCAGCCCCGCCAGCTCCTCGTAGCCCGCCATGACCGAGTGGCGCGTCCCCGGGTGGTTCTCCTCTACGGCGTGGAGCAGCTCCCGGACCTCCGCACGGAACGACTCCGCGGCGTGGGGGCACTCGGCCGCGTGGACCGGCAGGTCCCGCAGGTGGGCGTAGAGGCCGACCTCGCTCTCTGGCACGTCCCGCAGGGGCTTCGCGCGGGGGACGAACGGTCCCGACGTGTCTCGGTCGTCCATCGGTCCCAGGCTCGCGTCGTAGTGGTTGCCGATCCGGGCGACGTTGCCCTCGAATACGTTCATCAGCGCGGTCTCGGCCTCGTCGTCGAGGTTGTGGCCGGTCAGGAGGAGGTCGGCGCCGAGGTCCGCCGCGTGGCGTTCGAGGAGGTCCCGGCGGAACGGGCCGCAGTACGCACAGGGGTTCATGTCGAGCGGGTCTTCGCTCGCCACGTCGTCCATCTCGACGTCCAGTTCCTCGGCGTAAGAGACAGTGCGGTGGGCAATACCGAGTTCGTCGACCAGCGCCTCGGAGGCGTCGAGCGACGCGTCACGGTAGCCCTCGATCCCCTCGTGGACCGAGAGCGCGACGAGTTCCACTCGCCGGTCGCGGCCGAACGTCTCCGCCAGGATCGTCGAGAGAACGACGCTGTCTTTTCCGCCCGAGAGCCCGACCACCCACGTCACGGGGTCGTCGGGGCTCGCCGTCGCGGGGAGCAGGCCGTCCTCGCGGATGCGCTTTCGCACCCGCTTCTCGACCGAGCGTCGGAGATGCTCGTCGCAGAGGTGCGTCCCCGCGTAGGCGGCGTGGGTCACGGCCTCGCGGTCGCACTTGCTGCACTGCATCGCCGGGCGCTCCGGGCGGCCGGGGTATCACCGTTTCGACCGGTCCGTCCGTGGGCGTGGGCGGCCGGTCCTCGCGCGGCGGCGGGACAGACGACAGCGTGGGACCCGGGGCTCGCCGTCTCGGGCCGGACGCCGCGTCGCTGGGACCCCGTGCCGACCCGGGTGTCCCGGTTCGCGAGTTCGGCCCGTGCGCGCGTACCGGCCGTCCGCACGGACCGGGCCACGAGGAACAGGTGCCCGACCCGAACACGTCGGAGGGCGGCGCCACAGACGGGACGGTTTTGCCCGTCGGTCCCCGAGACGCCGACGATGGACCGCGACCACGCCCTCGACATCGTCGAGTCGGTGCTCGACGTCGTAGAGACGGAGCCGACACCCGTCCCCGTCCGCGAGGTGTGGGTGTACGGAGACGCCGCCCTCGGCCTCGACCCGATCCGGCGGCTGAACGTCTACGTGACGAAGGACCTCCTGTTCGAGACGAACGAGGCGGACGCGACGGAGCGCTACGGCGTCGAGGGCGTCGGAAGCGTCGTCGACGCCGAGTGGGCCGCGCAGTATCCGGAGTACGTCCGGGCGAACGACGCCGGCTACGCCGCGCCAGAGAAGTGTCTCGCCGCCCACCTCCTGCCCGCGGACGAGCCGGTTCACCTCGAGGTCTGTAACGCCTCCTTCGACGACAACGTCACCCGGCGGCTGGAGGCGGCACTCGCGCGGGCGGCCTACGACGAGATCCTCGACCCCCGTGGCGTCCAGTTGTGGGGCGACGGCCGGCGCGCCGAGGAGACGCTCGCGAAGCTCCGCGACGGCGCGCTCCCCTTCCCGACGCTCGCGGAGGCACTCGGGATGCTCGGCGTCGACGAAGAGACCGCGCGGACGGCCGCCGAGGCGATGAGCGAGCGCGACGTCGGGGAGGAGCGGTCGGTGCGGGGCGACGTGGTGTGACGCGGGCGCGCCGTCGGCGGGCCGCGGTACCGAGGGCCGCGAGCCGACCCGTCCGAGATACGGTGGGGGTCGCCGCCGCGAAACTCCGGACGTCGCCCGGCGCATCTGGACCGAACCGGGCCACAACCCGGTCACCGTCGGGCAGACGTCCCGACGGGCCGGGCCACGGTCAGTTGGCCCTGAACTCGGAGACGGTGAACGTGAGCGACACGTCCAGTGGCTACTCCGGGGTGGAGTTCGAACGGGAGTCCGCCGACGAGCCTCCCCCGTCAGGGGTGGGTGACTGACCCTCTGCGAGTACGCCGACGACCCTGGCGTGGACGTCCAAAACGTCCAGAACGTCCAGCACGGGCCGTGTACGAACACGGCGAGTGGCGACTCCACGTCGTCTGTCGCCACGAGGCTGACCCGGTCCCGCCCGGTGACGAGGTGGCCGGTACCGGCCCCGAGGCCAGAGACACGCTCGGGCTGTGGCACGGAGGACGGCAACAGCGACGAGAGCCAGACGGCACAGCCTGTTCGACAGGTCCACGGGCCGAGTACGTCCACGAGAGCGGGTTGACCGGCCCCCAATACCTCAGCTGCGGCCGGGACCCCCCGGCGTTCGCGCCGGGGAGGAGGTCACTCCCGCACCGAACCGACGGTGACGTCGAACGGCACCACCTCGACCCGGCGGTACGTCCCCTCGTTCATCGCCTCGACGGTCGCCCGGCCCATCTCGCGCCACTCGTCGCGCAGGGCTCCGAACCCGTCGTCTCCGAGACTCGCCCGGAGCGCGGGCGCCATCTCGTCGAGCGCAGCGCCGCTCGCCTTCCGCCGCGCCGCGCGGTACGCCCGCTCGTCGTACGGCGGGTCGACCCGCTTCTCGTGGTGGTGCCGGCGGGTCGCTTCGACCGCCAGTCCGGCCCGCTCGAACAGGCCGGCCACCCGGTCGCCGGGCGCGAGGTCGGTCGCGACGCCGGCGCGGTAGGCAGCGCGCGCGCGCCGGTCGAGGTCGGCCTCGCCCGCGACGGTGGAGTCGACGCCGACGCTCGCGTTGTCCGGTTCGACGACGGCCACGAGATCGGTAGAGACACGCGCGAACTCCCGCACGGCTGCGGCGGGGTCGGGCAGGTTCACGAGGAGCGCCTGCGCGGCGACGAGGTCGGCGGCGTCGTCACGGAGAGGAAGGCCGCCCGCGTCGCCGGCGACGGCGGCGTAGGGTGCGTCGGCGTCGTCCGGGTCGTCGCTGCTCCGGGCGTGCGCGAGGAGGCTCCGGTCGGCGTCGACGGCGACCACCTCGGCTCCGGGGGGCGTCTCCTCGCGGAGGACGCGGGTGAACGCGCCGGTTCCGGCGCCGGCGTCGACGACGCGCTCGCGATTGGCGAGCGAACACGGCGCGAGCGCCGTCCGGTCGGCCCAGAGCCCGGCGCGCGTCGCGGCGAGGTAGTCGGCGGAGAAGCGACGCAAGCGCCCTAGTCCGCGCTGATGACGTCGTCGATCCGGACGATCATCGTCGCGGCCTCGACGGCGGCCTGGACGGCGCCGCGCTTGACCGTGGTCGGGTCGACGACGCCCGCGGAGGCGGGGTCACCGATCCGCGCCTCGGTGCCGACGCCGAGAACGCCGGCGCTCCCGGTCTCGTTCGCGCTCCGGAGGTCGACCAGCGCGTCGATCGGGTCCATCCCGGCGTTCTGCGCGATCGTCCGGGGGATCGTCTCGACGGCCTCCGCGAACGCCTCGACGGCGAGCTGCTGGCGGCCCTCGACTCCTGCAGCCTCGTCGCGGAGGGCGCTCGCGACCGCGACCTCGGTGGCGGCCGCGCCGGGAACGACGCCGCCGTCCAGCGCCTCGACGACGGCGTCGACGCCGTCCTGGACCGCGCGCTCCAGTTCGTCGACGACGTAGCCCGTCCCGCCGCGGACGAACAGCGTCACGAGGCCCGCGTCGTCGTTCTCGAAGAAGGTCAGCTCCTCCTCGTCGTCGAAGCGCTCGCGGCGCACGACGTCGGCGTGGCCGAAGTCCTCGGCGTCGGCCTCCTCCAGGTTGGTGATCCGCCCCGCACCGACGGCGCGAGCGAAGGCCGGCATCTCCTTGTCACGGACGTTGCTGACCGCCGCGACGTCGTGTTCGGCGAGCCTGGCGGCGACGTAGTCCTCGACCTCTTCGCTCGAGTAGACGACGTCGACGCCGTGGTCGACGAGCAGGTCGACGTAGCGGTCGAGCCGTGCCTGCTCGCCCGCCGTCGCGTCCCCGACCTGCCCGGTGTCGGTGATGTCGTACTCGAAGTCGACGTTCGCCTCGGGCTGTTCGAGCGCCTGGTCGAGCACCGCGACCGTGGCGTCCTCGTAGCGCCGCGGGACGTCCTCGTGTTCCAGTTCGTCGTCGACTGCGATCCCGCCGAACACCTCGGTCGCGGTCGAGGAGCGCCCGGCGCGCGCCGTCACCTGGACGTCGTCGCCGTCGCCGTCGACCCGACGGACGGCGTCGACGACCGCCGCGGCGAGCCGGTCGGCGGGCGCGTCGCCGGTGCCTTTGCCGGTCATCGCAGACTCGGCGGCCTGCCGGAGTACCTCGTCGTCGGGGTCGTCCGGGAGCCGCGCGTCCGCTATCGTCCGGAGCGCGATGTCGCGGGCGCGCCCGTACCCCTCGACGACGGCGGTCGGGTGGACGTCGTTGTCGAGAAGCTCCTCGGCCTGCGAGAGGAGTTCACCGGTCAACACCGCGGCGGTGGTCGTGCCGTCGCCGACCTCCTCCTCCTGGGAGGTGGCGACGTCGACTATCATGTCCGCCGCGGGATGTTCGACGTCCATCTCGTCCAGAATCGTCGCCCCGTCGTTCGTGACGACTACGTCGCCGTCGGAGACGAGCATCTTGTCCATCCCGTTCGGCCCGAGCGTCGTACGGACGGCCTCGGCGACGGCCTCGCCCGCGGCGACGTTCGCCTGCTGGGCGTCCTCTCCCTGCGTTCGCTCCGCGTCCTCGCTCAGGACGAACACCGGCTGGCCGCCGGCGCGCATCCGCTGTTGGTCTCCGGATTGGGACATGGGCGACGATCCGCCGTCGTGGCTGAAAAAAGGTTCGTAATGAACCTTGCGCCGGGCGTCGCCCCCTCAGGCCTCGCGGCGCGCGGCGCCCGGGAGCGGGTCGACCGCGTCCGGGTCCGGGTCCGAGTTCGAGTTCGAGTTCGAGTCCGTCCACGCGGCCGCACCAGGGTGAATCAGCCCCGCGAGGAGTTCGAGCGTGTCGACCAGCCGCGGCCCCGGGCGGTTGACGTAGTTGTCGCCGTCGACGACGTGGGCCCGTCCGGTCCGGACCGCGGCGAGATCCCCGTACCCCGGGCGCCCGGTGAGCGCGTCCGACTCTGCGAGCGCCCGGTCGCGGTCGAACCCACACGGCGCGGCGACCAGCACCTCGGGGTCGTACTCGCGGACCGCGGCCCACTCGCGGGTCGTCGAGCGCTCGCCCGGCGCCGCGAGGTCGTGACGCCCGCCCGCCCGCTCGACGAGGTCCGGCACCCAGTGGCCCGACACCATGATGGGGTCGAGCCAGTCCAGCACGACGGTCCGGGGTCGGTCGCGGCCCGCCACGGCCGTCTCGACGGCCTCGGCGCGGGCGCGCAGGTCCCCGACCAGCTCCGTCGCGCGCGCTTCGCGCCCGACCGCCCGGCCGATCCGTTCTATGTCACCGAACACGTCCGCGAGTACGTGAGGGTCGGTCGTCAGCACCTCGCAGTCGAGGCCGAGTTCCTCGACCGCCGCGCGGATCGCGACCGTATCGACCGCACAGACGTCACAGACCCCCTGTGCGACGACGAGGTCGGGGTCGACCCGGCGGAGTGCCTCGCGGTCGATCTCGTAGACGCCGTCGCCGGCGGCGGCCTCGCCGACCTGTTCGTGGATGCTCGCGGCGTCGGCACTCGGGTCGATCCGGGTCTGCTCGACGCTCGGCAGGTCGGCCGCGGCGGGCGGATAGTCACACTCGTGGGAGGTCGCGACCGGCTCGACGCCGAGGGCGTAGACGATCTCGGTCGCGGACGGAAGGGTGGTGACGACGCGCACACCGGAGCGAGGGCGCCGGGGAACTAATCGGTGACGACGGCCACGGGGCGTCGAGAGATCAGTCGCGCAGCTCTCGCACCCGCTCGACGTTCCAGGCGAAGCCGCGGCCGTCCTCGGTCGGCGTCTCCAGCACGAGCGGAACCTCGCGCAGGTCCGGGTGGTTGATCACGCGCGCCATCCCGTCGACGCCGATCTCGCCCTCGCCGACGTGGGCGTGTTCGTCCTTGTTCGTCCCGAGGCCGTGTTTCGAGTCGTTGAGGTGGATACATGCCAGCGCGTCGAGGCCGACCGTCTCGTCGACGGCGGCGACCGTCTCGTCGACCGCGCGCGGCGTCGAGAGGTCGTGGCCCGCCGCGAACAGGTGGGCGGTGTCGAGACAGACGCCGAGGTCGTGGCGGCTCTCCGCGAGCACCTCCGCGATGTGCCAGAACTCGTCGCCGAGCTTCGTCCCCGACCCCGCGTCGCTCTCGATCAGGATCTGGACCCCGTCGGGCACGTCGACCGCGTCGAGGGCCGCGGCGGCGTTCGCGAGGCCCTCCTGGACGCCCGCGCCGGTGTGTGCGCCGAGGTGGACGTTGACGAAGTCGATCCCCAGCCGCGCTGCGGCGTCGACCTCGGCCTGCATCGAGGCGACGGACTTCTCTCGCAGGTCCGACTTCGGCGTACAGAGGTTGACGAGGTAGGAGGAGTGGATCACCCACGGGCCCGCGAGCTGGTCGCTCGTCCCCTCGCGGAACGCCGCCGCCTCCTCGTCGTCGATCTCGGGGTCGCGCCAGACCTGCGGGGAGTGCGTGAAGATCTGCCCGCAGTTGCCCCCGACCTCGACCTGGTTCGCTACCGCGTTGTGGACGCCGCCGGCGACCGAGACGTGCGCCCCGACTCTCAGTGTCACGTCCGTTCGGAGCGACCGGACGGACATATTCACTTCGGACGACCCCTCGATACGCGCTGGCTCCGCCGCGGCGAGACCGCGAGCGCGCCGGGCGCACCCGTCTCCTCGTCGATACCGCCGGGTCGGCGACCACCGGCTCGACCCGACCGGAGGCCGCCAGTCGGGTCGGTCTGCGGGCAGATCCGGGAGAAGGTCGAGGCTACGGAGCCGGAGACGGTCGGAGGTGCTCGCCGTCAGCGTTACAGTTGTTCGAGGCGAAAGCCCACGGCTTTCGCCGTGGGATGAAGCCGACACGAGGGGAGACAG
>JBDGTD010000047.1:0-7712 GCA_042217165.1 Haloferacaceae archaeon | reverse complement strand
ATTTTTCTTCGAACTTGCCGGTGTCTTCGTCCCGTTCTTCGTTCGTCATGGTGTCTGGTGGTCTATCCATAGTCTATGCTTACAATGGTGCCGATGGGTCATAAATCCATTGTAAGTAGTTACAATGGTATTTCGGACTTGCGTAGAAGCAAGTGCCGACCGCCGGGGTCGTCGTGATCGCACCCGTCGATCGCTGACGGGAATATCCCAACCCCGACGACGTCGAAGCCCGCGTCTTCGAAGTCGCACACCGTCTGCGCCGGGTCCGGGCGCGACGAGACGGAGACGAGCGCCGACAGCGGGGACGGCGCGAGCGCCGACGCGTCGGCCCCCCGTCGCCCGGGGCGCGGCGTCGCTCCGACCCGCCAGCAGACCCTCGACGGCGAATCGCCGGGCGTCCGCGAGTTCGACCGGCTCCCGCCGATGCGGCTCCTGGGGCAGCTCCACGACACCTACCTCGTCGCAGAGACGCCCGAGGGGCTGGTCCTGATAGACCAGCACGCCGCCGACGAGCGGGTGAACTACGAGCGGCTCCACGGGCTGCGAGACGGCGAGACGACGACGCAGGCGCTGGCGGAGCCGGCCGAACTCGAACTCACCGCGCGGGAGGCGGCGCTGTTCGAGGACCACGCCGAGGCGCTCGCGAGTCTCGGCTTTCACGCGGCCCGGACGGGCGAGCGGACGGTCGAGGTCCGGACGGTGCCGACGGCGCTCGACGAGACGCTCGACGCCGCGCTCCTGCGGGACGCACTGGTCGACCTGCAGGAGAGCGATGAGCCGGACGCGGAGAGCCGGACCGTCGACGCCGTCGCGGACGACCTGCTCGCGGACCTGGCCTGTCACCCGTCGGTGACGGGCAACACGTCGCTCGCGGAGGGGTCGGCGCTCGAACTTCTCGCGGCGCTCGACGGCTGTGAGAACCCCTTCGCCTGCCCGCACGGCCGGCCGACGGTGGTCCGGGTCGACCGCGAGGAGCTGGCAGACCGGTTCGAGCGGGACTACCCGGGGCACGGGCGCCGCGCAGAGTGATCCCCGGTTCGCAAAGAATTAACAATGAAGGATTCCTCCCCCCGCGCAATGCCGGAGTGCCAGAACTGTGGCGGATTCGTAACCGACGCGTACGTACGGGTGTTCGCCCCGAACGGGATGGAGAACCCGCGCGTGTGCCCGGACTGTGAGGACCGGGTTCGAGACGGTGCCGACGTTCGCGAGGCGCGGAGCAAACGTCACTGACGCCAGACAACTTATCCCCTCGGCCCCGTACCGAGGGGTAGCGTGACGGACATCGTGACCGTCGGCGAGGCGCTCTTGCGACTCTCGCCGCCACAGGGCGACCGGCTGGTGACCGCGGGCGAGTTCGACGCCTACGTCGGGGGAGCAGAGGCGAACGCCGCGGTCGCGGCCGCGGGCGTCGGGATCGAGACGGCGTGGCTCTCGCGGCTCCCGGACTCCCCGCTCGGGCGCCGGGTGGTCCGCGAACTCCACGCCCACGGCGTTCGGACCGGTGTGTCGTGGGACGCCGACGGCCGACTCGGCACCTACTACCTCGAGCGGGGGGCCGACCCTCGCGGGAGCGAGGTCTACTACGACCGCGCGGGGTCGACGGCGGCGGAGATGACGCCCGAGGACGTGCCCGAAGCCGTGGTCCGGAACGCCGACACCTGTTTTATCACCGGCATCACGCCGGCGCTCTCGGAGACGGCCCGCGAGACGACCGAGGCGGTGCTCTCGGCCGCCGCCGCCGCGGAGACGACCACCGCGTTCGACCCGAACTACCGCTCGAAGCTCTGGTCCGAGGAGGCGGCCCGCGAGGCGTACGAGGCGCTTCTCCCTCTGGTCGACGTGTTGATCGTCGCCCGGCGGGACGCGGCGGACGTCCTCGACGCGCCCGACCAGCCGGTCCAGATGGCGAACACGCTCGCGGTCGACTACGACTGCGAGACGGTCGTGCTGACGCTCGGAGACCGGGGGGCGCTCGTTCTCCACGACGGCGAGGTCCACGAGGCCGACGCGTTCGAGACCGACACCGTCGACCCCATCGGGAGCGGCGACGCCCTCGCGGGCGCCTTCCTCGCCGCCCGGTCGCGCGGCGACCCCGTCGACGAGGCGCTCTCGCTCGGCGTCGCGGCCGCGGCGATCAAGCGGACGGTGACGGGCGACCTGCTGGTCACCGACCGCGCGGAGGTCGAGGCGCTGGCCGACGAAGGGTCGGGCGAGTCGCGGACGACGCGGTAGCGGCGGGGCGTGGCTACTCCGACATCACGCCGGGCTCTGGCTCCCGGTCCGACTGCGACTCCGCCGAGTCGTCGACGGGGACTCTCTGCCGGTCGGCCCGTCTGATGACGTAGTAGCCCGCGATGAGGACGGCGAGGAGGAGCGAGAACGTGATCGCGGCGAGCAGCGCCTCCTGTACCGAGGCGAACTCCTTGGGGCGGAAGCTGATCACCTTCCGCGCGATGGCGATGAGCGCCGCGGTGATCACGATCCGGATGACGGGTTCGTCCCGGCTGAAGGCGATCACCGTCTGGTACACCTCGACGATGATCAGGAGGACGAGTACCGTGTCGATCAACCCGATCACGGCGCTCGGGTTGGTGAACTGCCCCGAACTGAGCAGGTCGAACAGCGACAGGCCGAGGTCGAACACGCCGATGGCGAACAGGGCGACGAGGAAGTAGGCCGCACCGAGTTCGAGCCACCGCATCACGTCTTCGGACGCGCTGGCGAGCATCTCGTTGCGGTCGGTCACGGGGACGAGTCAGTCGCACCCCACTAAACGGTTCGGCTCGCACACGGCGGCGGCAGAGTTAAGCCGGTCGGACGGCGTGGTCGTGATAGAGGCCCTCAGATGCCAAACGAGTTCGCCAACGCGTATCTCGCCATCATGTTCCTCAACTTTCTCTACATGGTGGGACTCCTCTACGGGGGGATCTGGTACACGCGTCAGACGACCGTCGAGTGTCCGCGCTGTGGCGTCCGGTACCCGAAGTACAGCGTCAACCAGCACGACTGTCACCCGGCGCTGGTCGACGAAGACAAGCCGTGGCACAACTACGGCGACTAGTCGCTCGAGACCGCCGCCGCGGTCTGCTCCGCCGGGTCGACGGCCGCGTCGACCAGCACCGGCCCTCCCGTTCGGGTCGCCCGACAGGTCGCGTCCCGGAGTTCGTCGACCGTCTCGACCCGCTCTCCGCGCCAGCCCATCCCCTCTGCGACCGTCGCGAAGTCGGGCGCCGTCCAGTCGAAGCGGGGGCCCGACGGCGGGAGCTGGTCCGCGGCGCTGATCACCCCGTAGTCGGCGTTGTCGAAGACCACACAGAGGAGATCTAGCTCCGCCTCGCTCGCGACGTGGAGGGAGCCGAGCGACATCAGGAGGCCGCCGTCGCCGGTCAGACACGCGACCTGCCGCCCGGTTCCGACCGCCGCGCCGACGGCCGCGGGGAGGCCGACACCCATCCCCGCCCACGACCCGGCGGTGACGTAGCCCGTCGGCTCGTAGGCGTCGAAGACCTGTTTCGCCCAGAGACGGAAGCCGCCCACGTCGGTCGTTACGGGTGTCTCGCGGGGGAGCGCGTCGCGGACGGCCCTAAGCGCCGCCGCCGTCGGCATCGGCGTCCGGTCGTCGAGAAACCCGCCCTCGCGCAGCCGCTCCTCCCACGCCCGGTCCGCGCGGGCGCCGACCGACGCCCCGTCCCACCCGCCGGTTCCCGCGGCGTCGCGGAGCCGTCGCGCCGCCTCGCCGGCGTCGCCGTGGACGCTCAGCCGCGGCTCGTAGCGGGTGTGGAGGTCCGCCGGGGCGAGCGTCACGTGGACGAGCGGGTCGAGCGGGAGACTCCCGCTTCCCGTGGCCACGTCGTCGAGGTCGGTTCCGAGCGCCACGGTCAGGTCCGCCTCCTCGACGACGGCGAGCGCCGACGCGGGGGTGTGGCTTCCGGCGACGCCGAGGGTTCGCGGGTCGTCGTCCGGCACGACGCCCTTGCCCTTGTACGAGGCGAGGACGGGGAGGTTCACCTCGCGGGCCAGCGCCCGAACCGCCTCGACGTCCGACCGGCGACAGCCGCCGCCGACGTAGAGGAGGGGGCGCTCTGCCGCGGCGAGCAGGTCTGTGGCCTCGGCGAGCGCCGCGTCGTTCGCGACCCGGGGCGTCGCGTCGGGCGCCGTCACGGCGGGTGCGGGACACGGCGCCGCGAGGACGTCGCTCGCGATCCCGAGTCGGACCGGCCCGTACGGCGGCGTGGTCGCCTCGCACAGGGCGTCGGCGACCGCGCTCGGGAGTTCCGCGGGTCGGTCGACCGTGTGGTTCGCCCGGACCACGTGGTCGTAGGTCGACGGGTCGATCTCGTGGATCGCGCCGAACCCGCGGGCGTCCGCGGGCACGTCCGCGGAGAGGTGGACGAGCGGCACGCAGTCGTTCAGCGCGTTCTTCAGCCCGTGGCTCGCCTGCGTGTCGCCCGGTCCCGGCACCGTCACCGTCGCGGCGAGACCGCCGCCCGCCTCGTAGTGGCCCCACGCGACGTGGGGGATCGCGGACTCGTCGCGGGCCATCAGGTACGAGAGCGGCGAGTCGTCGACCGCGACGTCGAGCGGGAGCGTCTGTGTGCCCGGGAGGCCGACGACCGTCTCGACGCCCGCCGCGACGAGGGCGTCGACGACGCGGTCCGCGCCGGCCGCGTCGGTCACGAGCGCCTCCCCCGGCCGCGAGTGAGTGCCGTCACGCTGCCGGGTCGACGTTCCGAGTACAAAACGCCCGTGCCGACCGTCGGCTGCCCGGTCGATCGGTCGCGGGCGCCGGTCGTGGAAAATACCGGACGGACGTCACCGTTTCGGGCCGGGTAGCCGGACGGGCGTCGTGTGTTGCGGCGCGATCCCGTGGGTTGAACACTCTACGACGCGCTACAGACGTCCGTGCTCGGAACCGACCCGTTCCACTACCGCTGGGAGGACCGCACAGAGCGCGAGTACGAGTGCCCGCGCTGTGGGACGCGGCTGTCCAGCGAGACGGCCACGGACTGTCCGGACTGCGGGCGCCCGATGCGGGACCTGAGCGTCCCGCAGGGGCGGTAGCCCACCCCGCCCGCGGTCCGCTCGTCCCGCGCGGCCTCAGGACCGACGGTACAGCACCACCAGTACGACCATCAGCGCCGCCTGCGCGACTTTGTCGACCATCCCGCCGGGGTTCCAGACGTTCGGCCAGTTCAGGGCGAAGTAGAGGACGAACTGGACGGCGACGAACGGGATGCCGGCGAGATAGACCAGCCGACGGCGGTAGTCGAGGAGGACGAGCACCACCGCACCGAAGAACCCACCGGCGGCGAGGACGAAACTGATTCCGAGCGCGGACGGCAGCCCCGCGACGCCGAGGACGAGGTGAATCACGCCGCTCAGGAGCGCGAGCGCGATACCGACCCCGTGGAGGCCGGTCAGCGAGTCGGTCCGGAGGCGGCCGCCGGTCGGGGTCGTGGACGCCATACCCTCGGCACGCCGACGAGCGACCTGTATCTGACGGTGCGTGTCATGCCCAAGACATATTACGTCCGCGCGCGCCGTCCGAACGATGTCCGTCGAACGCCCGGTGCGGGCGGCCGATCCCGTCGTCTCGGCCGTCGTCCCGTCTGTCCCGTCGAACGACCACGGCGACACCGTCGCCTGTCTGCGCGACCAGACGCTCGACGCGCCGTACGAGGTGCTGGTGGTCGACGACGCGACGCTCGACCGGTCGGCGGCGCGAAACGAGGGGCTGCGCCGCGCGGCGGCGCCCGTCGTGGCGCTGACCGACGACGACACCGCGCCGCCGTCCGGGTGGCTGGCGACGGTCCACCGGACGTTCGCGGCCGACCCGGCGCTCGTCTGTGCGGAGGGACCGGTGTACGGCGGGTGTCGGAACCACGGCCCCCGCAACTACGTCGGCTGTAACCTCGCGGCGCGGCGCGACGCGGCGCTCGCGGTCGGCGGGTTCCGGAGCGAGTTCTCGGAGTGGCGCGAGGACGTCGAGTTCGGCTTTCGGATGGAGCGCGACGCGGACGGCGAGTGCCGGTACGTCTCCGAGATGCGGATGTGTCACCCGTCGGTCCCGCGGACGAGTTTCAAGCCGGAACTCGAGCGCCGCCTGAAACGCGAGTATCCGGAGCGCTACGCGGCCACGATGGACGCCACCCCGTTCCGGCGGGCGTACCGCTGGGCGCGCGCGAGTGGGGTCACCCAGCCGGTTCACCGCCTGCTGAACGCCGCCGGCTACCGCCGACGGCCGACCTGCTGACGCTCACTCGAGCCACCGCCGCGGGAGGCCTCCGGCGAGCCCCCAGACCACGGCGGCGGTCACCACGGCCAGCGACGCGTCCCGAACGAGGTGAACGAGGAGGATCTGGGGCTCGACGAGCAGCCGTCGCCGGTGGACGGCGACGACCAGCAGCACGGACAGTCCGACCGCCGCCGCGAGCACGAGTCGCGAGAGCGTCGGGCGCTCGTCCGCGCCCGCGGGTCGGGCGCGACTCCCTGGCGGCACCGTCACCGCCCACCCCGTCGCCAGCCCTCCGGCGAGCGCGGGCAGCCAGAACGCGCTCGCGCGGTAGAGCAGAACCGCGGCGCCGGCATCGACGCCGCTGGCTCCCGTCGCCGCGACGAGGAGCGCGGTCAACAGCGGTTCCACGCTTCCCGTCCCCCCTGGCGTCGGGGCGACGCCGCCGAGTTTCGCGAGCGGGACGAGCAGGACGACCACCGTGAGCGGCGTCCGGACGCCGAGCGCCGCGAGCGCGACCCAGAGCGTCGTCGCGGCGGCGAGGTGGCCGGCGAGCCCCAGGGCGAACACGGCGGCGAGCCGGCGGGGGTCGGACGCGAGACGCTCCAGCGCCGCGACGAACCCCGCGGCCCGTCGCTCGACGGCCTCGCGGCCCGGCGGGTCGACCCGGGGGAGCCCCCGCGCGACGGCCCGTGCGAGGCCCGCGAGCCCCGACCCGAGGAGCGTCACGGCCCGGTCGCGGACGCGCCAGCAGAGCGCCACCGCCGCGAGACCGAGCGCCGCGCCGGCGGCGAAGACGGCGACGTCCCCGACTCCGCTGGCGTCCACGACGCTCGACCCGAGCGAGGCGGCCCCGAACAGGCCGAGTACGACCGCCGCGACCCGGTTGACGGCGTTCAGACTCCCGACCGCCGCCAGCGACGTCTCGAACTTCGTCCCCGTCGCCCGCGCGAACAGCGCCCCCGCGGGGGGGTCGCCCCCGACCTGCCCGAACGGCGTCACCGCGTTCAGGAACGTCGCGGCGGCGAACAGCGAGACGGCGGTCGGACGGCCGAGCCGGTGGCCGAGCGCCCGGAAGACCAGCCGCACCCCGAGCCCCCAGATCACCAGCGGGGCCACGCCCACGAGCACGAGCGACCGGAGCCGCCGCGGCGGGACGCGCCAGAGGACGCCGCTCACGTCCCCGACGCCGACGACGCCGACGAACAGCGCGAGCGCCGCGGCGCCGACGCCCGCGCCGACGAGGGCACGCCACAGGCGGTGGGCTCGAGGTGTGGACATCGCAGTCGCGTGTGCAGCTACGGCACGCCAGCGACAAAAAGTGACGGCGGAGGGAGTGGACGCGGTGGGGCCTACGGGGACTCCTCTCTGGGTTCTGCAGGGGTCGTTCTCCACCCCGGCCACGGGACAGGAGTCCCTCCGGATATCGGTGGCCGTCGGTAGTCGCGTCGAGTACGGCGCACGCGTTCTGAACTCG
>JBDGTD010000066.1:0-7892 GCA_042217165.1 Haloferacaceae archaeon | reverse complement strand
ACCGGCGGGGCGCCGACAGGCGAGGCGTGCAGCCGGGCGACCACCTCGCGGTGTACGGGACGCTACTGTCGGGGTACAGTCCGCACGAGGCGTTCGGGCTCCCGGACCGCCTCGGGTACGTCAGGTCGTGTACCGTCGACGGCGTGCTGTACGACCTCGGCGCGTACCCCGGGCTCGTCGTCGACGGGGCCGCCGGGGACCGGGACGCCCGCGACGGCGTGGTCCACGCCGAGCTCTACCGGGTGCGCGATGCGACCCTCCGCCGGGAGCTGGACTCGTTCGAGGGGTACGACCCGGCCGACGTCGAGGGGTCGCGGTACGTGCGCGAGCGCATCGACCTGCGCCGGCCGGCGGTGCGGGCGTGGGTGTACGTCTACACCGGAGCCACGGCGTCGGCGACGGTCGTGCCGTCCGGCGACTGGCGGGCGTACGCCGGCGGCCCAGAGCCCACCGCGTCCGAGTGACCTCGCCTCGGCGGTGCCGTCCCGTCGCCGGGCGAGACCCGGCACGACCGACGACACGGGTGACTGCCCACGACCAGGTGGCGGGGACGAAGGGCCCGGTCACTCCGGCGGGTCGCACGGCCCAACAGCCCACACACCCGTGAGACCCCGCCGAGTCACGCGTCGGCGTCGGGCCGGTAGGCCCGGCTGACGGCCTTCCAGCGGTTCGTCCGGAAACGCCGGAAGTTGATCGCCATCGGCACGACCGTCTCGACGAGGAAGGCGGCCTGGAGACCGGCCACTCCGAGCGCGGTCACCGTCCCGAGCCAGGCGACCGGCAGCGCGCCCAGATACAGGCCGACCAGCGTCGCGGCGAACGGCACCCGGGTGTCGCCGGCGCCCCGGAGCGTACCCGTCAGCGAGCCGTCGACGCCCATCGGGACGACACTGACCGCAGCGACGGCGACGAACGCGCCGGTCAGCGCCACCTCGGCGGGCGCGACGAACACGCTCGCGACCGGCTCCGCCAGCGCGACCACGACGACCGCGACGACCACGAACACCACCACGGACAGTCTGGTGATCCCCCGGCCGAACGCCTCGGCCTCGCTCTCGTCGGCGCGCCCCAGCGCCTGGCCGACCAGGGTGGAGGCGGCGATAGAGAACCCCCACGAGAAGCTGTTCAGCAGCGCCCGGACCTGTCGTGCGACCCCGACTGCCGCGACCGCGACGGGCCCGAAGGCGGCGGCGAGGGCGAGCAGCGGGAACACGACCAGTCCCTGTGCGACCCGGCGGGCAGCCAGGGGGCTTGCCACCCGCACCACCTGGCCGACCAGCCCCCGGTCGAGCCGGAGGCCGTCGGCCGACAGCGGCACCGGGCTGGCGCCGCGACCGGCGTACGACCGGCCGGTCATCCCCCAGGCGAACACGGCCGTCACGAGCGCGGTCGCCAGCGCAGTGCCCAGCGCGGCGCCGACCACGCCCATCCCGAGTCCGAGTACGAACAGCCCGCTCAGCACGATGTTCGTCGCCGCGCCGCCGGCGCGGACTGCCATCGGCGTGACCGTATCCCCGACGCCGGCGTAGGTGCGACTCGCGATGAGGTTGAGAAACTCGAAGACGAGTCCCGGCGCCACCACCGCCAGGTAGGCGCTCCCGAACCGGACGGTGGCGGCGTCTGCGCCCAGGAGTGCGACGAGGGGCTCGGCGGCGACGACGTAGGCCGCGGTGGTCGGGAGCGACAGCAGTACCGCGACGAGGACGCTCGTCGTGACCACCCGTGCGGCCCGGTCGGTGTCGCCGCCGCCGTAGTTCTGCGAGACGAGCGACACGGTGCCACCGGCCAGCCCGATGGCGGCGAACTTGGCGAGCACCCAGTAGGCGCTGGCCACGGTGACCCCGGCAACGGCGGTCGACCCGAGGACGAACCCGACGAGTGCGAGGTCGACCACTCGCTTCGACATGATTGCGACGCCGGTGACGACGCGTGGCCACGCCAGGTCGACCGTCGCCCGGAGGCGGCGCTCGTCGATCACGCCCGTCCGGGCGAGGAGCCGGGCGATGGCGGCGGCCCCCATCGAAACAGCTGCACGTCGATCGATCCGTGACACAGCGGCTAGTCAGAGCCTCACCACTGAAGTTGTGGCCCTGATTCGTCCCCCCCGTCTGCCGTCGTATCGGCGGGAGCGTCGACCCCGCCGCTCAGGCTCGGCGTCCCCGTCACACCGACAGAGTGCGCCCCCACCCGAAGACGGCTGCCCCGAGCGGGGTTTCTTCGGGGGGATCCGGGCGACGGTCCCGCTCGCGTCGTCTGCGTCCAGTTCGTACGCTCCTGACAGCCCCCCGGGCCACGCCACGCGCGCGACGTGTCTCGTCGACCGGAGGGCGCGGCAGGGTTCACCGACGTCGCCACCGCGTGTACGGTACGGAGCGGACGACGATCACGGTCGTCGGCGCGCGCGGATCCGTGACCGAGGACGAGGCCGACCACGACCGTCGTTCCCGGTCGGAACAGATATGTGTCTTTAGGCGGACCTAAATACATGGCGAGCGAACGCGCAGCACACGAGACGCCGGTCCGAGACGGGTCGGTGGACCACGATGTCGTCGTCGTCGGCGGTGGCGTCGCCGGCCTCTCGGCCGCCACGTTCACCGCCCGACACGGGCTGGAGACGCTCGTGGTCGACGCGGGTGGGTCGATCCTCCGGCGAAACGCTCACCTCGAGAACTTCCCGGGCTTTCCGGCCGGCGTCAACCCCCGGCGACTGCTCGACCTGCTCGGCGAGCAGGCCGTGACCGCCGGCTGCGAACGCCTGGAGGCGGTCGTCACCGACCTCGACCCCGTCGACGAGGGGTTCGTCGTCGGCACCGACGGAGGCGACCGGGTGCGCACGGCGAAGGTCGTCGCCGCCACGAAGAACACGACAGACTACCTCGCCGGGGTCGACGGCGTCGGGGTCGTCGACCGCGGGAAGACGTTCGTCGACACCGACGAACGCGGGCGGACGGGCGTCGACGGCCTGTACGCCGCAGGACGGCTGGCGGAGAAGCCCCACCAGGCAGCCGTCTGTGCCGGCCACGGCGTGGAGGTCGCGGTCACGCTGCTGGAGGACGACGACCGGCCGTTCTACCACGACTGGACGACTCCGGACGGCTACTTCACCGACCGGGGTCGCGACCTGCCGCCCGGCTGCGAGGAGATAGACGAGACCGAACGCGCCGACCGCGAGGCGACGGCGCGCGCGGTGATGCGCGACCGGTTCGCCGAGCCACACCCCGACGACCAGGTCACACACCCGTCGCTCCGCGACGACTGACCGCGGCGCCGACAGGCGGTCTGTGCGAGTCCCCGAGGCCGGGCGCGTCGGCCAAGTCCGACGCCCGCACGGCTGCCGGGAGACGAGTGCCTCCACACGAGACGGGGGTGAGGGGAAAGCCGATGGTTGACGAGCGGTGATACCGAGTGTGCCCGCGTCGTTCGCACCGTCGCTGGAGCTCGCGTTCGACGCGAGCGTGCTGTACGGTCCCGACAACGCCCGGCCGCGGTCGGGCGCGCTCGGCTACGTCGTCCGCCAGGGGACGCCGCTGTTCGAGTGTTCGCGGTCGGTCGACGCGGTCGTCTCGAACACCGCCCTGGAGTACCGCGCGCTCCTCGAGGCCGTCGCCGCGGTCGACCGCGCGTTCGACCGGGTCGCCGCGCTCCACGTCTGCGGTGACGCCGACGTCGTCATCCGCGCGTGCGACCCGGCGGACGGGATGGACCCGAACGGACGGGTCGAGCGGCGCCGTGTCGCGCGTATCCGCGACCACGTCGCGGACGTCCCGGACGTGACCTACCGGTCGGTGCCGAGCGAGCACAACGAGCGGGCACACGCGCTCGCGAGTGCCGGACACGACCGGTAGGCGCCACCGGATCAGCCGAGCCGGTCGACGACCGGCGCGCCGAGCAGGAGGCGGGTCCACCGCCCGGCGAGCCACGCGGCCGCGTTCAGCACGTTGAGCGCGAGTACCAGCGCGACCAGCCCCAGCGCCGACATCACGAGCGCGTCGGCGAGCGTCGTCACCTGCCAGGAGGTGACCCGGACGACGAACGAGACGCCGACGAGCAGTTCGTTCCAGGGGACGTACAGCGAGAGCTCCCTTCGGACCGCCGACGGGAGGAAGACCCCGACCCGCACGCCGGGGGTGTCGTAGTACAGCGGCGTCGCCACGAGGACGAGCGTCGGGAGGAGAAGCGTCGCCAGCAGGACGACCGCCGCGACGCCGACGACGAGTTTCGTCACGAGAAAGAGCAGTCCCAGCCAGACGGCAGGGTCGAGTACGAGGCGTTTCGCCCCGTCGACCGGGCCGTCGTGGTCGGCGACGCGCCACTCCGGCGGGTCGATGTCGACCCCGAGCAGGGCGCGAGCCAGCCACCGTTCTGCGGTCACGATGCCGATCGTGACGAGCAACACGGCAGCGAAGAGCAAGACACCGACGAGGAGGACGCTCAGGCCGAGGCTCAGCGACAGGCCGACCGACGCGAACACGACGTACCCGAGGCCGAGCGGGAACGACAGCGCCAGGTACAGTAGGTTTCCGTACGTCTGGCGCCGGACCGGCGCCGTCACGACCGTCCGCGCGGAGGGGGTCGGCACCGACTCGCGGAGCCGGGGGACCACGTCAGACATCCGTGGTGTCGTGTTCACGGCTGCCACACGAGTAAGTCACGGCGAGGGACGGGGGCGCGAGCGCGGCGACACGGGGCCCGCGGGACCGTCACCGTTTTTCTGAGACGTGCCGAACGACACACGATGAGTTCCGGGGAGCGAGAGGACGACGACATCTACGCGCTCCTCGAAGACGACTACGCGCGCCGGATCCTCGTCGAGACGTACGAGGACGCACGCTCTGCGGAGGCGCTGAGCGACGCCTGCGACGCCTCCGAGTCGACCGTCTACCGACGGGTCGAGCGGCTCCGCGAACGCGACCTGATCGACGGCGTCCAGCGGCTCGACCCCAGCGGACACCACCACGAGGTGTACGCCGCGCGTCTGGAGCAGGTGACGATCGAACTCACGGGGGACGGCTTCGTAGTCGAGGTCGACCGGACAGAGGAGACGGCCGCCGACCGCTTCACCCGGCTGTACGAGGAACTCTCGGGATGACCGTGTCGACCACACCGACCGCGCGTGCGCTCCGGGGAGTCGACGTGGTCGCACAGGTCGACGCCGTCGGCGGCGCGGCACCGACCGCGGTCGCGGCGATTCTCGTCTTCTTCGTCGCGGTGGTGCTGTCTGTCGTGGTCACGTACCGCTACATGAGGGGCTACCTCCGGACGCGGCGGCGCCCGCTGCTGTATCTCGCGGTCGGGATGTTGCTGCTCGCGCCGGCCCCCATGTTCGTCCGTCTCGTCGCCGGCAACGTCGGCGTCGTCACCGCGACCGAGCGACAGTTCGTCGCGACCGCCAGCAGGCTGTGTGGCCTGGTCGCGATCCTCACGGTGGTGTATCGGACGTGACGCTCGCGACGGTGACGGCGGCGGCCGGAGCGCTCACCGTCGGTCTCGGGTGTTACGTCTCCTACCTCGCGTACCGTGGCTACCGGCGCAACGACAGCGAGACGATGCGGCTGCTCGCGGTCGGAGTCCTCTTCGTCGCGGTCGTGCCCTACCTCGTGAGCGCCGTCGCCGCGCCGCTGGCGCGCCTGAGCGACGCACAGGCCGTCCTCGGCGTGACGCTCGCACACACCGCCGGACTCGTCGCGCTGTACTGGTCGTTCGACTGAGACCGAGACGAGTTCCTCTACTTGAATGTTGTGCCGCGTCGCCGAGTCGGCAGTCCGGGCTCTGTTTATACGTAGCTCCCCCGTCAAGTAGTCGTTGTCGTGATGACAGATGCCCTCCGACACGGTCCCGGCGCTGCCCTGCGGCAGTTCGTCGGGGTTCCGCTTCGCGAACAGACGTACCGCAACCTGGCGTATCTCGTGCTGGCGTTCCCGCTCGGGCTCGTCTACCTCGTGGGACTCGCCGCCGGGCTCTCGACGGCCGGTAGCCTCGCGGTCACGCTCGTCGGCGTTCCGCTGCTGGTGGTGACTGTCGCCGCGGCCGCGGGCGTCGCCGGCTTCGAGGCGAAGCTCGCGGCGTGGCTCCTCGGCGTCGAGGCGACCCCGCCGGCGGCGCTTCGGGCCTTCGACGGCCGACTCGACAGTCTCGACGCGGTGCTGGCCGCGACAAAGCGGCTGCTGACCGAGCCGACGACGTGGACGAGCCTCCTGCTCGTCCCCCTGAAGTTCGTCTTCGGCGTCGTGGCGTTCGTCGCGCTCGTCACGGCCGCCTCGGTCGTCGGGAGCCTGCTCGCCGCGCCGCTGCTCTACGACGCGGCCGGCACGAGCTACGTGGTCGGCTCGTACGCCGTCCAGACGCTGCCCGGCGCGCTCGCGGCCGCCGGGCTCGGCGTGGTCGTGGCGCTCGGCTCACTCCACGTGCTCAACGGTCTCGCGCGGCTCGGCGGGTTCGCAACCGCCGCGTTGCTCGGCGACGACGTCGCCCGCCCGACGGACAGTGCCTGATCGCTCGATACGACAGATGTCACAGAACACAGACAGCCCGCCCGCCGAACGGTCTCGAACCCGCCGTGCCGTCCTCGGTGCGGTCGCAGCGGCCGGAACGACCGGGCTCGCCGGCTGTACCGGGTCGTTCATCGAGATCGAGACGGCCGAGACGACCGTCGAGCGCCGGGTCGACCGGGCGGCCGTCGACCGACTCCGGGTCACAGACGCGGGCGGCGACGTGCGGATCGAACGGGCCGACGGCGACGCGGTCCGCGTCCGGGCGCACAAGACGGCCCGCGGAGAGACGGAGCTCTCGGAGCTCGAAGTTCGGAGCCGCGTCGAGAGCGGCACCCTCCGTCTGAGCACGCGCCAGCCGGACGTGACCGGTATCGGCGGCGGAACGGTCGATCTCGAGGTCGGCGTTCCCGAGTCGGTCGCCACGGAGCGCGTCGAGACAGATGGCGAGGTCGTCGTCCGGAACACCGTCGGTGACGTGACCGCCGAGACGGGCGACGGAGACGTGACCGCGACCGGTGTCCGGGGCGACGTCACCGCGGAGACGAGCGACGGGAGCGTCTCCGTCGAGCGGGCCGACGGCGTCGTCGCCGCCCGGTCGCAGGACGGCGACGTCTCCGTCGACGACCCCGGGTCGGTCGACACGGTCCGCACGGACGACGGCGCGGTGACCGCCGACGTCCCGGCGGTCGACGGCACGGCGACGGTCCAGTCTACCGACGGCGACGTGACGGTCACGCTCGGCGACGCCGTCGACGCGGTCGTCGAGGCGACGACCGCCGACGGGCAGGTCACCGCCGTCGACGCCCTGGACGACGTCCGGACGGCGACGGAGACGAGAGTTGCCGGCACCGTCGGCGACGGGACGAACCAGCTCACGGTCCGCACGGCCGACGGCGACGTCACCGTCGAGCGCGCCTGAGCCTGCGCTTCAGCCGCCGGCCGCGGGGTCCGTCCTCGTGAACGTATCCCGACGCCAGGGCGTGTCGATCCTGTCGAACTCTCGCTCGAGCTGTTTCCAGGACCCGAACAGCATCACGCGGCAGAGCCCGACACAGACCGCGAGTTCGGCAGCCGGTCGCGCCAGCGAGTCGACCGCGTGCGGCGAGGGCGTCCAGAGGTGTCGTGCGCGTAGGTCAGCACACACGCGACGCGGACGACGAGAGCGTGGTGGTAGTACGAGACGGGGCGGGCCATCGACGAGGACCTCCTCGTACGCGTCGACCCCGAGCAGCGGGAGGAGCGCCCAGACCCGCTCCGACCGCGACCACCGGGAACTGGAGCGTCCGCCGGTGGACGCCGAGCGTGTCGGCGTCGGGGAAGAACCAGCCGAGGCCGCCGGCAGTGACACATACCACCGGGTCGTGCGACGAGACGGGGGCCGCGCGCCGGCCACGACCCTCA
>JBDGTD010000088.1:6900-8207 GCA_042217165.1 Haloferacaceae archaeon | reverse complement strand
GTCGCTCCGCGACCCGAACGCGGAGTACACGATGCGGGACCTCTCGGCCGAGACGATGGGGGTCAGGGCCGAGCGTGGCGGCGGCCGCGACGTCGAGATCACAGACGTGCAGACGACGATGGTCGACGGCAACTTCCCGTGGACGCTCGTCCGGGTCTACACCGACGCCGGCGTCGCCGGCACCGGCGAGGCCTACTGGGGTGCGGGCGTCCCCGAACTGATCGAGCGGATGACGCCGTTCCTCGTCGGGGAGAATCCACTCGACGTCGACCGACTGTACGAACACATGGTCCAGAAGATGTCCGGTGAGGGCTCCATCGGCGGCGTGACGGTGAGCGCTATCGCCGGCGTCGAGGTGGCTCTTCACGACCTCGCGGGCAAGATCCTCGAGGTCCCGGCCTACCAGCTTCTGGGCGGGAAGTACCGCGACGAGGTTCGGGTCTACTGTGACTGTCACGCCGGCGACGAGGCCGACCCAGCGTCGAACGCGGCCGAAGCCGAACGCGTCGTCGACGAACTGGGCTACGACGCGCTGAAGTTCGACCTGGACGTCGAGAGCGGACACGAGAGAGACCGGGCGAACCGCCACCTCCGCGGTCCCGAGGTCGAACACAAGGCCGAGATCGTCCGCGAGGTGACCGAACGGGTCGGCTCCCGTGCGGACGTCGCCTTCGACTGTCACTGGTCGTTCGCCTCCGGCAGCGCCCACCGACTGGCAGAGGCGGTCGAGGACTACGACGTCTGGTGGCTCGAGGACCCGGTGCCGCCGGAGAATCTCGACGTCCAGCGCGAGGTCACACGGGCGACGACCACGCCGGTCGCCGCGGGCGAGAACGTCTACCGGGTCCACGGCCACCGGCGGCTGTTAGAGGAGCAGGCAGTCGACGTCGTCGCGCCCGACCTGCCGAAGGTCGGCGGGATGCGCGAGACACAGAAGATCGCGACCCTCGCAGACACCTACTACGTCCCGGTCGCGATGCACAACGTCTCCTCGCCGGTCGCGACGGCCGCGAGCGCACACGTCGGCGCGGCCGTACCGAACGCGCTCGCGGTCGAGTTCCACTCCTACGAACTCGACTGGTGGGGCGACCTGGTCGAGGAGGACCTCATCGAACAGGGGCGGATCGCCGTGCCCGAGACGCCCGGACTGGGCGTGACGGTGGACGACGACGTGGTGGCGGAGCATATGGTCGACGGCGAGACGCTGTTCGACGAGGCGTAAGCGTCGTCGAGCCAGCAGTGCGAGGCACTGCGCTGTTCGACGAGGCGTAAGCGTCGTCGAGCCAGCAGTGCGAGGCACTGCGCTG
>JBDGTD010000088.1:0-6800 GCA_042217165.1 Haloferacaceae archaeon | reverse complement strand
GGCGTAAGCGTCGTCGAGCCAGCAGTGCGAGGCACTGCGCTGTTCGACGAGGCGTGGCAACGCTCGCACGGCCGCGAGCGCCCCGGCTCTGGGAGCGAGCGCCGTCGGCCCGCGTTACTTCCGGGGGTTCACGGTGGGTGTGGCCCGGCCGGCGAGAAGGAGCGTCCCGACCAGCAGGGCAACCGACAGGGGGACCAGCACGGAGAACGCGCCGACGAGCGCTCCCGTCGCCTGTATCCCGAGGAGAAAGAAGACCGCGGGGCCACAGCAGGTCGCGCCGCCGAGCAGGGCGAAGACGCCGGCGAGCGGCCCGGTCCGCGCGCTCGCGCCGCAGACTCGGGGCGCGCGGTACGAGACCACCCCGACGGCGGCGTTCGCGGCGACGAGGGCACCGAGGAGGAGGCCGAGCGCGACGTTCAGCGGCGAGACGAGCCAGACGACCGGTCCGGCGGCAACCCGCGCAATCGGCTCGTAACTGTACGGCGAGCGCGCCTCGACCATCCGGGCGAGGGGGTCGGAGACGACGAAGACGTCGAGGCCGCCGGTCCCGCCGAGCGAGAGGTGGCCGAGCGCGACCCAGTACACCACCGGGTATCCGAGGAGGGCGACGAGCGCGGCCGCCTGTCCGTCGCGGCGACCGACCGACCGGCGGAGGAGACCCGCCGTCGCGTGGACGACCCGCGGAACGCGCCTCCCGGTCACGAGGTCACTCATTTCGTGTGGAGCCCCGTCTCGGGGTAGAATCCGACCCACGCGAACCACATCGCGTCGAACGCGAGTACCGGGTCGAGCGGGAGTTCCCCGGCGGGGTGGACCTCGCCGTCGACGCGGACGCGACCGTCGTCCGCCGGTTCGACCGTCGCGCCCCCGGTCCGGTAGACGTCGCCGTCGTCGAGCGCCGGGTCGTAGACGGCGACGACCGGCGTCCCGGCGACGGTTCCGGAGACGACCCGCTCTGCCCGGAGCAGTCGCTTCTCGAACGCGACGGCGCCCCCGGCCGTGCGCGCGCCGACGACGACGGCCTTGGCCGGGAGCCGGTCGTCCTCGGTGAGTTTCGGGAAGAGGGTCGACTCGTCCGTGCGGTCGTAGTAGCCCGTCCGCGGGTTGTAGTCGCCGTACGGGTCGCGGGTGTAATCGCGCGCGTAGCCCGTGTCGGTCGAGAGGACGCGCGTCCCGGGGTGGCGCTCGCGCCACGCGCCCCACGTGGTCCAGGTCACGTCGAACTCCCGGAGCGAGTCGCCCTCGTGGGGGCCGTCGATCGACGTCGCGGCGACCTGCTGCCAGCGCGAGTCGGTCGCGCGGTCGTACATCACGAGGTTGTTGTTGACGAGGCGCCCCGACACCCCGAACGTCGTCTCGCCGCGGTAGAAGCCCATCGCCGTCCCCGTCAGCGGACAGTAGGTCACGGAGACGGGGATGTCCGCGACGACGTCGTTGACGACCTCGTGCCAGACGACGATCGACTGCGGGTAGGCCCGCACGTCGTCGCCGAACGCGACGCCGAACACCGGGCCGCCGTCGGGGAGGTCGGCCTCGTCCGCGGCGAGAAACGACGGCGAGTCGACCGAGGGGATACCGTCCTTGCCCGGGCCGCCCTCCATGATGTTCCGGCGGAGAGCGGCCGTCGAGCGGCCGAGATAGAGCGGCGTGTCCGCGACCGGGGGCGCCCCGCCGCTCGGCGCGTCGGACGGCGACGTCTCGTCCGTCGGCGACCGACCGTCGGTTCGCGTACCGCCGCCGGCGTCGTCGACTCCCGACCCGACGACCCCGGAACAGCCTGCGAGGCCGGCGAGCGCGGCCGTCGAGAGACCGACGAGGTAGCTGCGTCGAGAGGCCATACCGAGTGTTACGCGATCGGAGGGGAAAAAGCGTGGAGCGGCGGTGCGCCCCGCTCGCACGAGAGTCACTCGCGGCGCAGCCGCGCCGCGATCCGCCGCCCGGCCTCTCGGGGCGACGGCTCGACAACCCGGACCTCGTCGCCGACCGCCAGCGCGCCTGACCGGGCCACGTCGGCACACACCCCGGCGGCCCCACGGAGGGCGTCTGCAACGCCCGGGACGCCGACGGTCGCCTCGAGGTGTGCACACGGCGGACGGTCCTGCGTGACCCGCAGGCGCGCGCCGCCCAGTTCGAGGGTCGCCCCGGCGAGGCCGTCGAGCGCTATCCCGTCGACGACGACGTTCCGGCGGTGCCATCCCGACGCGAGGTCGGCGTCGACCGCCCGCTCGGCGGCGGCGACGCCGCGCGCGGTCACGAGCGTGGCCGGATGGCCGTCGCCGACCCGCGAGAACTGCCCCGTGCCGCGGCAGTAACGGTCGCCCGCGATCCCGCCCGAGACCACCCCGACCCGCTCGCGCCGCGCCGGCGGTTCGCCCGCCGCCGGCGCGACGAACAGTCCGACGACCCGCCCCGTCAACAGATCGACCTCGGGTCGACGCCCATTCCGCGGAGCGCGTCGGCGTAGCTGTCGTACGCGAGCGTCACGACGTACTCCGCGCTCGACCGCGCTCGGTCCCAGTCGTCCTCGCTCTCGCACTGCTCCTCGAGGAGCGCGAGTCCGTCCGAAAGCGCCGCCTCCGTCTCCGCGCGCAGGTCACGAAAGAGGTCCGCGCGGCGCTCGTCGGGCTCGTTGACGAAGAAGGCGATCACCTGTGCGTGCGTGCGGAGGCTCACCAGCCCGCGGCCGACGGTCCCGGCGGCGAGACGGGGAACCGTCTCCTCGCGCGTCCGGAGGTATCCGTGGACCGGTCCGGGCTCGTCGCCGGGGTCGAACGCCGCCGCGGCCTCGGGGTCGGCGTCCCGGAGCGAGTCGAGTACGCGCTCGTAGTGGTCGCGTTCGCGCTCTGCGACCGCGGCGAACCGCTCCCGCGCGGTCTCGTCGCCCTCGTCGTCGGCCCACGCCGCGAACGTGTCCCGGGCGGCGGCCTCGCTCGCCGCGGCGACTTCGAGGACCGCGGGCGTCGTCAGCTCCGCGTCCGTCAGCGCGACGAGCAGTCTGTTCGACCCCAGCCGGTCGAGTTCGGTCGCACACGCCGCTTCGACCGCCTCGCGAAACGAGGGCCCGTCCATGGCGGCGAGACGGATGCCGGCCGCTTCAGCCTTCCGCGGACTTTTCGCCGCGCGGCGCCTCTCACCGCCTATGAGCGACTCCGTCCCCTCGGTGACGCCCGCGGCCCTCGAGAAGCGCCTGCGGGCGCGCGAGCCGTTCGTCCTCCTCGACGTCCGTGACCGCGACGAGTTCGACCGCTGGCACGTCGAGGGACCGGCAGTCGAGACGGTGCAGGCCCCGCACGCGAAGTTCGTCGCCGCGAGCGTCACCGGCGAGGTCGCCGACTACGCCGCCGACCTCGGGATCGACCCGTCCGACCGCGTCGTCGTCGTCTGCGGCCACGGCGCGGCCAGCGCCGAGGTCGCGTCGATGCTCGTCAACGCCGACCTCGACGCCGCGAACCTCGCGGGCGGGATGGAGGCGTGGGCGGACCTGTTCGTCGCGGGGGAGGCCTCCGACCCCGACGACGGCCCGACCGTCGTCCAGTACCGCCGCCCGTCCAGTGGCTGTCTCTCTCATCTCGTCGTGTCGGGGGAGGAGGCGGCCGTGATCGACCCGCTCCGGGCGTTCGCGGACCGGTACACGGCGGACGCAGCCGACCGCGGCGCCGCGCTCGTGGCCGCCCTCGACACCCACGTCCACGCCGACCACGTCAGCGGCGTCGCAGCCCTCGCCGACCGGACCGACGCCGAGGGGGTGATCCCCGCTGGCGCCGCGGAGCGCGGACTCGACGCCTCGCTCGACCTCGCGCTCCTCGACGCCGACGGGTCGGTCGCCGTCGGAACGACTCGGCTCTCGGCGCTCCCGCTCCCCGGTCACACCTCGGAGATGACCGGCTTCCTGCTCGACCGCGGGAACGCCCCGGACCTCCTCTTCTGTGGCGACAGCCTCTTTCGCGCCGCCGTTGCCCGCCCGGACCTCGAGGCGGGCGCCGAGGGCGCGCCCGACCTCGCCGAACGGCTGTACGACACGCTCCACGACCGCCTGCTCGCGCTCCCCCCGGAGACGGTCCTGCTCCCCGGTCACTACGCGAGCCCCGACGAGGTCGTCGACGGCGTCGTCTCGACGACGGTCGCCGCGGCGCGCGACCGGGGCCTCCTCGCGCTCGACCGCGAGGCGTTCGTCGCGCGCGTCACCTCGTCGATGCCCCCACGCCCGGCGAACTACGGGCGGATCGTCGACGTGAACCTCGGGCGCGAGGAGGTCGCGGAGAGAGCGGCGTTCGAACTCGAACTCGGTCCGAACAGCTGTGCAGTCGGCGGGTCGAGTTAGTCGTCTGCGGGCGCGTCGCCCTCGCCCGCGGCGTCGCCCTCGAGGCTCGGCGGGTACGTCCCGCGGTCGAGCCGCAGGTCCGACTGCGGGCGCGCCATACAGGTCAGCGCGAACCGCTCGCGCTCCGCGTCGGTCAGGGCGTGGGCCGCCGGCTGGACCACCTCGCCCTCGAGGATTTCGGCGGAACAGGCGAGGCACATCCCGACGCGACAGGAGTACTCCTGTGCGATTCCGGCGTCGAGACACGCCCTGAGGATCGTCTGTGTGTCGGCGACCGTGACCTCCTCGCCGGTCCCGACGAACTCGACGGTGTACTCGGCCATCACTCGCGTCTCTCGGGGAGCGGGCAAACAGGTTACGGATGGGCCGGACGACGGAGCCGTGCCACGCGCCGCGTGCGATCACAAGGCTTCTATCCGGGCCCTCGGCAGTACTCCGCATGTCGTCGGGCGTGGGGGCCGAACGCGACCGCGTCGTCCTCGCCGTCGCGGGAGCCACGGTCCTCGCCCTCGTTGCCCGTCTCGTCGCCCTCGACGCCCGTCCGTTCCACTGGGACGAGGCCCGCGTCGGCTACTGGACGCTCCGGTACGTCGAGACGGGGACGTGGTCCTACCGCCCGGTCGCCGGCGGGCCCCTGCTCTACCACCTCGGCGCCGCCCTGACGGGCCTGCTCGGCGCGAGCGACGCCGTTGCACGCCTCCCGGTCGCCGTCCTCGGCGGGCTCCTGCCGCTCGCGGCGCTTCTCTTTCGCACTCGGCTGGACGACGGAGAGACCGTCGCGCTCGCGGTCTTTCTCGGGCTCTCTCCGCTTCTCGTCTACTTCTCCCGGTTTCTCCGCGGAGACGTCCTCGCGGCCGGGTTCGCCCTGGTCGCCCTCGGCGCCCTCGTCCGGACGTACGACGGCGCGGAGCGGTTCGCGCCGCTCGCGGGGGTGGCGGCGGCGCTCTCGCTCGGCGCTTCGGGGTTCGCCGTTGCCTACCCGGTCGCGGCGCTCGTCGCCGGCGCCGTCGTCGTCGACCACGACCGCGTGGCCGGGCGCCCCGAGACGGCGCGAGCGCGTCTCGCCGCCCTCCGCCGACAGGCCGTCGCGTCCGCGGACCGGGTCGGCGCCGCGGCCCTCCTCTTTTTCGCCACGGCTCTCGCTCTGTTCGCGCCCCGACCGTTCGGCCTCGGGAGCGTGACCGGGGCGCTGGTCGACGCGCCGCGGGCGTTCGTCGGCGTCCGTATCGTCGGCCGGTCGCCCGAGGGGACACACGAACTCCTGCCCTACCTCGCGGACGCTCTCTCCGTCGTCGTCGGCGTCTCCCTCCCCCTGACCGGGTTCGCCCTGTACGCGCTCTTCCGGGGCCGGTACGGCGCGGGACGCGCCCGGCCGCTCGTCGGCTTCGCGGCGTACTGGGGGCTGTTCGGGCTCTTCCTGTTCCCGGTCGTCGCCGAGTCGTTCGGGCCGTGGGTCGTCGTCCACGCTCTCGTCGTTCTCGCCCTCCCGGCGGCGGTCGGTGCCGCCGCCGTCGTCCGGACCGGCGCGCGCGCACTCGACCGCGGCGCGACCCGCGAGGCGGTCGCGGTCGGCCTCGTGCTCCTCGCCGTCGTCGCACAGACCGGCGCCGTGGCGGCGAGCGAGGTGTACGCGCCGCCCGAGCCGGGAAGCGACCTCGCGACGTACGGCCAGGCTGCCGACGACCTCGACCCGGTCGCCGAGACCGTCGCGGCGAACGGCGGGCGCGTCCTGCTCTACGGCGACGACTTCGTCCTCCGGTCCGAGGACGCCGCGGCGCGGCCGCCAGTCCCCCCCGGATTCGCCGCCCGTCTGCCCCTCGCGTGGTATCTCGAACGCGCCGACGCGAACGTGACGAGCGCCGCGACCCCAGCGGCGCTGTCTACCCCCCCGCCGGTCGTGATCGCGACCGCCTCGGCGCGCTCGGAGGCGGCCAGCAGGCTCGAAAACTACGAGTCACGGGCGTACCACACCGCGCTCTGGAACCGCAGGATCGTGGTGTTCGTCCGTCGGTAGTCGGCGCCGCCTACCGGAACCCCATCGCTTCGATCTGTTCCTGGTAGCGGTTGCGGATGGTGACCTCGGTGACCTGTGCGACGTCTGCGACCTCGCGCTGTGTCTTTTTCTCGTTACAGAGGAGGGAGGCGGCGTAGATGGCCGCGGCGGCAAAGCCCGTGGGGGATTTGCCGGAGAGCAGACCCTGTTCCGCGGAGACGTCGATGATCTCCGTCGCCTTCGACTGGACCTCCTCGCTGAGGCCGAGCGCGGAGGCGAAACGCGGGACGAACTGCTTGGGGTCGACGGGTTTGAGTTCGAGCCCGAGTTCCTGGGAGATATAGCGGTACGTGCGTCCGATCTCTTTCTGTGGGACCCGCGACACCTCGGCCACCTCGTCGAGCGAGCGGGGAATCCCCTCCTGTCGACACGCCGCGTACAGCGCCGCCGTGGCGACGCCTTCGATCGAGCGGCCCCGGATGAGGT
>JBDGTD010000067.1:0-8250 GCA_042217165.1 Haloferacaceae archaeon | reverse complement strand
CGACATCAGCCTCACGTACCACGAGGAGGCCGACCAGTGGCGCGCCCGAGACGAGGCCCGGGGCGTCACCGTCCGGGCCGCGACCCGAGAGGAGGCCCTCGACGCGCTCGACGAGGCCGTCGCGAACGCGAGCGGAACCGACTGCGATGTCGAAGTCAGCTCCGACGACCCGTTCTTTACAACACCGACGTTCTCGAGCGGGCGTTCCGACATTTCTCGGAACATCGACGAGTATCTCGCCGAGGACACCTCTCGGGACAAACTCGGCTCCGACGAGGGGCCCTGATCGGCGGTGAGTGGAATCGAACCGACGCCGCTGTTCGTCGATACCGGCCCGGTTTACGCCCGCTTCGACGCAGACGACAGTCTACACGACCGATCGATCGAGTTCTTCGAGCGGATACGGACCGGCGACTTGCTCTACCGGCCGGTGTACACCTCACGCTACGTTCTGGCCGAGACAACGCGGCTGCTGGTCCAGCGCGTGAGCCACGAGGCGGCACGTACGGCGCTATCCGCGGTCCGCAACAGCAATCTGTTCACCGTGCTGGCCGTCGACGAGGACCACTTCGAGGCGGCCTGCGAGCAGTTCGCGGAATACGACGACCAGACGATCACGCTCGTCGATCACCTGAGCAGTACACTGGCCGGCGCGCACGACGCGGCGCACGTGTTCACGTTCGATTCCGACGACTTCCGGACGCTGGGTCACACGACCGTTCCAGACAAGACAGACGACGGGTGAGCGCACAGAGGCGGAAAGAAGGGTTCTACGTTCAGAACGGCAACAACGATCGGATCTGTCCGAGAACGCTCCGGGTCGAATTCTCGCGGTACTCCTCGAAGACGGGGTGGAGCGAGTTCAACAGTTCCGTCTCGGAGTCGTACTCGCGAACCGGCACCCGGTCGAGAACGTCCGCGAGCGAGACCTCGTTGCCGGAGGCGTCGTAGGGGATCGATGGGTCGCCGAGCGCGTCGAGCACCTCGCGGTCGGTCGCCGGCCACTCGACCTCGGCGCCGTCCAGCCGGGCGTCGAGGGCGGCGATTCCGAAGGCGAGGGTCTCCGGGTCCTCGTCGTCGTCCTGTGGCGGCCTGACTGCCATTACCACCAGTGCGGGGTCGCCGCTTGTAAAGCCCGTCCGTCCCGACCGACCAGTACAGAAGCCAGCACGGCACCGACCACTCCCGGTCTGTTGTGTCTACTGACTGAACGCGACTCTCTCTATCGAGTCGAGGACTCCGACTCAGTCCCCCGGTTCGCCGAGTTTCTTCTGTACCTGCGTGTAGACCTTCGGGTAGAGGTTCATCCCCTCGTTCACGAGATCGTACAGGACGTCGGTAGCCTCGTCTGTCGTTACCGTACCGTCTCTGGTACAGCGAAGCAACAGTGTCGTCACCCACCAGCACTCGACCCCGTGGCTCCGAGCAACCTCGATCAGCCCCTTGTCGTTGGCGAGGAGGACCGCTCCGTCGTCCGCTGCCAGCAGGATCACCGACGCGTCGGCAACCGCGATCCCTTCCATCGACGCGGCCTCGTCGGCTGTGTCCGGAGGTTCGTGAACAGACCCCTCCTCGAGACATTCGTCGAGCGCCGCGGTACCACGGGTTCCTCCGACGAGGACTTCGTTCTGAACCGCGTCTGTCGTTCGGACCGCATCGACGGCGGACACGACGAGATCGAGTCGGCCGACCCAGGCGAGTAGAATCAGCGCAGAAGAATCGACGACGACCGTCAGAGGCGGTCGAGATCGCGTTCGAGGTCGTCGGTCGTGTATCCGACGTCGATTCCGTCCTCGGCGGCGAGGGTCAGTATCTCCACGTACGACGTATCTGCGAGCTCGGCAGCCTCTCGGAGTGTGACGCTGTGGTCGCGAAGCTGGTCGAGTGCCCGCTCTGTGCGCCAGTCGGAGAGCCCCTGTCTGATGAGACGACGGAGAACGTCCGATCGGTCGGCACTCATCTCCTCCTCGAGTTCGGCGAGTACCTTCTCCTCGTCTTCCGGGATGCGTGTGGTGACCGGGTTCATGATTACGGCGCGACACGTTGCGATACGGAATAGATGTACCGAGCGGCGAGTGAGCGAACGTCTGGATCTGTCGGGCGTCCTGCCAGGGGGAGGGGTTCGTCACACCCGACGAGGCGTCGCACCGGGCCCATCGCTCGGGTCCCGACTGAATGCAGAGGGGATGCGCTCGTTGTGTTTATTCCCGCGCCCCGCCGACTCCGGGGCGTGACCGAGTACACCACCGTCTCGGTGCCGAAGGAGCTCGCGGCACGCGTCGAAGAGACCATCGAGGGGACGAGTTTTACCAGTACAAGCGACCTGGTCCGGTTCCTGCTCCGGAGTATCGTCATCGAGCACCAGCGGTCGGGCGAACTGACGGAGGCGGAGTTCCAGGCGATCACGGACCAGCTTCGGGACCTGGGCTACCTGGAGTGACCGGTTGGCGGCCCCGGGAGCGAGCGTGACTCGCCGGGGACCGCGAGCGACCGGTGAGCGCAGCGACGAGAACGCTGATATGACGTCATGAACACGTGTAACTATGCCAATCTCCGACGACGAGTGGGACGCTGGCGCGAGGGCAGCACGCGACTCGACCGGTGAAACGACCCCCGTGGGTGAGTACGACGACGAGAAGGACCTGATCGTCGCGTTCCTCTCCGAGAACGTCGACAGCGCCTACACGAGGACAGAGATCGTTCGCGGCGTCGACTTCGGGAACGACGCGCGCCCCGAGTCGGTCGGCGAGGTGCTAACCGAGATACAGGACGAACTCGTCGACCTCGCGGGCGACGTCGTCGCGAGCGGGATGCTGGTCGACGACGTCGACGAGGCGCTCGACGAACTCGTCGCCGAGGGGACCGTCGTCGAGAAGTCGGTCGAGACTGGCGACGGGACGACGACGTACTACCGGCTCAACACCGGCGAAGCCGGGGGGTGAGGCTGGCGCGGTCCGGGCCGGCCGGCTACAGCGACTCGACCGGCGGCTCCGCGTCGAGAATCGTGAGCGAGAGCCGGCGTCCGGAGCGGGCGAACGCGTCGAGGCTCTCGACCTCCCACGGCGGGACGGCGACGAGGACGACGGCGGCGAGGTCGTCTTCGCGCGTGAGCGCGGACGGACCCTGCGGGTGCGAGACGAACCGTGCGGTCCCGCGACCCGCCGGGCGGCCGAGGTCGATACCGAAGACGGCGCGGACGGAGCCGCCGGCCTCGGGCAGATAGAGATGCGTGAGGACGGGCCGGTCGTCGTCGATGCCGAGTTTCTCGTCGAACGCACCCGCCGGCGTCGCGTCGAGGACGACGTTCGCGGGCTCGGGGTCGGCGGCGCGGGCGCGGTCGAGAAGCGCCTCGACCAGCCCCGCCGTCGCGTACACCGTCTCCGGCGCGTCGGCCTCGTGCCCGCCCATCAGCCGAGGAGCATCGAGCGCGCGGCGTTGAGGTAGGCAGCGGGGAGCCGCCGGCGGGCGTTCCGGAGGGCGTCGCGGAGCGCGCCGGCGGCGTCGGTCGCGACCCCCTCGCCGTGGCCGACGCGCAGTCGGTCGGGCGAGAGGCCACCGAGAGCGTCGCGGGGCGGAAACGGGCGGAGCAGGGGGTGGACGCCGAGGCGGTCGTTCGGTGCACGGAAGAAGTCGACCGTCCCGACGGCCTCGGGGACGTAGAGTCCTCCGTCGGTCCGGAGGGCGACCTCCTGCCACGCGCTCACGTTCCGGACGCGGACCGCGGTCATCCCCCCGACCTCGCGGTCGAACCGCTCGACCGGCGCGTCGAGTTCCTCGGCGACGCCGTCGAACCACGACGGGACGTGGACGGCGACATCGTGCCGGCGCGCCACCCGCGCGGCGTCGCGCTTGTGCCGGTCGAGACAGGTCACGACGCCGGCGACGGACCCGACGTCGGCGATCAGGTCGTCGACGCCGTCGACGTCGACCGGGTCGAACACCCAGGTCTCTCCGTCGGATTCGATCGCGTGACTCGCGCGCCGCATCCCCTCGTCGGGGTAGGCGATCCACCCGACGCCGTCGCCCCACCGGTCGATCACCCGGAGATCCGGGGAACCACCCTTCATCGGCATAGTCGACGAGAGGGGAGGGGCAGTTAAGTCGGCGTCGAAGCCGGGCGCGCCGGCGAAAGCGGCTTGGTCGGCGTCGCCGAACGGTCGGGCCGTGAGGACACAGACGGACCCGGTCGGTCGCCAGGCACCGGCGCGGACAGGTCGTGAGACGCTCTACGAACGGGTCGGCGGAGGGGGGCCCTGATGGTCGCGACAGCGTCCATCGAGGCGTTTCTCTCTGACGTGGCGTCGTCGCAGGTCGCTCCGAGTGCGGGCGCCGTCACGGCGGTCACCGGTGCGCTGGCCGCGTCGCTGTGCGAGATGGTCTGTCTCCACACGCCGGCGGCCGAGACGTCGCCGCGCCTCGAGACCGCCCGGACGGAGCTCGCGGCGCGGCGCGAGCGCCTGCTCGACCTGGCCGAGGAGGACGCGGCCGCTGTCGACGTCGTCCAGACGGCGTTCGAGTCGTCGAGCGACGAGGACCACGAGCAGGCGGCGCTCCGGCGCGCGACGGCGGCTCCGCTCCAGACCGCCGAGGCGGCCCGGGACGTCGCCGAGGCCGCGGCCGTCGTCGCGAGCGAGGGGACACAGAACGCCCGGACCGACGCGGTCGTGGGGGCGCACATCGCGCGCGCCGCCGTCGCGTCGGCCGGGGCGATCGTCCGGGAGAACGTCGGACTGCTGGCCGACGAGGCGTTCGTCGACGACGCGCGCTCGCGGGTCGACGCGGCGGAGGCCGACGCGGAGGCCGCAGTCTCGACGATCACGGGCGGGTCGGAGAGCTGAACCGAACTGACGCACCGCGCCCGGTGCGGGTCGTGATGCTCCGCCGTCGCTCGACGGATCGGATCGGCGCTGGACAGAGACCTACGACCCGTCGTCGGGCGCGAGCGTCCCGCCAGTGGAGACGAGCGTCGAGCCGAGGCCCCCGAGGAAGGCGACGGCGACGAGGCCGAGACCCGAGAGGGCGAACGGCCACCCGCCGTAGCCGGCCGCTTCGAGCCAGTTCGCGAACAGGACGAGCGCGACGCCGGCGAGGATGGCGTCGGTGGAGAGCGACATCGACGAGGACGGGACGGCGAGCCGTGAGTGTCTTCCGGCCTCGGTCTCGCGGGCCCTCGCTCACTTCGGTCGCTTGGCCCCGCGCTACAGCCGTGACGTGTCCACGTCCACCCCCGGCGGGGTCACGACTAGCTTGTCACGGAAGTGCGTGAGCGTCCCGCCCATCTCGGACACCTCGCGGGCGAAGGGGGCGGCGAGGGCGTTGAGGTCGCCGTCGACGGCGAGGAGGAGGGTCTTGCCCTCGGCTATCAGGTCGACCCACTCCCCGGGGTCGGTCGAGCCGTCGAGGACCGCGAGGGTGACGTCGCCGGAGCCCTCGTGGCCGTCGTCTAACTCCTCCTCGGCTGCCCTGAGGTCCAGGTCGAAGTCGGTCACGGCAGCCGAGACGGCGGGTTCGCGCAAAAGCGTTCGGCCGTCGACGGACAGGCTTAAGTATCGAGTTGGTGATCGTCTGAGTACAATGTCCCACAACTCGGACATGGAGGATTCGTCGGGGTCCCCGGCGGATCGAGTTCTTCCAGGGCACTTTAGCCCGAACTAACACAGAGATAGACGAGGTACGGATCTTCGACACGACGCTCCGTGACGGGGAGCAGTCACCGCGCACGTCGTTCTCGTACGACGAGAAACTGGAGATAGCACGGCTTCTCGACGAGATGGGCACCCACGTCATCGAGGCGGGGTTCCCGGTCAACTCCGACGCGGAGTTCGAGGCCGTCCACGACATCGCCGCCGAGACGGAGACGACGGTGGCGGGGCTGGCGCGCGTGGTCGACAAGGACGTCGAGGCGGCAATCGACTCGGGCGTGGAGATGATCCACGTGTTCGCGTCGACGAGCGACGTCCAGATCGAGGACTCGATGCACGCAACCCGCGAGGAGGTGGTCGAGCGCTCGGTCGCGGCGGTCGAACGAGTCAAAGAGTCCGGAGCGACGTGCATGTACTCTCCTATGGACGCCACCCGGACCGACGAGGAGTATCTGGTCGAGGTGGTCGAGGCCGTCTCCGACGCGGGGGCGGACTGGATCAACATCCCGGACACGTGTGGCGTCGCGACGCCGACGCGCTTCGCGAAGATGGTCGCGACGGTGCGCGAGCACACGGACGCGAGGGTCGACGTCCACGCACACGACGACTTCGGCCTCGCGACCGGCAACGCGATGGCCGGCTTCGAGGCCGGCGCCGCGCAGGCGCAGGTGAGCGTCAACGGCATCGGCGAACGGGCCGGCAACGCCGCCTACGAGGAGGTCGTGATGGCCGCGGAGTCGCTGTACGGCGTCGACACCGGCGTCGAGACGACGCGGATCACGGAGCTGTCCCGGCTGGTCGAGGAGGCGAGCGGGATGCCCGTGCCGGCGAACAAGCCGGTCGTCGGCGAGAACGCCTTCAGCCACGAGAGCGGTATCCACGCCGCGGGCGTGCTGGAGAACTCCTCGACGTTCGAACCTGGCGTGATGACTCCCGAGATGGTCGGCGCGACCCGCGAGTTCGTCCTCGGGAAACACACCGGCACCCACTCCGTCCGGAAGCGACTGGAGGAGGCCGGGTTCGCGCCCACCGACGACGAGGTGCGCGCGGTCACGCGCCAGGTGAAAGACTTCGGCGCCGAGAAGCGGCGGGTGACGGTGACCGAACTGGAGCAGTTCGCGAGAGAGGTCGGCGTCGACCGGGAGTCGGGGGTCCGGGCGGACTGATGCCCGTCGGGGGTCCGAGTCGCCCGCGAGCGGCGGTTCACAAGAGTTATGTCCGTCGCTTGGCTGCTCGGGAGTATGGGCGACGCCGAACCCGCGCCGTTCGCGTCGACGAGCGTCGTCATCGTAGGGGCCTAGCCCCGACAGTCCCTTCCTCCCCGACCGTGACCGACCGACAGAACGACAGCGGCGCGACCACCCGATTCGGGTAGACCACCTATGAGCGAACGAGCGACACGACAGGAACGAGACGAACAGCGCCACAGGGAGACCGAAACCGAAACCCAGGCCGAGGCCGAGACTGCGGGCGAAGAGCCGACGGAGGTGACCGACGGCGCGGCCGCGGTGGTGCGAGCGCTCGAGGACGCGGGCGTACAGGCCGCCTTCGGCATCCAGGGCGGCGCGATCATGCCCGTCTACGACGCCCTGTACGACTCCTCGGTGCGCCACCTGATGATGGGCCACGAACAGGGTGCGGCCCACGCCGCCGACGCGTACGGCGTCGTCGCCGGCGAGCCGGGGGTGTGTATGGCGACCTCGGGACCGGGCGCGACGAATCTCGTGACCGGTATCGCAGACGCCAACATGGACTCGGACGCGATACTGGCCCTGACGGGGCAGGTGCCGACCGACATGGTCGGCAGCGACGCCTTCCAGGAGACGGACACGATGGGTATCACCGCCCCGATCACGAAACACAACTACTTCGCCTCCTCGCCGGACACGGTCGGCGACGAGGTGGGGAAAGCGCTCTCGCTCTCCGAGACGGGCCGGCCCGGTCCGACGCTCGTCGACCTCCCAAAAGACGTGACGAAGGCGGAGACCGCCCGCGAACCGAGGCCGCCACGGGTGCCCGAGACGAGCGTCCCCCAGACGGAGGCCGACGCCGACTCGCTCCGCCTCGCCGCACGCGCGATCGAACGCGCGGAGAAGCCTGTCTGCCTGTTCGGCGGCGGCGTGATCAAGGCCGACGCCTGCGAGGAAGCCCGCGAGTTCGCCCGCGAGAACGGGGTGCCCGTCGTGACGACGATGCCGGGTATCGGCTCGTTCCCCGAGGACGACGACCTCTGTCTCTCGTGGGGGGGGATGCACGGCACCGGGTACGCCAACATGGCGCTCACCCACACCGACCTCCTGATCGCCGTCGGAACGCGGTTCGACGACCGCCTGACCGGCGGCGTCGACACCTTCGCGCCCGAGGCCGAGGTGGTCCACGTCGACATCGACCCCGCGGAGATATCGAAGAACGTCCACGCGGACTATCCGCTGGTGGGCGACGCGGGCGTCGTCCTCGAGCAGTTGATGGACGAACTCGACCGCGCGCCGGACGCGCGCGAGTGGCGCGAGCAGTGCCGGACGTGGCAAGAGGAGTACCCGATGACCTACGCCGCGCCGGACGACGAGCCGCTGAAGCCGCAGTTCGTCGTCGAGGCGTTCGACGAGGC
>JBDGTD010000080.1:0-8633 GCA_042217165.1 Haloferacaceae archaeon | reverse complement strand
TACATGTACGACCTCAACCGGCGGTACTACCGGCTCCGGCCCCCGAAGTGAGCCCGGAGCGGTCGACACTCTGTCTCCGATGACCGGCGATTCGGGCGAGTCCCCTGCTGACTCCGGGCCAGATACGGGACCGACCGGCGGCCGCGACGTCGTGGTCCCGCTTCGTCTGTACAAGACCGTCGTGGTGTTCTCGACGCTCATCGCCGTCGTCTCCGTCGTCCTCGGGTTCACGCTCCTCGACGCGGCCACGCTCCAGGTGAGTGTCGTCCGGGCGCTCGTCGTCGGGCTGTTGTCGACGGTCGGGGTCGTTCCGGGCGAGGGCGCGCTCTCGGCGGCCCTGGCCGCGCTGGGACTCGGCGTCATCGCGTTCGGCGCGGGGGTCTACACGGTCGGCACGCGCTTCCGGACGGCGGGGATGGGAAACGCTGAAGCCGACGCGGACGATACCGGCGAGTAATGGCCGACGAGTTCATCAAGGGTATGGGTATCTTCGCGGTCTCCGCGCTCATGTGGATCGTGCTGGCGGGCTGGTACCGGACACCGTCCTTCGAGAGCACCCAACAGCTCGTCGCACCCCTGACGGTCGAGATGGGGAGCGCGACGCTCCTGAACGTGGTCGCGATCACGCTGATGGACGTGTTCTTCTGGCTCGCGCTTCTCGGCCCGCTCGCGTTCTGGGTGCTGCTCCCCGCCGGACGGGAGGCCCGGAAGGCGATCGAGGAGAAGCGGTCGAACTAGCGCGTCGGCGGCGTCGTCGGCAGGCCTCACGCCGTGCGAGCAACAGCCCCGGGCGCGGGTGGATGGTCGTCGAGACGGGTGGCCGCCGAGCGGGCCGAGGCAGGACGCCTCAGACGATCGCCGACCAGATCGGCTCGATGACGAAGAACACCGACTGGTAGCCGGCGTACAGCAGGACGAGCAGCGAGCCGGTGATCGCGCTCTTCGGGCGCTCGAGGGTCATGTTGTTGCGCACCTCGACCTTGCGGGACTCGAACTCGAAGAAATCCGCGAGGAACGTCCCGACGACGAGGATGGACAGCACCATGCCGCCGTGGGGCGCGACGATCATGTACGCGAAACTGGCGAGCACGAGCGCGACCGAACTGACAGTGTGCGGGAGATACCGGCTGATCTCGCCCGCCGACTCGGCCTGCTCGACGTGGGTCCGGTGGGCGAGCAGACGCGTGACCACGTTGGCCAGCACGAAGACGAGCGCGACGTACGGCAGGAGACCCTCGACCGCGACGAGGGCGTCGACCGGGACGAGGAACTGCAGCGGCTCCATGTTCCGGCCTCTGCGGCCCGGGGGTTAGAAGCTTTCCACTCCGTCGACGGGGACGAGGAGGTCGAGGCTGTCGACAGCCTCGACCCGGACCGGCCGACCGACCCCGACATCGCCGACGACAGTCCCGTCGCGGACGAGCGAGACCGGTTCCTCGTCGCGTTCGACGACGCAGTCGACCGGCGGGTCGAGCACCCACGCGCCGCGGGAGGTCGCGAACTGGGCGACGGGCACGACAGCGAGGCCGCCTCCGCCGCCGACGACGGGGCCGCCGGCGGCGCGGGCGTAGCCGGCGCTCCCGAGCGGCGTCGCGACCACCGCGCCGTCGGCCCGGAAGTCGCCGACGCGGCGTCCGCCCGCGCGGACGGCGAACTCGGAGATGTTGGCCGACTCGCGGGTTACCAGCGTCACGTCGACGAGCGCGCGGCCCGTGGCGTCGCCGTCGACCCGCACGCCGAGGACGGGGTGGGGCTGACGCCGGAAGGGGCCGGAGAGCGCCGCCGACAGGTCCTCCGGCGCGACCGCAAGGAGTCCGTCGCGCTCGGTGACGGGAACTACCGGGACGTTCGGGAGGTCCGTCGCGAGCGAGCAGAGCGCCGCCTCGCCGGCGACGACCACCGCGTCCGGGTCGCGCTCGACGACCGAGGCGCCGGCGTCGGTCACGGCCCCGCGGACGGCCTCCGTCTCCGACCCGCGGACCGCGACGCGGGCCGGCGTCTCGGCGTCCATGGGGGCGCGTCGGTGGGGGAGGTGAAAAGCCGACCGCCTCCCGCGTCGCGGCCGGTGTCCGGCGGTTCCGCGCGCCGCCGCCCGGTGCCGGTGCCCGCGTTCGCCACGGCTCGCGCTGGTCGCGCGCCACCTGCACACCGCGTCTGCCGATGGCGGCAGGTCTTTGGGCGCGGATAGCGGCACGTGAGACATGAACGGCGTTCGCGTGGCAGGGGTCGGACTGACGCAGTTCGGTCAGACCCCCAGCAGGACGGGTCGGGAGCTGTTCGCGGAGGCGGCGGATGCCGCACTCACGGACGCCGGGGTCGACCGGGAGGAGGTGGCCGAACTCCACTACGGGAACTTCATGGGCGCGCTCGGCGAGCGACAGGGCCACCAGGCGCCGCTGATGGCCGAGGCCGCGGGGCTCGACTGCCCTGCGACGAGGTACGAACTCGCCTGCGCCTCCGCCGGCGCGGCGGTGCGCGGGGCCGTACGGGCAGTCGCCGCGGGACAGGCCGACGTCGTCCTCGCGGGCGGGATGGAGCGGATGACCAACCGGACGACAGAGGAGACGACAGAGGCACTCGCCATCGCCGCCGACGAACTGTTCGAGGTGCGGGCGGGCGTCACCTTCCCGGGCGCGTACGCGCTGATGGCCCGGGCGTACTTCGAGGAGTTCGGCGGCGAACACGAGGACCTCGCCCACGTCGCCGTGAAGAACCACGCGAACGCAGTGCCGAACGAGTACGCCCAGTACCGCAAGACCATCACCGTCGACCAGGCGCTAGACGCCCCGACCATCGCGGACCCGCTCGGCCTCTACGACTCCTGTCCGGTCACCGACGGCGCGAGCGCGCTCGTCGTAGCCAGCGAGGCGTACGCCGAGGCGAACGACCTCGAGGCGCCCGTCGCCGTCGTCGGCTCCGGCCAGGGCGGCGACACCCTCGCGCTCCAGGACCGCGCGGACCCCGCGCGCACGCCAGCGACCGACGCCGCCGCGACGGAGGCGTTCGCCGACGCGGACGTCGACCGCGCGGACGTCTGTGCCGTCGAGGTCCACGACTGTTTCACCATCGCGGAGGTCTGCGCGCTGGAAGGGCTGGGCTTTTACGACCGCGGCGAGGCGATAGGCGCCGCGCGGCGGGGCGAGACGACCGCCGACGGCGAGTTGCCGGTCAATCTGTCGGGCGGCCTGAAAGCGAAGGGCCACCCCGTCGGCGCGACCGGCGGGAGCCAGGTGGTCGAGATGACCCGTCTCCTGCGGGGAGACCACCCCAACAGCGACGCGGTCGACGGAACGGTCGGGCTCACCCACAACGCGGGCGGGACGGTCGCGAGCGCCGTCGTCCACCTCCTGGAGGTGGTGGAATGACGGACGCCGGCAGCGACGAGATTCGCGACCGGGGCTACGACGACTGGATGGACGCACTCGACGCCGGCGAGGGCTACCTCCTCCGCTGTGCGAACGGCCACGGCTCGCTCCCGCCGCGCTGGGTCTGCCCGGACTGCGGGTCGGGGGAGCTGACCGAGGAGGCCCTGCCGGCGGGCGGCGAACTCGTCACCCACACCGTCATCCACGTCGGCACGCAGGGGTTCGACGCCCAGGCGCCGTACACGGTCGGTATCGCACAGGTTGGCGACGTGCGGATCACGGGACTGGTGCGCGGGGTCGACCCCGAAGACGTCGAGGTGGGCGCGACCGTCGAGCCGTCGGTGGGCGAGAACCCACAGACGGGCGACCGCGTGGTCGTCTTCCGGCCGCGCTAACGCGCGCGCTCTTCGGCCGTCGCAGACGCGAGCGGGTCGCCGCGCACGACCGCGAGTACCGCGTCGGGGAACTCGACGTGAGGGAGAAGCTTCGCGTCGTCGACGACGACCAGCCGGCAGTCCGCCTCCTCGGCGAGCGCGCGTCCCTCCGCGAGCGGCGTGATCGCCGCCTCGCGACCCCAGATCAGGGTGGTCTCGACGCCGGCCCGGTCGAGGTCGGCGAGCGCCGCGCCGAGGTCCACGTCGGCGTTGAGAAAGCCCGCGACGAACGAGGCGACGGCGTGTCGGGCGTTCTCCTGGTGACCCGTCCGCCACTCGTACTCCTCCCACGCCGCGTTCGGCAGGTCGGGGTCGTAGTAGCCGTGGTCGGCGTTGAAATAGCGGATGGAGGGCTTCGAGACGAGCGCGGCGTGGAGCAGTTCGCCGACGACGGGGGCGCGCAGGAGTTCGCGGAGCGCCGTCTTCGACGGCTCCGGCCCCGCGGTCGCGGTCGGACAGACCAGCGTCAGGTCGGCGACGAGGTCGGGGTCGCGCCGGGCGGCGTTCGCGACGTACGCGCCCGTGAGACCCGACACGAGGACGCGTGGCTCGTCGAATTCGGCGAGGAAGGCGGCGACGAACTCCTCGTAGAACGTCGCCGAGTACCGCAGCGGCGGGCGGTCCGAGCAGCCGAAGCCGGGGAGGTCCGGCGCGACGACGTGGTGGTCGGCCGCGAGGTCAGCGAACGTCTCGCGGAACTCGCCCGACGAGCCCGCGGCGTTGACCCCGTGGAGGAGGACGAGGGTCGGGTCCGAGGGGTCGCCGGCCTCGGTGTAGGCGACGTCGATACCGCGCCAGCGGAACCGGCCGTGTTCGCCGTCGAGTGGCGGTTCGAGGACGCCGGCGCTGCGCTCGAGGCCGCGAACGGCGGTGACGGCCGCGGCGACGAGGAGCGTGAGTGACGCAAACGCACGTCTGAGTCGCATAGCGGAGAGAGGAGAGCGGGCGACGTAAGAGCCGCGCTTTTTATCTGTCGCGTCGGTCGGCGAGACAGTCCCGGAGCGGACCGAGCAGGTCGTCGGCGACGGTGTAGGGGTCGGTGTCTCGGGCCGCGACCCGCGCGGCCACCTCCTCGATCCCGCCCTGTCGTCTCAGTTCTGCCTCCACGAGGTCGGCGGTGTCCTGTCTGAGGAGTCGCCGTATCTCGGCGGCGGCGCGCGTCTTCGACCGCGCGTCGAGTTCGCCCGTCCCGTCGAGATGCGCGCGGTGGTCGTCGAGGGCGTCCGCAAACGCCGCGACGCCCTCGCCCCTCGTGGCGACGGTCTGGAGGACCGGGGGATCCCAGGGGTCGGCGTCGGCCTCACTGACTCCGTCCGACGCCGGGGCCCCTCCGTCACTCGCGTCGCCGGCCGCCACCGCGCCGTGGTGGCCGACCCGGGTCCGGCCCGCGTCGCCCTGGAGTTCGAGCATCTCCTCGAGGTCAGCGGCGGTCCGCTCCGCGCCGTCGAGGTCGGCCTTGTTGACGACGAAGACGTCACCGATCTCCAGGATCCCGGCCTTCAGCATCTGAACGTCGTCGCCAGACCCCGGCTGGACGAGGACGGCGGCCGTGTCCGCCGTGCGGACGACCTCGACCTCGTTCTGGCCGGCGCCGACCGTCTCGATCAGTATCCGGTCCATCCCGAAGGCGTCGAGCGCCTTCGCCGCGTCGCCGGTCGCCGTCGAGAGCCCGCCGAGATGCCCGCGCGCGGACATCGACCTGACGAACACGCCCGCGTCGCCGACCGCAGAGCCCATCCGTACGCGGTCGCCCAGGACTGCGCCGCCGGTGTACGGCGAGGACGGGTCGACCGCGATCACCCCGACCGTCTCGCCCGCGTCCCGGTAGTGTGCGACGAGTTCGTCGACGAGCGTCGACTTGCCGGCGCCCGGAGAGCCCGTGATCCCGACGACCGACGCCGACCCCGTGTGGGGGTAGAGCGCGCTCACCAGGTCGCGGTAGTTCCCGCTCCGGTTCTCGATGCGGGAGATGGTTCGCGCGAGCGCGTGGACGTCGCCGTCGAGGAGGTCCGCGACGAGTTTCGGGGGGTCCTCGCCGGTCATCGGCGCTCCGTGACGTTCTCGCGGACGAACTGGATCGTCTCCTCCATCGGCGTCCCGGGGCCGAACACCTCTGAGACCCCCGCCTCCTTCAGCCGCTCTGCGTCGTCGTCGGGGACGATACCGCCGACGAGGACCAGCGTGTCGGAGAACGCGCCGTACTCCTCCAGCCCCTCGATCACCTTCGGGACGAGCGTGTTGTGCGCGCCCGAGAGAATAGAGATGCCGACCACGTCGACGTCCTCCTGGACCGCAGCCTGGACGATGTCTTCCGGCGCCCGGTGGAGGCCGGAGTAGATCACCTCGAAGCCGGCGTCGCGGAACGCCCGCGAGATGACGTGCGCGCCGCGGTCGTGGCCGTCCAGTCCGACCTTCGCGACGAGACACCGGATCGGCCGCTCGTGCTCGCTCCCGGCCGGCTCGTGGTCCGCGCTCATACCGACACCGTCGCCGGCGACCGATTTCACTCTGACGCCCCTCAGACGTGCGCGGCGAGAAAGTCGACGACCGCCGTGTACGCCTCGACCCGGTTCTCCAGTTTCGTGAACCCGTGCCCCTCGTCGTCGAAGACCAGTTCGCGCACGGGGACGCCCTGCTCGCGCGCCGCCGCGGCCACCTGTCGCGCCTCGCTCACGGGCACGCGCGGGTCGTTCTCGCCGTGGAGGACGAAGAGAGGGGCAGCGAGGCGGTCGATCCGCGAGAGCGGGCTCAACTGTTCGAGGAGCGCCCGGTCCTCGTCGAGCGAGCCGTACTCGGCCTCGCGCAGTTCGCGGCGCCACGCGCCGGTGTTCTCGAGAAACGTCACGAAACTCGCGATCCCCACTACGTCGACGCCCGCGGCCCACCGCTCCGGGTACGTCGTCAGCGCCGCGAGAGTCATGAACCCGCCGTATGAGGCACCCATGACGGCGAGGCGGTCCGGGTCGACCGCCTCGTGACCCGCCAGCCACTCCGCCGCCGCCTCCAGGTCCGCCACCGCGTCCATCCGCCGTTCGACGTCGTCGAGCGAGGCGTAGCGCCGCCCGTAGCCGGCCGACCCGCGGACGTTCGGCTCGAAGACCGCGTACCCTCGCGAACAGAGGATCTGCGTCACCGCGTTGAACCCCGGGCGGCGCTGGGACTCCGGGCCGCCGTGGACGTCCACGACGACGGGCGTCTCGCCCGGTACCGGGTCCGGCGGGAGCGTGAACCACGCGGGGATCGCTCGCCCGTCGAACGTCCGGTAGCGCACGAGGTCGGGGGCGCGAAAGCGGTCGCGCGGGATACCGGCCGTCGAGGCGCGGGTCCACCGCTCGCGCGCGCCCGTCTCCGGGTCGACGACGTGGACGTTCGTGTTGTCGACGCGGCTCGACGCAGAGAGCGCGAGCCGGGACCCGTCGGGACTCCACGCGACCCCGCCGGCGACGCCCGTCGAGGGGAAGGTCGGCCGGACCGTCTCGACGACCGCGCCGTCGGCCAGCCGTCCGACCGTCAGTTCCGTCTCGCCGTCGACGTTCCGCGAGTACGCGACCCGTCCGCGCTCGTGGACGGAGACGCCGTCGACGGGCCAGTCGCCCCCGTCGACGACGACCTCGTAGCCCGAGCCGTCGACCGCGAGCCGTTCGAGCCGGAGACGGTCGCTCGCGCGGTCGGTACAGCAGTAGAGAGATTCGCCCGCCGGTCCCCACTCGACGCCGCGGTGGCGCGCCCCCTCGACCCCGACCGCCGTCCGCTCGCCCGTCTCGACGCGAACCACCGAGACCGACTGGTCGTACGACGAGCGGGACTCGACGAGCGCCAGCCGGGTTCCGTCGGGCGACCACCCGGCCACGTCGACCCAGCCGTCAGTCTCGTGGACCCGCTCGGCCTCGGCCGCGTCGCGGGGCTGGACGAAGACGTCGAAGCTCGACTCGTCGCGGCGGTTCGCCGCGAACGCGACCCGGTCGCCGTCTGGCGCCCACCCGCCCCAGCGGTGTTTCGCGTCCGGGTGGCCCGTCAGGTCGACAGGCGGGCCGCCGTCGGGCGCGAGACGGTAGAGGTCCACACGCTCGTTCCCGCCGGCGTCGGCGCCGTAGACGAACTCCTCGCGGGTCGGAGAGTAGTCGACGAACGTCACCCGCTCGTCGAGGAAGGTGCGCTGGTCGGGCCACCCCTCGGGGCCGTCGACGGTCCACACCTGCGGAACGCCGGTGGTGTCGGTGAGGAAGGCGACGCGCCCGCCCGGCGAGACACTCGCCCCGTAGGCGCTCCTGACGGTCAGGTATCGCTCGACATCGAACGCCCGGTCGTGGGTCACACGCCCTCCGCGCGCGCCCACGACAAAAGGCTGGCCCGCGCTACAGCAGCCCCTCGGTCCGCATCGCGTCGATGACGTCGTCGACGAGTGACTCTGCGTCCTCGTAGGGGAACGACTGGTAGTCGCCGATCTCCGCGGCGAGTTCCATCGCCGTGAACGACCGGTCGCCGGCCTCGAAGCTCGTGAGCGGCCCGTCCGGCAGCGCCGGCACCAGTCCCATCTGGTTCTCGACGGGGAAGTCGGCGTCTCCGAACGCCGCAAGCAGCTGTTCGCGAAGTTGTCGCTCGGCGTCCTCGGTCATGAGCGCTCGTCCGCCGAAACGCGCAAAAGAGTTCCGGAACGCCAGACGCGGACCAGAGGATTCACTACCACGGGTTCCCGAGAGCGAACTATGAGCGAACCGAAGGTCTCACGACGGGCCGTCCTCCGTGGGGCGACGGCGGTCACGGCCGGCGTCGCGGGCGCCGCCGGCACGGCCGCCGCACAGCCGAGCTTCGGCGGGTGGATGGCGAACGTCGG
>JBDGTD010000065.1:0-8842 GCA_042217165.1 Haloferacaceae archaeon | reverse complement strand
GTCGGTGTAATGAGCGACGAGGACCGGACGGACGGACAGTCCGTCCTCGACCTCTTCGACGACTACTACCATATCCCCGCGCTGGCCGCCGTGGCCGCGTTCATGCTGTGGGTCCGCCTCCAGGCCTACGACACGTTCATTCAAGACGGGCAGGTAGTGTTCTCTGGCAACGACGCGTGGTATCACCTCCGGATGGTGCGGTATACGGTCCGTCACTGGCCGGCGACGATGCCGTTCGACCCGTGGTCGTACTTCCCCTACGGCACGGCACAGGGGCAGTTCGGCACCCTCTACGACCAGCTCGTCGCGACGGCGGCGCTGGTCGTCGGCCTCGGCGCGCCCTCCGACCAACTGGTGGCGAAGGCACTCCTGGTCGCGCCCGCGGTGTTCGGCGCCCTCGCGGTCGTTCCGACCTTCCTGATCGGCCGACGGATCGCCGGCCGCGGCGCGGCGCTGTTCGGCGTCGCCGTCCTGGCGCTCCTGCCCGGCACCTTCCTCCAGCGGACCCTCGTCGGGTTCTCCGACCACAACGGCGCGGAGCCGTTTTTCATGGGGATGGCCGTCTTCGCCCTCCTGGTCGCCCTCGGCGTCGCGGCCCGCGAACGCCCGGTCTGGGAACTCGTCGCGGAGCGCAACTGGGACGAACTCCGGTGGCCGACGATCACCTCTGCGGCCGCCGGGTTCGCGACCGCGATGTACATGTGGGCGTGGCCGCCCGGTATCCTGCTGGTCGGCATCTTCGGTGTCTTCCTGCTGGTCGCGCTGACGAGCGACCACGTCGTCGGGGAGTCTCCGGAGTACGTCGCCTTCGTCGGCGCCGTCTCGATGACGGTCACGGGGCTCATGATGCTGATCCCGTTCAACACGGTCGGGTTCGACACGACGAACTTCTCCCTGCTTCAGGTCCTCGTTCCGTTCGGACTGGCGGCGATGTCGGCCGGGATCGCGGCCGCCTCGCGGGCGTTCGAGGAGCGCGGACTCGACCGCGAACTGTTCGTCTTCGCGACCTACGGCAGCGCGCTCGTCGGCGCGGTCGTGGTCGCGCTCGCGCTTCCGAGCGTGTTCGACCTCGTCGTCACCAACCTCCAGCGCACTGTCGGGTTCAGCGCCGGTGCTCAGACTCGCACCATCGCCGAGGCCCAGCCTTACCTCTCGCCGGATACCCTGCGCGCCCGGGGATTCGTCACCGCCTCCGGCGCGCCCGACCGGGTGGGGCGGATCCTCGCGGACTACGGCTTCACCCTGTTTACCGGCGTCGCCGCGGCGGTCTGGATGGCGACGAAGCCGCTCGTGCGCGACGGCGACACGCGGGGCGCGAGCTACGCGGTCGTCGGGCTCGTTCTGATCGCGCTCATCTACCTCGTGCCCGCGCCGCTCGTCGTCGTCGCCGAGCAGTTCGGCACCGTCTCCGAGGTGATCGGACTCGTCATCGTCGCGACGCTGGTCGTCGGCGCGACGGTCCAGCGGTCGTACGACCCCGAGACGCTGTTCGTCCTCGTGTGGGCCGCGTTCGTGACGGCGGCGGCGTTCACACAGGTGCGGTTCAACTACTACCTCGCGCCCGCGGTCGCGGTGATGAACGCCTACCTGCTCGGCGAGGTACTCTCGTACCTCGACGTCGACTCGCTCGTCGAGACGGCCGAAGACGTCGAACTCTACCAGGTGCTGACGGTGGCGCTGGTCGTGATGCTCGTCGTCACGCCCGGACTGCTCGTTCCCATCTCGGTCGGACAGCGCGGCGGGCAGTCGATCCAGTCCCAGACGGTCTGGGTCGCCGGGGGCCAGGCCAGCCCCGGTGGGTACGTCGAGTGGCAGGACAGCCTCGCGTGGATGCAGAACAACACACCTGCGGAGGGGAATCTCGGCGGCGCCGGCAACGCCGACGAGTTCGACTACTACGGCAGCTACGACCGGACGGACGACTTCCGGTATCCGAACGGCACCTACGGCATCCAGTCGTGGTGGGACTACGGCCACTGGATAACCGTCGGCGCAGAGCGGATCCCGAACGCCAACCCGTTCCAGCAGGGCGCGACGGCGGCCGCGAACTACCTGCTCGCGCCGAACGCCTCCGCCGCCCGCGAGGTACTCGTGAGCCAGTCGACCGAGGGCGAGCACACCCGCTACGTCATGATCGACTGGCAGATGGCGACGCCGGGCTCGAAGTTCGGCGCGCCGATCGTCTTCTACGACCGCGCGAACGTCTCGCCGTCGGAGTTCTACCACCGGATCTACGGCGTCCAGACCGGACAGCAGGGGAGTCCCCAGCTGGTGTCGAGGACGCTCGTGCGCCACCAGCGGTTCTACGAGAGTCAGATGACCCGGCTCTACTACTACCACGGAAGCGCCCAGTCCCCGCAGCCCGTCGTCGTCGACTGGGAGGTTCGTCAGGTCCAGTTCGGTCAGCGGGCGGTGACTGTCAACGCGACGCCGGCCGACGGCCGGACGATCAAGCAGTTCCGCTCGATGAGCCAGGCGCGGGCGTACGTCCGCAACGACAGCACCTCGCAGGTCGGCGGGCTCGGGCCCTTCCCGACCGAGCGGGTGGCCGCGCTCGAGCATTACCGGCTGGTCGACGTGAGCGAGAACTCCGCGCTCTCTGACCGGGGCTACCGGAGTCTGCGCAGGCAGGCCCGGGCCACCTACCGTATCCGCGCCGAGGCGGCGGGCGTGCTCGACGCGAACCCGCCGAGCTACGTCAAGACGTTCGAGCGCGTCCCCGGTGCGACGGTACAGGGCAGCGGTGCCGTGCCCGGTGCGAACGTCACCGCTGAAGTACCCATCCGTATCCCCGAGACGAACACGACGTTCACCTACACCCAGCGGGTGCAGGCGAACGACCAGGGCGAGTTCACGATGACACTGCCGTACGCGACGACGGGGTACGGCGAGGCGAACGAGGGCTACACGACCACCTCGCTGCGCGCAGAGGGGCCGTACAACTTCACCGCCGGCACCCGGATCAACGACTCCGGCTACGTGATCACCTACCAGACACAGGCCGACGTGCCCGAACCAGCGGTCGTCGGGGCGTCCGACCGGCCCGTGGAGGTCGAACTCACCCGTCGCGCCGAGCCGCTGTTCCAGGACCAGTCGGCGAGCGGGGAGTCGAACACGACGGCCCAGAACCAGTCCGCCGTGCGGGCGCCCGCTGCGCCGGTGACGACCCGGCCTGCCTCGGTCCCCGCCGAGTGACCGACGCCGACCACCCGCCGCTCGACGGGCGGACGGCAGTCGTAACGTACCTGAAAGGGGTCGCGATGGGGGCGGCCGACGCGGTCCCGGGCGTCTCCGGCGGGACCGTCGCGCTGCTGGTCGGGATCTACACGCGCCTCGTGAGCGCCATCGCGGGCGTCACGCCGGGCGCCGTGGTCCGGCTTCTCGCCGCGCCGCTCCCCGGCCGGGACGCACGCGACGCGTTCCGGGCGCTCGACGGGCCGTTCCTGTTTGCCCTCGGCGCCGGCATTCTGACCGCCGTCGTCGTCGTCTCGCGCGTCCTCGACACGCTCATAGCGACCAGTCCGGTCCCGACGTTCGGCCTCTTTTTCGGCCTCATCGCCGCCTCCGCGGCGACCATCGTGACCGACGTCGCGTTCGACACCCCCGGTCGGATCGGGGCGGCGCTCGCGGGCGCCGCCGCGGGCTTCGTTCTCTCGGGCGAGGGCGCGGCGGCGCTTCCCACATCACCGGCGACGACGGTTCTCGCGGGGGCAATAGCGGTCAGTGCGATGATCCTCCCCGGCGTGAGCGGGTCGCTCCTCCTCCTGATTCTCGGGCAGTACAAGCGGATGGTCGGGACGCTCCGGACGTTCGTCGACGCCCTCGTCGCGGCCCCGCGGGCGGGCCTCGGGCCGGCAGTCGACCCCGGCGCGACGGTGGCCGCGTTCGTCGCCGGCGCGCTCGTCGGCCTGTTCACGGTCGCTCACGCCGTGCGGTGGGCGCTCGACCGACGGCCGGAGGCGACGCTCGCCGCGCTCCTCGGACTCGTCGTCGGTGCGCTCCGCGCGCCGGTCGTCCGCGCGGGGCTGGACGGCTCGACGGGTGACCTCGCCGTGTTCGGGGCCACGGCGCTCCTCGGGGCCGCACTCGTGGTCGGACTGGACCGCCTGACCTGACCGGCTACTCTCGCGAGACCGCGATGTTCCGAACGGACCCGTTGCAGTCCTCGCACGCCTCGACGCGGCTGTCGCTCCGGGTCCGCGCGCCACAGCGCCGGCACTCGTAGAGGCCGCGGTCGGGTCTGTACGGATCGACCGTCGTACGGTGTACGACCATAGCGACCGTGGCCACGCTTACCACATAATCATTTTGCAACTCTCCGTCGAGACGAACAGACAGATCAGAATCGGCGACAGACGTGGACGAACGTCTCGCGGCGGCTCGCCGCGCGCTCGGTCCGAAAGCCCGCGTCCTCGAACGTCTCGACGGCGTGGGCGAGGTCGTAGCGCCCCTCGGTCGGCGGGCCCGCCTCGCCGGCACCCTCGCTCGTCCAGTCGACGGTCGCGACCCGGGCGCCGGGGCGACAGACGCGGGCCAGTTCGCTCGCGGCCGCGGGCGTCGCGAACTCGTGGTAGGTCATCGTCGAGAAGGCGGCGTCGACGGCCCCGTCTGCGAGCGGCAGGCGGTCGACCGGGCTGGTCAGAAGCGAGACGTTCGCCGGGAGCCCCTTCGCCCGGTAGCGCTCGTGCATCGGGCGCTGGAGGTCGACCCCGACCACCCGTCCGACGTGGGGCGCGACGTCGTCGGTGTAGAAGCCGGTGCCGCTCCCGAGGTCGAGGACGGTCGCGCTCGCGCCCGCGCCGAGCGCGGCGAGCAGTTCCTCGCGCGAACAGTGGACGTATCGCGTCGGGTCGTCCAGGTCGTCGGCCCGGTCGACCGGGAACGTGTGGTTCGCCACGTCTCCACGGAGAGGCTCCGTCCACAAGTAGTCAGAGGGAAAGCTGTAAGCCAGTCGCCGGCGGGGTCGAGGTATGGTGAGACTTCGCGCACCGTCCGACCGCATCTGCGAGCGGTGTGGCCGACGCGAACACTGGAGCGAGGGGGGCTGGAGTGTCGTGGTCGAGGACGGCGACCCGCTCGCCGGCGACGTCTTCTGTCTCCACGAGTGGGATATCAACGGGACGTTCTCGCCCATCGTCGAGTGCGATGGCTGACGAGGCGGTGCTCCTCCTCGTGACCGCGCCGCCCGACGAGGCGGGCGCGCTGGCACGGACGCTCGTCGAGGAGCGACTCGCGGCCTGTGTCAACCGCCTCGACTGCCGGTCGACGTACCGGTGGGACGGCGCGGTCCACGACGACGACGAGGAGCTGCTGGTCGTGAAGACGACGGCGGCGTGCTACGACGACCTGTGTGCCCGCGTCGAGGAACTCCACCCCTACGACCTGCCGGCGATAGAGCGCGTCGAGTCGACGCCGAGCGACGCGACCGCCGACTGGGTTGCGGCCGTCGTCGGCTAAACGTCCGCTCGGCTACGCCGTCTGCTCGGCCCCTTCCGCCCGGGCGACCGCGATGGTGACGTCGGTTCCTTCGACCTCCCACTCCTCCACGAGGTCGAACTCGCGGTCGTCGCGCCCGACGAACGCGCTCGTCCGCGTCTCGGTCGCGATGTGGTCGCGGTGGTCCTCGACGAACGTCGCCACGCGCTCGTCCGCGACGTCGATCGCGACCTCGATCTCCTCTTCGACGTCGAGGTCGAGCCGCTTTCGCATCTCCTGGACCCGCCGCACCACGTCGCGGGCGTACCCCTCGCTCTCCAGTTCCTCGGTCAGGCCGGCGTCGACGTAGACCGTCCCCCCGGGGAACGCGGCGCCGCGCACGTCCGCCGGCGGCTCCCTCCGGACCGTCACCATCTCGTCGGTCAGTTCGTGGGGCTCGCCGTCGACCGTCACCGACAGCGTCCCGTCCTCGTCGCGCAGGTCCGCGAGCCGGCTCCCCTCGACGGCGCTCATCACGTCCTGTGCCGCGCCGCCGAACGCGGGACCGATCGCGGCCATCTCCGGCTCTGCGTACTCGACGAGTTCGTCGAACGTCTCGACTACCTCGACCGCCCGGGCGTTCGTCCGGTCGGCGAGGAGGTCCGCGAGCGCCTCGACCTCCGCCCGGGTCCCCGCGTCGTCGCTCTCGACCACGACGCGGCGCACGGGCCAGCGGAGCTTTCGCCCCGCCTGCTGGCGCGCCGTCGCGGCGGCCTCTTCGACCTCGCGGAGGGTCGACATCCGGGCTTCCAGCCCGTCGTCCCGCAGCGTCTCGTCCGGCTCCGGGTAGGCGAGCCCGTGGACCGTCGTCGCCTCGCCGTCGAGCCGGCGGTACATCCGCTCTGTGAGGTAGGGCGCGACCGGCGCGAGCAGGCGCGTCACCTCGTCGAGGACGGTCGCGAGCGTGGCGTACGCGGCGCGTTTCGCCTCGCTATCGGTCTCGGCCCACATCCGTTCGCGGGTCGCCTTGACGTAGAACCTGGAGACGTCCTCGATCACGAACTCCAGGACGGAGGTGAGGGCGTCGTGGACCGCGTACTCGTCCCACGCGTCCTGCGCCTCGGCCTCGACGGTCTGGAGCCGGGAGAGCACCCACTCGTCGACGGTCTGGAGCGACCGGTCGTCGAGGGCCGGGTCCGCGGGGTCGTAGCCGTCGAGGTCCATGTACGACAGCGGGAACCGGAAGACGTTCCAGAGGACGTTCAGGTCCGACTGTGTCTCCGCCAGCCCGTCCCAGTCGAACGCGAGGTCTGCGCCGTGCTGGTCGTGCCGGAGCAGGTAGGTGCGGAGCGGGTCGCGGCCGTACTCCTCGATTGCCTCCTGGGGCGTGACGATGTTCCCGAGCGACTTCGACATCTTCCGGCCGTCCGAGTCGTTCGCGAACCCGTGCATCACCACCTCGTCGTACGGAACCCGGTCGAGCGCCGCCGTCCCCATCCCGAGCTGTGACCAGAACCACCCGCGGGTCTGGTCGTGCGCCTCGACGATGAGGTCGGCGGGCCAGAGGTCCTCGAACGCCTCGGCGCCCTTCGGGGTCGAGCCTGTCTCTGCCGTCTCTGTCTCGACCGACCCCGGGTAGTCGAGGGTCGCCCACGTCGCCACGGAGGAGTCGATCCACACGTCGAAGACGTCCGGCACGCGCTCGTAGGTCGTCCCGTCCTCGGTGATAGTGAGGGGGTCGACCCCGGGACGGTGGAGGTCGAGGTCCGCGGGGTCGACCGCCTGGTCGACCCGCTCTGCGAGTTCCGCGCGCGTCCCGACGACGAGACAGTCCTCCGTCTCGTACTCCTCGACGCCTCGTGGCTTCCAGATGGGCAGGGGGATGCCCCAGTAGCGCTGGCGCGAGACGTTCCAGTCCGGCGCGTCCGCGACGAAGTTTCTGAACCGGTTGTCCCGCGCCCACTCCGGGTGCCACTCGCTGTCCTCGACGTTGTCGAGGAGGTCCTCCTTGACGTCGGTGACCGTGATGAACCACTGGTCGGTGACGATCCGGACGATGTCGGTGTCACAGCGCCAGCACTGGCCCTCGCCCTCGACGAGGTGGTCGGGGTCGTGTGCGAGGAGGAGCCCCGCGGATTCGAGGTCTGCGATCACGTCGTCGTTCGCGTCCCGGACGAACTGTCCGGCGTAGGCGCCGCCCGCGTCGGTGAACCGCCCGTCGCCGCCGACCGGCGAGAACGTCGGGAGGTCGAGTTCCTGCCCGCGCTCGAAGTCCTCCTCGCCGTGTCCGGGCGCGGAGTGGACCAGCCCCGTCTTGTCCGTCGCGTCGGCGTAGTCGGCCTCGTACACCTCGTGGACGCCCTCGCCGGCCGCGTGGTCGGGCACCTGCTCCGCGAGCGGGTAGTCGTAGCTCCAGCCGACCAGCTCCGACCCGTCCAGCTCCTCGACCACCTCGTAGTCCTCGTACCGCCCGGCGCGGAGCGTCTCGTCCAGCCCCGCCTTCGAGACGTAGAGCCGGTGGGTCTCGTCGTCTCTTCGCGCGTCGACCCCGACGTACGCCGCGTCGCCGTCGACCGCGACGAACGTGTTCGCGGGGACCGTCCACGGCGTCGTCGTCCAGATCACGAGCGCGCCCTCGCGCTCCGCGAGCGGGAACCGGACGTGGATCGCGGGCTTGTGGACGTCGTGACGCTCCACCTCGTTGTTCGCGATGGCGGTCTCACACCGCGGGCACTGGTTGACCGCGCGCTTGCCGCGCTCGACGAGTCCCCGGTCGGCGACGCGCTCGAACGCCCACCACGCCGCCTCCATATACTCCGGCGTGATAGTCTGGTACGGGTCGTCCCAGTCCATCCACGCGCCGATGGACCGGAAGTCCTCGTCCATCTTCCGGCGGTTCTCGAGGGCGAACTCCTTGCACTCGTCGATGAACGCCTCGACGCCGAACGCCTCGATATCTTTCTTCGAGTCGAAGCCGAGTTCCTCCTCGACTTTCACCTCGATCGGGAGCCCGTGCATGTCGTAGCCCGGCCGGTCGTAGACGTCGTGGCCCGCCATCCGCCTCTGCCGGAGGATCGCGTCCTTCAGCGTCTTGTTCCACGCCGTCCCGAGATGCATCTGCCCCGAGGTGTAGGGCGGGCCGTCGACGAAGAAGAAGTCGGGGTCGTCGGCGTGGGCCTCTTTCGCCGCCTCGTAGGCGTCGACCTCCTCCCAGTAGTCCGCGACCCGCGGCTCGACGGCCGACGGGTCGTACTGTGTCGGGACCTCGTCCGGGTCCTCGTCCGCGTCCATACTCAGCAGTCCGGGTCGGCGCTAAAGAACCCGACGGAGTCACGGGGGCGACGCCTGCGGCTAGTCGCGGTCCGCACCCGCTCGCGGTCCGCACCCCCTCTCGTGACGCCACGACGGCAGTCCCGGCCGCGGGGCC
>JBDGTD010000058.1:0-8864 GCA_042217165.1 Haloferacaceae archaeon | reverse complement strand
CCCTCGACCGGGATGCCGACCAAGCAGGAGCAGGGCGACCTCAACATGACGCTGTACGGCGGCCACGGCGAGGTGCCGCGGTTCGTCCTCGCGCCGACGACCATCGACGAGTGCTTCTGGAAGACCGTCGAGGCGTTCAACCTCGCCGAGAAGTACCAGCTGCCCGTCTACCTGGTCGCCGACCTCTCGCTGGCGGTCACTGAGCAGACGTTCGACCCCGAGACGTTCGACATGGACGCCGTCGAGGTCGAGCGCGGGAGGGTCGTCGACGACGACACCGTCGAGGAGTGGCTCGACGACGAGGGTCGGTTCACGCCCCACGCCGCCACCGAGGACGGCGTCAGCCCCCGCGCGTTCCCCGGCACGACCGACGGGGCGCACATGTCCACCGGGCTGGAACACAACGAACTCGGGCGGCGGACGGAGGACACGGAGGTCCGCCTCGAACAGGTCGAGAAGCGCAACCGCAAGGTCGAAACCGCCCGCGAGCGGGAGACCTTCGACTACCGGGAGTTCGGCGACCCCGACGCCGACGCGCTGGTCGTCTCCTGGGGGTCGAACGAGGGCGCGCTCGTTGAAGCGCTCGATTACCTCGGCGAGGAGGGCGTCGGCGTCCGCGTCATCTCGGTGCCGTACGTCTTCCCGCGGCCGGACCTCACCGAGGAGTTCGACGCCCACGACCAGGTCGTCGTCGTCGAGTGCAACGAGACCGGACAGTTCGCGGACGTGCTCGAACACGACACGCTGACCCGCGTCGAGCGCATCAACAAGTACAACGGCGTCCGTTTCAAGGCCGACGAGCTGGCAACGGACATCAAGGAGACCCTGGAGGCCTGATATGAGCTCAGACGTTCGCTTCACCGACTTCAAATCCGACGAGCAGCCGACCTGGTGTCCCGGATGCGGCGACTTCGGCACCATGAACGGCATGATGAAGGCGCTGGCCGAGACCGGGAACGACCCGGACGACACCTTCGTCGTCGCCGGCATCGGCTGCTCCGGGAAAATCGGCACGTACATGCACAGCTACGCGCTCCACGGCGTCCACGGCCGCGCCCTGCCGGTCGGCACCGGCGTCAAGCTGGCTAACCCCGACCTCGAAGTGATGGTCGCCGGCGGCGACGGCGACGGTTACTCCATCGGCGCGGGCCACTTCGTCCACGCCGTCCGCCGGAACGTCGACCTCACCTACGTCGTCATGGACAACCGCATCTACGGGCTGACGAAGGGCCAGGCGTCGCCGACCAGCCGCGAGGACTTCGAGACCTCGACGACGCCCGAGGGGTCGAAACAGCCGCCGGTGAACCCGCTCGCGCTGGCGCTCGCCTCGGGCGCGACGTTCATCGCCCAGTCGTTCTCGACGGACGCCCAGCGGCACGCCGAGATCGTCCAGGAGGCGATCGAACACGACGGCTTCGGCTTCGTCAACGTGTTCAGCCCCTGCGTGACGTTCAACGACGTCGACACGTACGACTACTTCCGGGACAACCTCGTCGACCTGAGCGAGGAGGAGTACGACCCGACCGACCGCGAGGCCGCCAAGGAGACCATCCTCGACGCCGACAAGGAGTACATGGGCGTGCTGTACGAGGACGAGTCCTCCGTGCCGTACCACGAGGCACACGGCGTCTCCGAGGACATGAGCGAGATTCCCGACGGCGCTCCCGACGGCGCGACCGACCTGGTTCGGGAGTTCTACTGAGGAGCCCGCCGTCCGCAGCCGCTCTTTTCGCGCGATCGGGAACGCCGGCCGCACCGCCGTCTAACGTCCTCGACCGTCGCTAGGCGCTGCCGTCGACTCACGACGACCCCGGCTCGTCTCCCTCGACGGTCGTCTCTCGGGGGTAGGCGTCCGGGACGCCGAACCCGGCCGCTCGGAGCCGGTCGGCGCCGTCGACGAGCGCCGACGTCCACGCCTCGCCCGTGTCGGTCCGGGCCGCGGCGGCGTACCGGATCGGCGCCCCGCGAATCGTCCGCCCGTCGAGGTCGTATTCGACCGACGCGTAGCTGTCGGCTCGGGTCGGCGTCGAGAAGTCGATCGCCGGCGGAAGGTCGACGTACGGCAGGTCGCGTTCGACGGCCATGTTCCGGTAACACGCCGCGACGTCGACGGCGCCGCCGCTGACGGCGTTCAACAGCCCGGTCTCGGGGAACAGCGCCGCGTTCGACAGCACCGCCCCGGCGTCGACCCACCCGCGACGGTCGGCCAGGCGCAGCGCCATCACCGTCCGGTAGCCGAGCGGGTCCGTGTCGGGGTTCGTCCGCCCGAGCGTCACCGCGGGGTCGGCGAGCGTCGCCTGCCAGTCCGCCCGGAGGTCGGCGGCGTGGGGCGACGCCGGGTCGTACGCGAGGACGAGCGCGTTGGTCGCGAACAACGTCGGCCGGGCGGCGACGCCGGCGAACAGCCGCGGGTCGGCCAGCGCGACGGCGTCGGGGTCGCGCAGACCGTCTAGAATCAGCCGCCGGACGGCGGCGCTCCCGCGGGCTTCGACCGTCCCGTTCGGAACCTCGTGGGCGACCGCGAGGAGGCTCCCGGCGACCAGCGCCGTCGCCGGCGGGTCCGACCACGGTCGGGTGCGGACGGCTTCGACCCCACCGCCGACGCCGGCAGCGACGCCGACGCCCGCCAGGAGCGCGCGACGCGAAACCATCGGTACGTCGTTCCCGGTAAGAGCAGATAAGCCGTGTGGACAAACGTCGACGAACTGGGTCGGCGGTCGGCGGCGCGGGCGACGGCCCGAGCGAGAAAGAAAGAGCGGACGAGAGCCGTGTTTGGTGGTCATCGAGCGGGTACCGAGCAGCCATCGAGGCCCGGATCACCGCGGAACACGACGAGGGGGCGACGGCGCCGGGCGCCGGAGCGCGGTCACTTCAACGTCGGTGGCTTCTGTGTCCCGTGAAACCACGGGAAGGCCCGGCGAGGAGCTTCAGCAAGCTTGATAATGCTCACGGAAAAGTAAATGGCATGGCAGACCGCTACGACGTCGTCATCGCGGGCGCAGGACCGGCCGGGGCCCAGTGTGCTCGCGACCTCGCGCATCGCGGCTACGACGTCGTCGTCCTCGAAGCAGAGGCGGAAACAGAGTTCCCCAAGCAGTCGAACAAGTCGACTGCCGGAACGTTCCCGTCGATGATGTCAGCGTTCGGGATTCCGGACGACGTCGTGATGAACTACACCTCGGACGTGGTGTTGGAGTCACCCAGCGACCACTACGTCCAGCGCCAGTCGGGCGCGGTCCTCGAGTTCGCCGATTTCAAGAACTATCTCGTCGACGACGGCCGCGACGAGGGCGCGGAGTACCGCTTCGACGCGCGCGTCTCGCGGCCGGTGATGGACGACGGCGACATCGTCGGCGTCCGGTACGACGGCGACGACGAGGTCCACGGCGACATCGTCGTCGACGCGACCGGGCCGGCGGCGCCGCTGGCACAGGAGCTGGGCGTCTGCGACCTCGAACGCGAGAAGCAGGCCATCGGCATCGAGTACGAGCTCGAAGGCGTCGAGGTGGACCACCCCGACTACGCCGACATCTCCGACTCGATGATGCTCCGGCTGGACCACGACATCGCCCCCGGCGGGTACTCCTGGATATTCCACACCGGCGGCGACACCGCCAAGGTTGGCATCTGCTACATCCAGAACGCAGCCCACCGCGAGCACGCCGAGGACGGCATGACCGTTGACGACTACCTCCAGTCATGGCTCGACGACGATCCCCGCTTCGCCGACGCCGAGCGCATCCCCGGCGAGCAACACCGCGGGTCGGCACACATCCAGATGCCCGACCAGCTCAGCACTGACAACTTCATGGCCGTCGGCGACACCGTTCCGACCATCGACCCGCTCTGGGGCGAGGGCATCCACAAGGGGATGAAGTCGGGTCGGGCCGCCGCCATCGCCGCAGACGCCTGTCTCACCCCCGAGGACGCAAGCACCGGCGCGGCCTCGCTGCGCGTGTACGACAAGCTCTGGCACAGCGAGGTCGCGCCGCGGATGCGCTCACGACTGCTCATGACCGAACTGCTCTATCTCGGCTCGAACGGGCGCTACGACAGGCTGATGGCCGACCTCGCGGAGATGGACGAGGAGACGCTGGCGAAGGCCAACGCGGGCAACAAGACCGCGATGCTGAAGCTGTTGCGTCCGAGCGACGTGCCGCTGCTCGGTAAGCTCGTCAAGGAGCGGTATCTGAACTGAGACGCCGCCGAGGTCGGGTGCTCCGGGCGCGAACGACCGAGTTCACAAGCGACTTACCCGCCGGAGCGATAGCCGAGACGAGATGAGTTCCGAGCGACAGCGACGCACGTCGTCACCGAGCGCCGAGGACTGTCCGACCACGAGCGAGATGCCGATGCTCGGCCTCGGCACGTGGGAGAACACCGACGACGAGGCCTGCATCGAGTCGGTTGCGACGGCCCTGGAGATGGGGTACCGTCACGTCGACACCGCACAGGCGTACGGCAACGAGGAGCTGGTCGGAGAGGGCATCGCCCGCGCCGGCGTCGACCGGGAGGACGTGTTCCTGGCGACGAAGGTGTGGATAGACAGCCTCGACTACGACTCGGCGGTCGAGTCGACCCACGAGAGCCTCGAAAGGCTCGGGGTCGACGCCGTCGACCTGCTGTACGTCCACTGGCCGGCCCGGGCGTTCGACTGGGCGGAGACCTTCGACGCGCTGTCGGAGCTGGTCGCCGAGGGGGCGACCGACCGCGTCGCCGTCTCCAACTTCGAGCCCGACCAGCTGGAGCGGGCCGTCGCCGAGACCGACGTCGAGATATTCGCCAACCAGGTGGAGATTCATCCGCTGCTCCCCCAGCGCGAGCTGCGCGAGGCCGCCGCCGAACTCGACGTCGAGCTGGTGGCGTACTCGCCGCTGGCCCGGGGCGACGTGTTCGACCACCCGACGGTCTCGGAGGTGGCCGAGCGCCACGGCGTCAGCGAGGCGCGGGTGAGCCTCGCCTGGCTGCGCCATCACGACATCACCGCCATCCCGAAGGCGACCGGCGAAGAGCACGTCCGCGACAACTGGGAGTCGCTGGAGCTCGAACTGACGGCCGAAGACGTCGAGGCGCTCGACGGCATCGAGGACCGCGACCGCAAGGTCGACCCGAGCTTCGCGCCCTGGTGACTCGGCCCCGTCGCCGAGTGCCGAAACGTTCACCATCGCTCCCGCGCTCCTTCGAGCCGATGACCGACCCGGGACTGCTGGGCGCGATCCGCATCGACCTCCGGCGGCTCCACGCCTCGTGGATGGAGCTTCTGTTTCCGCGGCAGTTAGAGCCCAGTCGCGTCCTCGGGAAGTGGACCCCGGAGACGACCGCCCAGCAGGTCGGCTACTACGGCTGGGCGGCGCTCGGCGTGCCGTTGGTCGCCGTGGGGTACCCGCTGTTGCTCCTCGGGCTGGTCGTCCGGTTCAACGCCCGCCAGCTCGACTCGGCGACCGCCCGCCTCGGCCTCGCCGGCGTCGTGGTCGTCTCACTGCTCGCGTGGGGGGCGCTGACGGCGGCGGCGTGGTTGCGGGACTTCTCGACGGAGGGACTGGTCGCCGTCGCCGCCGCCGGCGTCGTCGCGACCGTCGCCGCGGCCGCGACCGTGCTGTTCCACCGAGTCGGCGGGCGAGGGACGTCGGTGGTGCTGGCGTACCCTGCCGGGACGACGGCGCTGTTCCTGCCGCCGGTGGTCGCGGCGCTTTACTCGCCGGTCGTCGCCAGCGTGGTGTTCCCCGGTACCACGTCGCTGGCGGTGTGGCTGCTCGACAACGTGTTCGCGCTGGTCAGCCTCGCCGAGCCGATTCGCGCCCAGTACACCCTGGAGGGCGTCGCCTACGCGGGGATGTGGGTCGGCATCGCCGTCCCGCTCGGCTGGTTCCTCGGACTCGTCGTCGCCATCGCCGACCTGGTGCGACCGACTACCGAGGACCGCGGCGACGCCGGGACCACGGCCACCCGGCTCTGAGGACCTATCGCCTTCGGTTCGCGGTCGGATTCAGGAACCGCCGGGCGCTCAGCGCTCGCGCTCCCGTTCCCGTTCCCGCTCGCGCTCGATGACCTCGTCCAGTCGCTCGTCGCTGACGGAGGTGGTCACGCTGACGCTGGCCACCGAGACGGCGATGGCGCCGACGACGAACGCCGCCAGGCGCTGGTTCGGCGTCAGCGACAGCGTCCACGAGCCGAGAGTCAGGTCCGTCGGCGGCACCACCGACTCCCTGACGAGCAGGTAGCCGGTGACGCCGCGGACGGCGAGCCCGAGCGCGGCGGTGGCGAAGGGGAGGTTGAGATACGGCGTTCGGACGCCCTCGTCGCGCAGGAGCTCGTCGAGCAGGCGCCCGGCCGACGCCGTCAGCGCCGCCAGCGCCAGCCACGGCACGGCACGGTGGACGAACGACACCGTCGCTACGAGCGCGGTCGCTCCCGAGAGGCTCTGGACCGACAGCACCCCCAGCGACGCGCCGATGAGCGTCAGCCCGGCGGCGACGACGTAGGTGACGACCGACACCTGTCCCGCGTACAGCGCCTCCCGGGTGCGCTCGGGGAGGTCAGACAGCTGCTCGTCGACGGCCAGGCCCTTATAGAGGAGCGCCGCCCCAAACAGCGCCGCCAGCAGCGCCACCGACAGCCCCGAGGAGAACTGCGTCAGCAACAGCGGCAGCGACACCAGCGCCACCCCCACCGGCACCAGCACTGTCGACCGCAGCTCTTCGTCGGCGAGGAACTGCTTCAGCAGGTAGTACGTCGACTCGATGTCTCGGGCCTGGCGGACGATGACGCGGTCGACGGAGTCGATGGGAAGGCGGCTCTCGACGACCGGCACGGCCCGTTCGTCCTGTGCGCTGTCGATGACGACCACCGCCGAGTCGGGGTCGTGCCGAGCGATGAGGTCGTCGAGCTGCCCGGCCACCGAGCGGTCGGCGTCGACCCGGGCGTCGTCGTCGCCGGCGACGACCGAGACGACGGCGTCGTCGCCCTCGGCCCGGAGGTCACGAGCGACGCGTAACCCCTCCAGCAGGCAGTTGACGCCGGAGTCCTCCGGGTCCGCCAGCCCGACCTCGGTGACCAGCGACCGCACCGCCTCCCAGCCGTCGACCGGCAGCGGAACGCCGGCCTTCCGACCGATGTCGTTGGAGCGGTCGACGCAGAGGACCAGCGTCGTCACGCCTCGCCCGTGACGGCGGGCGAACTAAAGCGTTCAGGTGTCGGACGACGGAGGGGACGAGCGGCGCCGGGCGTGACGGCACCGACGGCGGTGACGTGACCCCGGGAGGAGGTGAGGCGACGGCGCGGGGATGCGGCCGGACGACGACGCCCGGCCAGGAGTCAGTAGCGGAACCGCACCCGGTCGTCGCCGAGCCGCGAGGCGACGCCGGCGCCGAGGGCGTACGCAACCCGGCGCGTTCCGGCGCCGAGCCGGCCGGTGAGCCCAGAGCTGGGTTCGAACGACTTGACGCCCTCGACCCCGCCGAGGCGGCCGTCGAGCGACGCCTCGGCGTCGTCGCGGGTGCCGACTCGGTCGACGAGGTCGATGTCGGCCGCCTCGCGGCCGAGGAACACCTTCGCCTCCGTCGCCCGGACGTGCTCTGGGTCGAGGTCCCGGTCGGCGGCGACCCGCTCGACGAAGACGTCGTAGAAGTCGTCGATGAGCCCCTGGAGGTACCGGCGCTCGTCGTCCGCGACCTCCTTCAGCGGCGTGCCGGCGTCCTTGTACTCGCCGGCGGTGAAGCGCTCGTAGCTGACGCCGAGTCGGTCCGCCAGCGCGGCGGCGTTCGGACGAGAGCCCCGGACGCCGATGCTGCCGACCAGCGTCTGCTCCTGGGCCCACAGTTCGTCGCAGGCGGCGCCGACGAGGTAGCCGCCGCTTGCGCAGACGTCGGTCGCGTAGCCGACGACCGGCCCTTCGAACGTCGCGACCGCTCGCCGGATGTCGTCGCTGGGGACGATCTCCCCGCCGGGCGTGTTGAGCTGGAGCAACAGCGCCTCGACGGCGGGGTCGGCGGCGGCGCGCTCTATCTGTTCGACCACCTCGTCGGCGCCGGGCGAGACCGGGGCGAACGAGAGCGGGTTCGGCTCCCCGCCGTCGCGGGCGATGGGACCGGACACCGACACCTCGGCAACGTTGTAGCTCGGGAACCGCCGCGCCGCGAGGCCGGCGGCGACGCGGCCGCCGACGGCGGCGAGGGCGACCGTCAGGGCGACGCCGAGCAGTTCCGACAGCGAGTCGGGAACGAGGACGAACAGGGCCCAACCGACGGCGCCGGCGAGGACGACGCCGGCCGCGACGACGGCGCCGCGGCCGACGAGTTCACGAGCGACCATGCGTCCCCTGAGGCTGGGGTGTACTAAAGCGTGGGTCGTTCGACGTCGCCCGAGCGAGGCGGGTCCGTGTCGCGACTTCGGGGGCAGTCGGCGTCAACGGCGACGCCGTGAGCCGCGCCGGAGAGCGACGTGGCCGCGGCTGAAGAGTCGGCGTGTCGAACGGACCCGATAGCGGGCGGCGGGGGCGGCGGGCCCGTCGGAGACCCCGTCAAACGACGGGAGAGAACGGAACCGATCTCAGAGCAGCCCCGTCTTCTGGAGCTTCATCAGGTCCTCGGTGTCGAGGGTTTCGCCTTCCTTGAACTTCTGGTAGATCTCCTCGGCTTCCTCCTTCTCCTCCTCGCGCTTTTTCTCGCGCTCGTCCTGCTGTTCCTGCTCTTCTTTCTTGTCCAGCTCGCGCAGGCGCTTCTGGACGCGGACGAAGTCCTCGTGGTGGCGGTCGGCCGCCTCCTGGGCCTCCACGAACAGCTCGTGGGTCTCGTCGGCCTTGTCACGGATTTCGTCGGCCTCGCGGTAGGCCTCGATCATCTGGTTGTGATGCTCCTGGGCCTCGT
>JBDGTD010000099.1:0-9586 GCA_042217165.1 Haloferacaceae archaeon | reverse complement strand
TCCTGGATGCGACACTTGACCTGCATCGCCTCGCCGTGCATCCCGGTCTTGCCGACGATCTCGATGACCTCGGCAGCCGTGGAGTCGCTCTCTCCCTCTGCGCCGGACATCTACCTGAGCTCCTCGACCTTCGAGCCGATGTCCTCGATCTGGTCCGTTGCATCGCCGGCGTCGACGATCGCGGCGGCGGCAGAGCCGACCTCCAGCCCGGCGGCGACGCCGATCTCGTCCTGAGTCTCGACGAAGACGTACGGGATGCCCTTCTCGTCCGCGAGTTCGGGGAGGTGCATCACGATCTCCTCCGGCGAGACGTCCTCCGCAACGAGGACGAGGAGTGCGTTGCCGCGCTCGACAGCCTTGGTGGTCTCGTTCGTTCCCTTTCGTACCGTGCCCGTGTCTCGCGCGACTTCGAGCGCCTCGACGGCGTCGTCGGCGAGATCGGCGGGTGTGTCGTAGTCGACGTAAACTGACATGGTTGGAGTGTCCCGTCCGGCGGCTCGCGTCCGTCGCCGGTCACCGGTCCCTGACGACGACGGCCGTCATCGACCGCCGGGCGGGTCGTAACCCTCCGTAGCGACCCAGTTTACAAAAGGGTGTCCAAACTCGCGAGAGCGTGTCAGGTCGGCGCACGGACGGCGAGCGGGGAAACCGCCTTGACCCGCGCCCACGTCGATCTGCCGTGGTCGAGAGCCACGCCCGAGCGCTCCGCGCGGAGGCCCGCCGGACCGACCAGCGCCGCCTCCTCGTCCTCGCGGGCGAGCGCGACCAGGGACTGGCCGCCACGGAGGCCGCTCTCGGCGCGGTCGTCGACGAGGGCGACGCGGTTACGGTCGTCTCCTCGCGCGAACACCCGGTCGAGACGGCCGGCGAGCGGGTCGACCCCGACCGGGCCGCCGACCTCCTCGGGACGACCCGCGATACCGTCGTCCTCGACTGTCACGCCGGCTTCTCCCCGAACCGTCTCGGGCAGGTGGTCGGCGCGGTCCGCGGCGGGGGGCTCCTCGTCCTCGTGACGCCGCCGCTCGCGGACTGGCCCCGCCGCCGGGGTCGGTTCGACGAGGGGCTGGCCGCCCCGCCCGCGGACCTCTCCGCGGTCACCGGCCACTTCCGCCGACGGCTGGTGCGGACGCTCCGGAGTCACCCCGGCGTCTCTGTCCTCGACGTGGGCGCCTCCGGGGAGGCGACCGTCGCCGTCGACGGACGTACCGGCGCGAGCGAGCCGCCGGCACGCGGACGAGTGCCAGACCCGCCGGCAGGCGCGCCGTTCCCGGCGGCCGCGTACGAGGCCTGTCTGACCGCCGACCAGCACCGCGCGGTGCGCGTACTCGGCAGCCTCGCGACCGGCGGGGCGGTGGTCGTCGAGGCCGACAGGGGACGCGGGAAGTCGGCGGCAGCGGGGCTCGCGGCGGGGTCACTCGCCGCAGACGGGCGGGAGGTGCTCGTGACCGCCCCGGCACGACGAGGCGTCGCGGCGCTGTTCGAGCGGGCGCGGGCGCTGCTCGAGACGGAGGGGGCGCTGGCGGAGGAGACAGAGGCGAGAGGAGACGACGACCGTCCCAGAACGGACCTGCAGACGACGACCGGCGGGCGCGTCCGGTTCGTCGACGCCGCGGATCTGGACGAGTCGGCCTGCGCGGCGGCAGACGCGGTCGTGGTCGACGAGGCGGCGGGGCTTCCCGTGGACCGGCTCGAGGCGACGCTCGCCGCGCCCGCCGTTGCCTACGTGACGACAGTCCACGGCTACGAGGGCGCGGGTCGCGGGTTCGCGGTGCGCTTCCGGGACCGCCTCGCCGAGAGCGGCCACGACACGCGGGAGGTCGAACTCTCGGAGCCGGTCCGGCACGCGCCCGACGACCCGGTGGAGGCGTGGGCGTTCGACGCGCTCCTCCTCGACGCCCGGCCCGCGGTTGCCGAGGCGGTGGACGACGCGACGCCCGAAACGGCCGCGTACGAGGCGTTCGAGCCGGCGGCGCTGGTCGAAGACGAGACGCGTCTGCGCGAGACGTTCGGCCTGCTCGCGCTCGCACACTACCGGACAGAGCCGGACGACCTCGCGCGGCTCCTCGACGCGCCGAACGTCCGGACGCGGGCGCTCGTCCACGAGGGGCGGGTCGTCGCGGTTGCCCTCCTCGCCCGCGAGGGCGGACTGGACGCCGACACCCGCCGGCGCGCCTACGAGGGCGAACGGATCCGCGGGAACATGCTGCCCGACGTGTTGACCTCGCAGCTACGCGACGAAGAGGCGGGCGCGCCGGTCGGCGACAGGGTGTTGCGAATCGCGGTCCACGGCGCGGTCCGGTCGCGGGGGCTCGGGTCGGCACTCCTCGGCGAGGTGGCCGCGAGCGCCGACGACGAGGTGGACTGGCTCGGCGTCGGCTACGGCGCGACGCCGCGGCTCCTGCGGTTCTGGGCGGCGAACGGCTACCGGACGGTCCACGTCTCGACCACCCGCAACGCCCGGTCGGGCGAGTACTCCGCACTGATGCTCCGGCCGACGAGCGCGGCGGGCGACGACCTCGCCGAGCGCCACGGCACCTGGTTCGTCGAGCGCGCGCCGGACGTCCTCTCGGACGCGCTCGGAGACCTCGAGACCGAGGTCGCGCGGCTGGCGCTCCGCGCGGCCGACGCGACCGTCGACGTCGACCTCTCGGCCCACGACTGGCGGGTCGTCGCCGCCGCCGCGTTCGGCCCGGGGCTGTACGACGCGGCGCCGGGCGCGTTCGCCCGGCTGGCGCTGGCCGCGCTGGTCGAGGGGGGAACGGGGCTGGACGCGAGCGAAGAGCGACTGCTGGTCGCGAAGGCGCTCCAGCACCGGCCGTGGGCGGCCGTCGCGACGGAACAGGGCTACGTCTCGGAGCGCGCGGCGATGCGGGCGTTCGGCGAGGCGTTCCGCCCGCTGGTCGACCGCTACGGGGGCACGGCGGCGGAGCGAGAGGCCGACCGGTACCGCTGACCGGCCGCCCGCCCGACTGCTCGAGAATCTGTCCGGAAGCCCGTGGGACACGACGGAGAGATGGGGGGCGCCGGGCTCCGGCGGTGCCCTCACCGATGGGGTCTACGCCCCCGACGACGGTCCTGGGGTCCTGCCAGACGGGTGCGACCGGCGGGACGGGACTGGTCGGCGCGGGCGACAGAGCGCGAAGCGGAGGGGCAAGCGGGTCGGGGTCAGAGGTCGGTCGCCATCATCACCTCGTCCACCGGGTCGCCGTCGATCCGGTAGTGGCCCTCGCGGACGGCCTCCTCGTGCCAGCCGCGGGCAGCGAGCCAGTCGATAGCCCGGTCGTTCGTCGCCGGGATGCTGTTGTAGAGCCGCTCGTAGCCGTGTTCGCGCGCCCACTGCTCGCCGCGTTCGAGGAGCGTCCCGCCGATTCCGTGGTCGCGCCAGTCCGGGTGGACCCCGACGGTCAACACCGCGGTGTGACGGAGTTTCTCCAGTTCGGGGATGTCGAGATGGACCCACCCCGCCACGCCGTTGCCCTCGACCCGGGCGACGAACACCAGCCGCGAGTTGACAGGGTCGCGCCGCAGGACGGCGCCCCCCTCCTCGAGTACGTCCGCGACGGACTCGGCCTCGATGTAGCGGCCGGCGGCCGCGACGGCACGGATCGTCTCGATCAGGCCGTCGCGGTCCGGCGCGCGCGCGAGTCGCACCTCGTACTCGATCCCGTCGGTCTCGTGGCTCTCTGGAGAGGCTTCGCCGAAGCCGACGGCGATCTCGTCGTCGCTCTGCCAGAGGTAGCCGTGGCGCCGCAGGACGGTGAGGTGGTGCCCGAGTGCCGTCTTGTCGAGGTCGAGCGCCGCCCTGAGGTCCGACTCGGTCGTCCGGCCCTCGCGCCGGACGTACTCGTAGATCTCTCGCCGAGTACCGTCGAGAGGCACCCCGTCGTCTGTGGTACTCATGGCAACAACTACCACGCCCGGACAGTTAGCCGTTCCCCCGCCTGCGGGGTCACTCGCCGCGGCCGACGGTCCGGCTCGCGTCGACGTCGATGGCGTCGACGGGGCAGACGTCGACACAGAGCATACAGTCGATACAGGAGTCTTCGCGGGCGGGGTCGGCTTTCAGCTCGCTCACGGGGTGGTCCGGCGTCTCGACCCAGTCGAACACGTCGACGGGGCAGTCACGGAGGCAGGCGCCGTCGCCGAGACAGACGTCGAAGTCCACCGCGACGTGCGTGCCGTGGACCCCGAGTCGGTCGGGTTCGTCGACCGGCCCCCAGACGTCGTGGCCGTCGTGTCGCTCGACCACCTCCCGGTTCCGGGCGAAGTCGGGGTCGATTCCCATGGCCGGATCTGTGGGCGCGCAGGTAAAGATGGCGCGTTCGGCGACCGCCGCGTCGCCGGTCAGTCCAGCCGTCCGTGGACGGCGACGACGACGGCCGCGGCCGCGCCCTCGCCGCCTACGGGCGACCGTCGGTCGGCGACGACGACCGTCTCGTCGTCGCGCCACGCCCAGTCGCGACGACCGCGAGCCCCGGCGAGGCCGGCCCGAATCTCCCGTTTCACGGCCGCCGGGTCCGCACCCGAGGCCTCGAAGAACACCCCGCCCTCGTCGGCGCGCGCCCACCCGATTCCGGCGGCGACGGGCGCGTCGGTCGCCGTCGCCCGCGCGGCGACGACTCCGACCGGTACGCCCACGGGGTAGCGGTCGCCCGAGAGCCGGTCGCGCCGCTCGACGGTCGCGCCGGCGGGGAGGATCGACGAGTATTCGACGAGGTTGTAGTCCCCGACTCCGGCGGCGACGAGGGCGTCGTCGAGGGCGTCGAGCGAGGTGGCGCCGGCGCCCGTCGCGTCCACGAGGGGCACCGTCAGTGGCAGGGGCACGCGCGGTACTACGCGCCGGGACGAAAAACGGGTTCCGGTCCTACGGGTCGAGATCGCGGAAGGCCGCCTCGGCGTCGTCGGCGCTCAGTTTCGTCTCCGCGCCCTCCGCCTGGAGGTCGGCGCGACGGTCGAGCAGCCGCTGGTACTCCTCGGCGTCCGCGAGCGCCGCCGGGTTGTGTTCGGCCTCCAGCGCGGCGATCTTCTCGGAGACGGCAAACAGCTCTCGGGAGTGGTCCGCGAGCGACGCCACGCGGAGCAGCTCTTCGACCGTCTCGCGGAGTTCCGCCTCGTCGACCGGCTTGGTGACGTATGCGTCGAACGGGAGGTCGGCGATGCCGAGTTCCGGGTCGACGGCGGTGACCATCGCCACCCGGCAGTCCAGCCCGCGCTCGCGGAGTTCGTCGAGCACCTCGTCGCCGGAGGTCCCGGGCATGTGACGATCGAGGAGCACGACGTCGACCGCCTCGTCGACGGCGTCGAGCGCCTCCTCGCCGCCCGTCGCGCGGCGCACCTCGTAGTCGCTCTCCAGCCAGTAGGCGAACGCCTCGACGATCCGTTCCTGGTCGTCGACCACCGCGACGACGGGCCGGTCGCCGTCGCTCACGCCTCCACTCCCCGGAACGCGGAGCGCGCTCCGCCTGGCTCGCCCTCGCCCTCGTAGCGGTGCTCGTCGACGGCGACGATGGCGTCCGAGCCGTCCTCGACCAGCGGCCGGGAGAACTCCGCGTCGAGGAACGGCTCCGGCGACACCCCTCCGTCGGACTCAGTCGGTGACACAGTCTACACTGCGGCGCTCGCGGCATAGGTCTTTATAGAAAGCAAGGAGAATACCCGCGCCTGAAGTCGCGGGACGAATCCGACACCACTGAAACACTCCACCATCGATAGCAGGTTTGGACATTCCACCGTTCTCAACGACCAAGCGAAGGAGCGATGGGAACTGCATCTCGTCTACAAGGACGAAATCGAGACGCCCACCGCACCCGGCAACGAGACAGCAGGTATCGACCTCGGTATCTGCAACTTCGCCACCGTTGCGTACAGCCCCGAAGAAGCCGACCTCTACCCCGGCAATCGCCTGAAACAGGATGGCCACTACTTCCCGAAGGAGATCGCCAGGTGCGACGAGGCCACGCGACTCCATCATAAATGGTCGGAGCGTCGCACCCACTTTTTAACCCCTTGTCGAAACACATCGTCCAGCGGTGTGTCGAGAAGAGTGTTGGACAGATCAACGTCGGAGAGTTGGAGAGCGTCCGCGAGGACGAAGACGGTGAGTCGAAAAACTGGGGTCGGCACGGGAATCTCGACTTGCACGGGTGGGCCTTCGACCGCTTCAGGGACATCCTCGGATACAAATCCAAGATCGAGGGCATCGAAGTCGTAGAACTGTCCGAGCGCGACACGAGCAAGACGTGTTGCGTGTGCGGAAAAGAAGACGACAGTCAGCGTGTCGAACGTGGCCTGTACGTGTGCGAGTCGTGTGACGAGGCATTCAACGCCGAGGTGAACGGGGCGGAGAACATCCGTCTCGACATCAGCGACGAAGGTAACTCTGAGTCTGTACCCGATTCGGGGAGAGATAGGAGTACCGGCTGGTTGGCACAGCCCGGAGTCTACCTCTATGACCTGTCCAGCGGATTCCAACCGCAGGCACAGGTGGTGGACTGCAAACGCTAATATCCCAACCTCGGGATTCCCCCGCCTTCAGGCGGAGGAGGATGTCAACCGTGGGCGAAATACGCCACTCCGTCCGGCGCCGACTGGTCGACCCGTGCGAACCCGACCCGCTCGAACTGGACCACCTCGTCGACGGCAGCGTCCGTGTAGCCCGGTTCCGCCCGGCCGGATACGTCGCCGTCGGGCGTCCGGAGTACGACGTCGACCGACTCGTCGGCAGGGACCCAGTGGACCACCGGCACGTCCTCCTCGCGCACCGCCGCGATGTCGTCGTCGAGGTAGCGCAGGCCGCCCTCCTCGCCCCGGAGACAGCCCAGTCCCTTCAGCCACACCCGCTCGCCCGTCGCCGGCACGTCGTCGGGTTCGAGGAGGACGGCGTCGCCGGTCGGGATGTCGCGCCGGCCGCGGTCCTCGTGGTCTGGGTGGACCGGCGGGTGGCCCGCGTCGGGCGCGCCCGCGACCCCGAGGCGCTCGCCGTCCCGGACGAGGAACCAGCGGTCGGCGTCGTCGTCAACCAGCTCCCGGTTCCGGGCGTAGACGCTCGACATCGAGAGTTCGACGTCCGACGTGGAGGTGCCGAGTTCGACCATCGCCGCGACCACCGCCTCGCCCCGGATCCCCCGCCGCTCTAGCGCCGCGAGCGTCGGCGCGCGCGGGTCGTCCCAGCCGTCGAGACGGCCGTCCGCGACCATCTCGGCGAGCGTCGACGTCGAGAGCGGCGCGTCGAACTCGTCGACGTGGACGTGTCCCCAGTGGACGACCTCGGGGTAGGCCCAGCCGAAGTAGTCGTAGACGAACCGCTGGCGCTTGGCCGAGTCCTGCAGGTCGATACCCCGGACGATGTGGGTGACGCCCGTGAGGTGGTCGTCGACCCCGGACTGGAAGTCGAGCATCGGCCAGCAGCGGTAGTCGCTCGCCGCCTCGCGCGGGTGCGGCCGGTCGACGATTCGGAAGGCGACCCAGTCCCGGAGCGCGGGGTTCGGGTGTTCGATGTCGGTCCGCACGCGCAGGACCATCTCGCCCTCGTCGTACTCGCCGGCGACCATCCGCTCGAACTCCTCGCGGGTCGTCTCGGCTCCCGTGTCACGGTGCGGACACGCCTCGCCCGCGTTTTTCAGGTCAGAGAACGTCTCCTGCGAACAGGAGCAGGTGTACGCGCCGCCGGCGTCGACCAGGTCGCGGGCGTGGTCGTAGTAGGTCTCGAGCCGGTCGCTCGCTTTGATCACCGAGTCGGGCTCGAAGCCCAGGTAGCGAATCGAGTCGAGGATGGCGTCGTAGGCGGCGAGGTCCGGGCGCTTCGTGTCGGGGTCCGTGTCGTCGAACCGGCAGACGAACCGGCCGTCGTACCGCTCCTTGTACGTCCCGATCACCGCGGCCATCCGCGCGTGCCCGACGTGCCACGGCCCGTTCGGGTTCGGCGCGACGCGCATCACGACCTCGCCCTCTGTCGCGTTCGGGAGGTCCGGGAGCGTCGGCTCCTCGGCGTCGTCGTCCTCGGATTCGATCTCGGCGAGGCGCTCGGGCGCGAGTTCGGCGAGGCGCTCGCGGCGCTCGGCGGGCGAGCGGTCGTTGACCCGCGCCACGACGCCGCCGACGACGCCGGGCACCTCGTCGCCGTACTCGCGGAACTCTGGGTTCTCGCCCATCAGCGGCCCGATGACGGCGCCGGTCTGGGCGTCGCTCCCGTGTTCGACCGCGTTGGCGAGCGCGTGGACCTCCGCCGCCCGCTCCACCCGCTCGCGCAGGTCGTCGTCCATACCGACTCGTTCCGCTGCCGGGTCAAAACGACGGCGTTCCGCGCGCCGGAGAGCGCGTGTCGCGGGCGCCGGCGCCCGTGCCCGTGCCCGTGCCCCGTCCCGCCCTCAGTGTCCTCTGTGGATCAGGTAGTCAGCGAGATCCGCGAGCAGTTCGCGCGCCTCGTTCTCGGGCAAGACGTCGAGGCGCTCCTTGCTCGAGGCCGTCAGCTCTTCGGCGCGAGACCGGGCGAACTCGATACTCCCCGTCTCGCGGAGGGCGTCGACGGCGGCGTCTATCTCCGTCTCGGTCGGGTCGTCGTCGAGCAGGTCGTCCACGTCGAGACCGTGCTGACGGGCGTGGAGCGTAATGAGGGTGCGCTTGCCCTCCAGCAGGTCGGAGCCGCGGCGCTTGCCGAGGTCCTCGGAGGGGACCGTGAGGTCGAGTACGTCGTCGTGGATCTGGAACGCGGTGCCGGACTCGACGCCGTACTGGTAGAGCGCCTCGACTTGCTCGTCGTCGGCGCCGAGGAGCACGGCAGGGATGGCCGCCGCGGCGCCGTACAGCACCGCGGTCTTGAGTTCGACCATCTGCATGTACTCCTCGGGCAACACCTCGTCGGTGAACTCGAACTCCACGTCGAACTCCTGTCCCTCGCAGATGCGGGTACAGGTCTCGGCGAGGCGACGGATCGCCGCGAGCTGTCGCTCCGGCTTCGCGCCGGTGTTCGTGAGGAGTTCGAACCCCTTCGCGAACAGCGTGTCGCCCGCGAGGATCGCAGTTGAGAGGTCGTACTCGCGGTGGACGGCGCGCTCGCCCCGGCGCATGTCGTCGTCGTCCATAATGTCGTCGTGGGCGAGCGTGAACGTGTGGATGAGTTCGACGCCGACGGCGGCGGTCATAACGTCCACCTCGTCGCCGTCGAGGGCCGGGAACGCGCGGTAGTCTTCGGTGCCGTCGCCGAGCGCCTCGGCGACGAGGAGGACGAGCGCGGGGCGGAGGCGCTTGCCGCCGGCCTCGATGAGGTGCCGCGAGGCGGCGTAGAGCCGCTCGGGCTTTGCGGGCGGGAGGTCCTCGTCCACGGCGGCGTTGACCCGCTCACGGCGCTCGCGGACGGCCGCGAGTACCCGTGCCTCTCTGTCGCGCTCGCCGTTCCCCATCTACTCCACCAGCTGGATCATGTTCCCGTTGCGCGTGACGTGGAGGTCACGCCCGAGCGCGTAGCCCATGCTCTCGGCGAGGTCGACGTACGGCGCGAACCCCTCGAGGTTCTGGTGGGCCGGGATGACGTGCCGGGGCTGGAGCGCGTCGAGCATCTGGTAGTGGCCCTCCTCGCGGAGGTGGCCGG
>JBDGTD010000075.1:0-10145 GCA_042217165.1 Haloferacaceae archaeon | reverse complement strand
CCATCTCCGACGCCATCTCGATGGGGACCGAGGGGATGAAGGCCTCGCTCATCTCCCGGGAACTGATCGCCGACTCCGTCGAACTCGTCGCGTTCGGCGAGCGCATCGACGGCCTCGTCGTCGTCGGCGGCTGCGACAAGAACATGCCGGGGATGATGATGTCGGCCATCCGCACCGACCTGCCGAGCGTGTTCCTCTACGGCGGGTCGATCATGCCCGGCGAACACGACGGCCGCGAGATCACGATCCAGAACGTCTTCGAGGGCGTCGGCGCGTTCGCGGAAGACGACATCAGCGGCCGCGAACTGGACGAGATCGAGCGCAACGCCTGTCCCGGCGCCGGCTCCTGCGGCGGGATGTTCACCGCGAACACGATGGCCTCGATCTCCGAGGCGATCGGCTTCGCGCCGCTCGGGAGTGCCAGCCCCCCAGCCGAGGACGACGCGCGCTACGAGGTGGCCCGCGAGGCCGGCGAACTCGCCGTCGACGCGGTAGAGGCGCGCCGGACGCCCTCGGAGTTTCTCTCCAAGAAGTCGTTCGAGAACGCGATCGCGCTCCAGATGGCCGTCGGCGGGTCGACGAACGCCGTGCTCCACCTGCTGGCGATGGCGCGCGAGGCGGGGGTCGACCTCGAGATACGGGAGTTCAACCGGATCAGCCGCGAGACGCCGAAGATCGCCGACCTCCAGCCCGGCGGCGAGCGGGTGATGAACGACCTCCACGAGGTCGGCGGCGTCCCGGTGGTCCTGAACGAACTCTACGAGGCCGGACTGCTCCACGGCGACGCCCGGACGGTCACGGGAGAGACGCTGGCCGAGGAGCTAGCGGCGTACGACCCGCCCGCGATCGCCGACCTGGACGCCGACTTCCTCTACCCCGTCGACGACCCGATCCACGAGCGGGGTGCGATCCGCATCCTCACGGGCAACCTCGCGCCCGGCGGCGCGGTGATCAAGATCACCGGCGAGGACCACCTCCACCACGAGGGGCCGGTCCGCGTCTTCGAGAGCGAGGAGCCGGCGATGCAGTACGTCCAGGAGGGAGCGGTCGAGTCCGGCGACGTGATCTGTATCCGGAACGAGGGGCCACAGGGCGGCCCGGGGATGCGCGAGATGCTCGGCGTCACCTCCGCGGTCGCGGGCCAGGGCCACGCCGAGGACGTCGCGCTGTTCACCGACGGGCGGTTCTCGGGCGCGACCCGCGGGTTCTCCATCGGCCACGTCGCGCCGGAGGCGTTCGCCGGCGGGCCGATCGCGGCGCTCCGCGACGGCGACACGGTCACTATCGACGTCGACGACCTCGAACTCTCCGTGGACCTGACCGACGCGGAGATCGAGGAGCGACTCGAAGGACACGACCCCGAGCCGACCTACGAGGGGGGCGTCCTCGCGAAGTACGGCGCGCTGTTCGACTCGGCCGCGAACGGCGCCGTCACGAACCCGGGCGTCACGCGGGACTGAGCGCGGGGTCGGCCGTCCGAGACGGACCACCGCGTCCACGAACGGGCGCCGGTAGACGAAACAGAGACGGCTGGCGGGTGGTGTACTCCGCGGCGAGAGAAAGCGAAGGAGACGGGGCAGTCTCCCACGCCGGTGCGACGGTTGACCAGACCGGGGTCCGTCCCGGCAGACGACCCAACGTCGTCGGTGGTTGGATGTGTATCGGCCAACACGTACGGGGTTTTTTGTGCTGCTACCCGGTCCCCGTCCGGAGACGCGAACCTCCCCGGCGGCATCGGTGCCACCTCCCCGGGTGCGGTATCAGAGGCGTCCGGCGCGCGGATCTGCGGACCCCGATGCGGCGAGACCCTCGATCCGAACGCGAGGAGCGGTGGCGAACAGTCCCGTCTCTCGGGTCCCGATTTCGTCGTCGTGCGGCGTCCCGGAGCGAGAACGTCGGGGAGCCGCCAGCCCTCGAAGGGTCTGCGAGCCGGAGTCACGGCCGAGTCGAGTGGGACCGCCGTGATTCGAACACGGGTCCAACGCACCCCATGCGCAGAGGATACCACTACCCCACGGTCCCTCCTCTCTACTGATCGCCGTTCGACTCTTAATCGCTTCGCCTTCGTCTAAACCAGCACGCGGTCGAGCGAGACGACCTCGCCGCGCTCGGCCGCGGGGTCGCCGGCGAGCGTCCCGACGGCGACGGCGGCGCCGTCGGGGGTGTAGACGGCGACGGTGTCGCCCCGCGTGGGGTCGCCGCGCACGCTCACGACGCCCGGCGCGTAGACGGGGGCGCCCTCGGCCACCTCGCGGGCGGCGGAGGGCGGGATCGTCACGCCCGCCAGCCCGGAGAGCAGGCGTTCGGCGGGCGAGACAGCCGCGTGGAGGGGCGCGACGTCGCCCTCGCGTGCGAACGCCAGCGCGTCCGCGAACTCGTGGAGGTTCACGAGGTCGGTGTCGTCGAACGGACCTGTCGCGGTACGGCGGAGGTGGCCCATGTGCGCGCCGGTGCCGAGCGCCAGCCCGAGGTCGTGACACAGTTTGCGGACGTAGGTGCCGGACTCACACCGGATCCGGAGGAGCGCGCGGCGCTCCTCTCGCTCGATGGCCTCGAGTTCGTAGACCTCGCGGGTTCTGAGCCGACGGGCGACGGCGCTCCGGCGCGGCGGCTTCTGGTAGAGTTCGCCCTCGAACTCCGCGAGCGTCGCCCCGAGGTCGGCCGGCGCGGGCGCGTGGAGTTCGAGGACGGCGACGTACTCCTTCGGGGCGGCCCGGAAGCGCTCGACGAGGCGGGTCGCCTCGCCCAGCATCGTCGGGAGCGACCCCGTGACCTTCGGGTCGAGCGTCCCGGCGTGAGCGGCGCCGCCGAGGTCCGGCCCGCCGTCGAACGCCGCGAGGGCCTCGTCGACCATCCGACGGACCCACGCCGCGACCTGGTGGGCCGAGGGGCCGGGCGGCTTGTCGAGGTTGACGACGCCGAACCGGAGGAGGGCGGCGGGCGAGCGCTCGTCGGGCGGGCCACGCTCGATCACGTCCGGGTCACTCGGCGCCGGCCCGGCGGAACTCGTAGCGGACGTCCTCGACGGGCATCGCGCCCTCGTCGCCGGCGTCGGTGTAGGCCTCGACGGCGGTCCGGACGACAGTCGTCGCCGCGTCCGGCCCCCAGCGGGCGGTGTTGAGGACGAGGTCGTAGATCGAGAGATCGTCGATGTCGATGTCGTAGTAGGTCCGGTAGCGGCCGGCCTCGCTCTCGGCGCGGCGGCGCGTCTCCGTGCGCACCGTCTCGAACGACTTGTCCTCGCGCTCTGCGATCCGGGCGACCCGGACCTCGAGGGGGGCGGTGAGCCACACCCGGATGTCGGCGGCGTCGCCGGCGAGCCACCCGGCGAGCCGGGATTCGAGGACGAGGTCCTCGCGGTCGCGCGCCAGTTCGTACTGTCGGCGGTCGAGGTCGTAGTCGATCTCTGCCTCCTCCTCGGCGAGTTCGTTCAACTCGACCGGCGAGAGGCCGCGCTCGTCTGCCACGCTCCGGAAGATGTCGCCGCCGCTGACGTGTTCGTAGTCGAGGGCCTCGGCGAGCGCCGCCGCGAGCGTCGACTTCCCGCCGCCGGCGGGTCCCGAGACGGTTATCAGCATACCTCGGGTCGGCACCGCCCGGTCAAAGAAGTTGTTATGCGCCGCGGCGCCGGAGAGGCGTGACGGACCGTCTCTACGTCGAACTCGGGCTGATGTTGATGTTCAGGCCCTTGCGGATGATCTGGGTGAACGCCATAGAGCAGACGAAATACCAGAGGATCCACACCTGGATCGGCCCGAACGCCGAGTCTCGCCAGCCGACGGTCCCCCGGAGCGGGATGGTGATATCCGCGGGGTCGATATGCTGTGAGCCGCCGCCGATCCCGAGCGCCCAGTACATCCACAGGAAGACGGGGATGGTGAAGAACATGATCCAGACCATCGGGCGGAACTGCTCTTTGAACATCCCGAGTTGGTCGCCCATCATGTCCATCTGTTCGTCCTGGATGCGGTCGAGCGCCTCCTGGTCGTCGCGCTCCTTGGCCGCCTCGCGGCGCTCCTTGAGTTCCTGCATCTGCTCCTGGTACTGCCCCATCTTCTCCGTGTTCATGAGGTTCGCCTGCAGGAGCGTCGAGTACAGCCCCGTCCCCATCGCGAGGATCATCACGACGGCGTAGAACGGCATCGCCTGCTGGAGCGGCCCGAGCGCGACGTCCATGATCCCGCCGATGACGTTCCGGAGGGGTTGCCAGGCGTAGGCGGCGAAGAACGCGATCGTCACCGCCGCAGCCCCCTTGTCGTAGATGGACCACGTGGTCTCTTCGACGTCGTCGTCCGCCGCGTCGCTGCCGCTCTCTCCGGTCGTCCCGTTGCCCAGCGCCGCACGGGTCGCCTCGGGGTCTGCGAGTTCGAAGCCCTCCTCGCCGTCGACGAGGACACCCTGCTCGATCAGCCGACCCCAGTGGCCGCTGGAGACCTCCTCGCGAACGTCCGCCCAGTGGACCGTGCCGTCGTCGGCGTTCGAGAGCACCGTCTCGACGGCATCGCGCATCTCGGCGTCGTCGGAGACGAGGTCACCGACGGTCCGTTCGATCCGAGCCATTACCGTCGGGTAGGAAGTCGTAGGATAAGAAGGGACCGCTCCGCGGCTACGAGTCGATCGCCTCGCGCAGGGCGGCGAACACCTCGTCCGGCGTTCCCGTGCCGTCGACCTCGACCAGGTCGCCGCGGTCGCGGTAGTACTCGACCACGGGCGCGGTGTTCTCTTCGTACACCCGCAGGCGCTCGCGGACGGTCTCCTCGGTGTCGTCGTCGCGCTGGGTTAACCCGGCGCCACACTCGTCGCAGACGCCCTCCTCTGCGGGCGGCGCGAACTCGACGTGGTAGGTCGCGCCGCAGTCCGGACAGACCCGCCGGCCCGTCAGCCGCCGGACGAGTTCCGCTTCGGGCACCGAGAGAACGGCGACCGTGTCGAGGTCGACCATGTCGTCCAGGAACTCCGCCTGCGAGAGGTTACGGGGGTAGCCGTCGAGGACGAACCCGTCGGCGTCGGCGAGCGCCTCGACGACGATCTCGTTCACCACCGGGTCGGGGACGAGTTCGCCCGCGTCCATATACTCCCGGGGGGTGCCGTGGTCGGTCTCCATGTCCTTGTTCGCCCGGAGCGCGTCGCCCGTGGTGACGTGGTCGACGCCGTACTCGTCGGCGAGTCGCTGGCTCTGGGTCCCCTTGCCCGCGCCCGGGGGGCCGAGCAGGAGGAGTCGTTGCTGGGTCACGGTTGAGCGGTCTCCTCGCGCGCATTTACGTCTCTCGACTCGCGCCCGGCGGGCGTGTGCGCGGGCGGTTCCCAGTCGGCCGGGTCGGTCGCTACGACACTCCGACGGCCGGACAGAGCGGCGGCGCTCGCGGTCGTCACCGTCGTCGCGCGTTCGCCGCCCTCGTCTTCCCGCCTCACTTTTGTCCGGAGCGCGCCCACACGCGAGCGTGACCCGATTCGACGCGGCCGACCCGACCGAACGCCGCAAACTCGTCGCCGACGCGGTCCGCGCCCACCGCGAACGGGCGGGAAGCGACTTCCTGACCGTCGAGGGCGCGTGGGCAGAGGCCCGCGAGGAGGCCGAGGAGGGCGACCCCGCGCCGCTCCCCTGGGTCCAGTTCGCCGACCGCACGTTCAACCTCGACGTGACAGACGACGAACTCGCGCGGCTGAACGACCTGCTGGGGGAGTTCCCGGAGTTCAGGGTCGAGGCCCGCGAGTCCCCGGAGGAGGCCGAGGGGACGAACGTGCGCGTCACGGCGAAGTCGGACGCGGGTCGGCTCGCGATGTTCGTCGACAGGGCGTTCGTCCGCGTCTACGGCGCGCCCGAGGACTACCGGCTCTGGGTCGTCGCGGTCTGAGCGGCGGGGAGACGAACCGGTTAAGCGGGGGCCTGTCGAACGACTGCCCGTGACAGACCGCCGGGGAACGACCGCGGTCGGCACGCGAGCGCGGCGTGTATACGGTGTCCCCGCGACCACGCACCCGACGGAGGGCAGAGGCCGATGAACAGCGACGAGGAACTCGCGAAAGACCTCGGCCCGCTGGCGGCGCTGACGATCGGCGTCGGGACGATGATCGGAGCGGGTATCTTCGTCCTGCCGGGGACGGCCATCGAGTCGGCGGGGTCGTTCGCGGTGGTCTCGTTCGCCGTCGGCGGGGGGATCGCGCTTCTCACGGCGCTCTCGGCCTCCGAACTCGGCACCGCGATGCCGAGGTCCGGCGGGGCCTACTTCTACGTCAACGAGGCGCTCGGGCCGCTCTTTGGCTCTATCGCCGGGTGGGCGAACTGGATGGGACTCGCCTTCGCCTCCGCGTTCTACATGGTCGGGTTCGGCCAGTATATCGCCGCCATCGTCCCGACGGTGACGCTCGGCCCCGTGACCGTCGAGCCGTCGGTGAAAGCCGTCGCGCTCGCCGGCGGGGCGCTGTTCGTCCTCGTCAACTACGTCGGAGCGAAGGAGACGGGGAGACTCCAGAACGTCATCGTCGTGGTCCTCGTCGCCATCCTCGCCGTCTTCACCGTGGTCGGGGCACTCCAGTCGGACCCCGCGAACGTCCCCGCCGCGGCCGGATTCGGCCCGACCCTGACGACGACGGGACTCATCTTCGTCTCCTACCTCGGGTTCGTCCAGATCACCTCGGTCGCAGAGGAGATCAAGGAGCCGGGAAAGAACCTCCCGCGGGCGATCATCGGGAGCGTCGTTCTCGTGACGGCCATCTACGCGCTCGTCCTGATCGTGATGAGCGCCGCCGTCGAACAGGGGTTCATCGCGGAGCAGGCCCGGGCGGGCAACATCGCCGTCGTCGAGGTGGCACGGCTGGTGCTGGGACCGCTGGGCGCGGTCGCGATGCTCGCCGGCGGTCTGCTCGCGACCGCCTCCTCGGCGAACGCGAGCATCCTCGCCTCCTCGCGGATCAACTTCGCGATGGGGCGGGACTCGATCGTCACCCCCGACCTCAACGAGATCCACCCACGGTTCGGAACGCCGTACCGCTCTATCGCCGTGACGGGCGGGTTCATCCTGCTGTTCATCGTCGTCGCACCGATCGACACGCTGGCGACGATGGGCTCGGTCCTCCACCTCGTCATCTACGCCCTGTTGAACGTCGCGCTCGTCGTGATGCGCGAGACCGACGTCGAGGGGTACGAGCCGAGCTTCACCGTCCCGTTCTACCCGTTCACGCCGGTGCTCGGCGCGCTCACGTCGCTCGCGCTCGTCGTCTTCATCGAGCCGCGGATCGTCCTCCTGAGCGCCGGCTTCGTCGCCTTCGCGGCGGTGTGGTATCTCGGCTACGCCCGGTCGCGCACGACCGCCACGGGCGCGCTCTCGGAGTACGTCCTCGCCCGCCGGGACGAGATGCCAGAGTCCGCCGTCTCCGCCGTTCGGTCGGTCCAGCCCGACGGCGGGGAGTACCGGGTGATGGTGCCGCTCGCCAACCCCGAACACGAGCGCGACCTGATCACGCTCGCGAGCGCGGTCGCCAACCAGCGCGGCGGCACCGTCGTCGCCGTGAACATCGAGCAGGTTCCGGACCAGACGCCGCTCGAGGCGGCACGCGACCGGGGTGACCACGCGGACGCCCACGACCTCCTCGAACGCGCCCGCGAGGACGCCGAGACGTTCGGTGTCCCCGTCGAGACCCACACGATCCTCAGCCACCGCACGTTCGAGGAGGTGTTCGACGCCGCGCGGACCCACGACGCCGACATCGTGGTGATGGGGTGGGGACCGGGCACCCACGGCTCGCCCGGCCGTGCGGAGTCCGCAGTGGACGAGTTCACCGCCGGCCTGCCCTGTGATTTCCTCGTACTCAAGGACCGCGGGTTCGACCCCTCGCGGGTCGTCGTCCCCACCGCGGGCGGGTCTGGTTCGGACCTCGCCGCGGAGGTGGCGAGGCTCCTCCGGGCCGAGTACGGCTCCGAGGTCCGTCTCCTCCACGTCGCCGACTCCGAGGCAGAGGGCGAGGCGTTCCTCGCGGAGTGGGCGACCGACCACGGCCTCGAGGACGCCGAACAGGTGGTCCGAACCGGCGACGTCGAACCAGCCATCGCCGACGCCGCGGACGACGCCTCGATGCTGATCGTCGGCGCGACCGAGCGCGGCCTGCTCTCGCGGCTCGTCAGGGGGTCGCTCGTCCTCGACGTCGTCGAGGACGTGGACTGTTCGGTCCTCCTCGCGGAGCGCGCCGAATCCCGCGGGCTGCTCGAACGCCTGCTCGGCTAGGCGGCACGTTCATTCCGCCGCCGTGCGTCGCTCGTACATGGAATTCGACGGACCGTCGGCGCCGCGCGAGGGGGAGGGCGAGTCGGTCGTCGCCTCGGGTGACGGGGTAGACCTCCACGCCGTCCGCGCCGGCCCGGCAGACGGCCCCCTGGTCGTGCTTCTCCACGGCTTCCCGGAGTTCTGGTACGGCTGGCGCGACCAGATCCGCCCGCTCGCCGAGGCGGGCTACCGCGTCGTCGTCCCCGACCAGCGCGGCTACAACTTCAGCGACAAGCCAGACGGCGTCGGCGCCTACCGGGTCGGCGCGCTCTCGCGGGACGTCCTCGGGATTCTCGACGCCCACGGCCGCGAGACGGCCCACCTCGTCGGGCACGACTGGGGCGCCGCCGTCGCGTGGTGGACCGCGTTACACCACGCCGACCGGGTTCGGACCCTGACGGCGGTGAACGTCCCACACCCCTCGGTGATGGCCGAACAGCTCCGACAGTCGTGGCGCCAGCGCCTCCGGTCGTGGTACTTCCTCGCGTTCCAGGTGCCCGAGGTCCCGGAGCGGGTCGCCCGCGCCGGCGACTGGCGCCTGCTCGTCCGGACGATGCGCCGGTCCAGCCTCCCCGGCACGTTCGGCGACGAGGAGTTCGAGCGCTACCGCGCCGCGTGGGGCCAGGACGGCGCGTTCGGGTCGATGGTGAACTGGTACCGCGCGATCGTCCGCCGGCGGGACACGCCGCGGCGCGAGACGGTCGACCCCCCGACGCTCGTCGTCTGGGGCGCACAGGACGAGTTCCTCGAACGGGAGATGGCACACAAGAGCGTCGAGCGCTGTGCGAACGGCCGACTCGCGACGGTCGAGGACGCAACCCACTGGGTTCAACACGAGTACCCGGAGCGGGTCTGTCGGCTGCTCCGCGAGCAGTTCGCGTGAGGCCCGTCTGGACGCGGCTCCGTCGCGCGAAACCACGACGTTCAAGCCCGACCCCCTCTGCCCGTCGCCGTGGGGACCCTCCGACGCCTGCTCGGCGCGGACGCGACGGTGCTCGGCGACCGGGCCTTCCGCGTCCTGCTCGTCGCGTCGCTCATCTCGCCGCTCGGTACCGCCGTCGTCTCGCCCGTCCTCGCGAGCCTGACCGGACCGCTCGGCGTCACCGAGACGCGGGCCGGCCTCCTCCTCGCCGTCTTCACTGCGCCCTCCATCCTCCTCATCCCCGTGGTCGGGGCGCTCTCGGACCGGGTGGGCCGGCGACCCGTCCTCGCGGCGGGGCTCGCCGTCTTCGGACTCTCGGGGAGCGCCGTCGCGCTGGCGAGCGAGTTCACCGCGATCCTCGCGCTCCGGTTCGTCCAGGGTGTCGGCTACTGCGGGATCGCGCCGGTCCTCATCACGAGCGTCGGGGACCTCTACGCGGGCGAGCGCGAGGCCGCCGCGCAGGGCGTCCGGTTCACCGTCGTCAGCGTCGCGCTCACGGTCGCGCCGCTCGTCGCGGGCGCACTCGTCGTGCTGGCGTGGCAGGCGCCGTTTCTCGTCTACCTGCTCGCGCTCCCGGCGAGCCTCGCCGTCGTCCTGTTCCTCGGTGACCCGCGGGCGGAGAACGGGCGGGCGGCGCCGGGCGAGGCGGCGCCGCTCTGGACCGTCGCGCGCCGCCCGCGGGTCCTGCTCACGCTTCTCGGCCGGACGACGCCGGGGCTGGTCTGGTTTGCCTTCCTCACCTACGCCTCCGTCGTCGTCGCGCGCCTCGGGGGGTCGCCGGCGGCCGCGGGGGCGGTGGTCGCGGCGGCGAGTCTCGCGTCCGCGCTCGCCGCGACACAGGTCGGGCGGCTGACCGCGGCGCTCGCTCGCGGGCGGGCGCTCGCTGGCGGCGTCGCGCTCTGTGCGGGCGGGCTGGTGGGGCTGGCGTTCGCCCCGAGTGTCGTCCTGACCGGCGCGGCGGC
>JBDGTD010000043.1:0-10482 GCA_042217165.1 Haloferacaceae archaeon | reverse complement strand
CAAGATACCGAACAGGAGGATCGCACCGATCTGGACGGTGACACCCCGTCGATCCCCCCACAAGCGCTCCATTACCTTCCGTTCGGACGGGGGTCCGGTAAATCAGTCGTCCTCGACGACCTCGGGGTCCGCGAGCGCGGACTGGAGGCTGTCCAGCCCGTTGACCCACTCGGCGACGAGGCCGTACTCCAGTTCCTCGACCACGGCCATGTCGAGGTCGTCGCCGTCGATCACTCGCGTCCCGGCCTGGACGACGTAGCCCAGCGCGGCGTCCAGGTCGTCGCCCGCCTCGGCGTCGGCGGCGGCGTGGACGTACTCCGCGACGGTCGCGTCGGTCGAGGCGCCCGCGGCGACGTACTCCTCGGCGGCGTAGAAGACGGGGACGAGACTCGTCTGGACCCCGTCGATCAGCATCAGGGCCTCCTCGTCCTCGAACGAGACCTCCGCGAGGACGATATCGCGGATGCGCTCTAGCTCTTCTGCCGCGGTCTCGTCGTCGACGGTCCCCTCCTCGTGGGCCGAGAGCACCTTCGCGACGGCGATGGCCGCGTCGTCCTGGAGGTTGATCAGGAGGCGCGCGGACTCCTCTTCCTCGGGGTCGAGGTCCTCCTCCTCGACGCGGTCGAGCCAGTTGTGCCACCGCTCCTCCGTGTAGAAGCGGTTCTCCTCTCCGCCGGCCCCGGCGTCGACCACTCCCTCTCCCTCGTCGCTCATGGCCACCCATCTCTCTCCACGCCTCAAATGCCTTTCTTATGCCCGAATCGGACGGCCGTTCAGCGGTCGAGCGTCGTCGCGGTGTCGACCCCGTAGACGCGCCGCGGCGTCGCGACGTGTGCGCGCCGGACCGCCTCGTCGTACCCCTCCTCCAGCAGCCACCGCGTCCGGCGCGGCACCGTCTTCGGCCCCATCACTGCGCCCGGTCGGTCCGGGTCGTCCACGAAGTCCGTCTCGATCAGAAAGGGGTCACCCCGCTCCGCGTGCGCCGCGAGCCACTCCTTGCGGGCCATCACGCTCGGGGTCGGCCCCGCCAGCCGCTCGCCCGCGTAGTGTTTGACGACCCGCTCCGGCGCCAGCCCGCGCTCGTCGGCCCACGCCGCTATCTCGGTCAGGTCCTCGCTCGCCTCGGTGTGTAACTGGACCGCACACGTCTCGCGCGCGCCGAGCGAGAGGGCGTGTTTCAACACCCGGTTCGAGGCGTCCCAGACTGCCTCGCTCGTGTCGTAGTGCGGCCGCCCGGACTTCAGCGCGAGCGCCCGTCCGTCGGCGACGTAGTCGGCGGCGCGGTCGAGTCCCGCACACATCAGGTCCGCCGCCTCGTCGGCGTCGAACCCTCGCTCGTCGACCAGCCGGGAGATCAACCCGGGATGGACGCCGAGAACGGGCCACGCCCGTCCCGGCAGGACGTCGTCCGCGCCCGCGACGACGCCGAGCGTGCGCTCGAAGACGGCGTCGAACTCTCTCCCTTCGTCCGCCTCGACGCCGAGGTGCCACGACGGCTTGTTGACGACGAGGAGGTGGGTGCCGCCGAGGCGACGGAAGTCCTCGACTGCGGCGAGTCCCTGTCCGTGGTCCGGGTCGAGATGGAGGTGGTCGTCGAGTACCGGGGTTCCGAGGTCCTCGCGGTCGGTCACGGCCGGGTCTCCGTCGCGCCGCCTCAAAAGCTAGCCGTCGAGCGTCACCGACTCCGCCGCGGCGTTCCGGAGCGCGTCCGACCGGCCGTACTCGCCGGGCGCGACCGCGACGGTCCGGACCCCGGCGGCGTTCGCGGCCTCCACGGCGGGTTTGAAGTCCGTGTCACGGGAGGCGACCACGACCACGTCCGCGCCGTCGGTGACCGCGACGCGGGTGAGGTCTACCGCCAGCCGGACGTCGACGTCGCCGCTCGTCGTCACGGCCTCGAACCCCCGCGCCTCGGCGGCGCGCACGAGCGACGGGCTGGCGTGTTCGTCGAGGTAGACCCGGGTCAGCGCCGGCCGGCCGTACTCCGTGGCGACGGCCCGTACGTCGTCCAGGTCCACGTCGAACTCCTCGCGGAGCAGGTTCGGCCCGTCGACGAACAGCGCGACCCGCGCCTCGCCGCCGCGGTCGAGCAGTCCCATACCCGTCGCCCGCGCCCCACCGACTTACCCGCTTCGGGGGTCGATTCTCACGTCTGAGATCTGGAGGGCGAGGTTCATGCTCGCCGACGGAGAGAGTCGGTCGTGGAGAGCATCGACGCAGGCGAGTTCACGGCGCTCTGGGCGCTGCCGACGCTGACCTACGGGGCCGGCGACCTGCTGACGACGATGACCGTCGCCTCCGCCGCGACGGCCGTGACGGAGGTGAACCCGGTCGTCGTGGCGGCGTTCGCACACGGCGGAGTCGCCGGACTCGTCGCGCTGAAACTCGCGGTGCTGGTCGGTGCGCTCGCGCTCTGCGTGGGAGCCGCCCGCGCCGACGACCGCCTGTCGTACTACGGGACGCCGGCGCTCCTCGCCGTCCTCGGCGCGTTCCTGACCGTCTACAACCTCCGCATCCTCGCCGGATAAAATCCCTCAGAGGTTCGGCGACCGAGCCAGGGGTACGCCGTGCGTTTCGACCCTCGTGAGCGCACCCGACGTCACCCGCCTCGGCCGGTCGGTGTCCCGCGCGTCCGACGAGCCGGTCCCCCTCGCCGTCTCGCGGCTCTCGCTTCTCGCCGTCCTCCTCGCGGTCGGCGGCGCGCGGGCCGCGGGCCTGGCGGTTCCGGACCGCCCGCAGTGGGCGCTCTACCTCCTCGGGATGGTCGCGATGAACCTCCCACACGGCGGGTACGAACACCTCGACAACCTCCGTCGCCGGACCGCAGGGTTCCAGGCCCGCTACGTCGCGGCGTATCTCGCGCTCGCCGGCGGGTTCGTCGTCCTCCTCTTTCTCTCGCCGCTTCTCGGGCTGGCGCTCGCGTGTGGCGTCGTCGTCGCCAAAGGCGGCCACGGCGACGTGGCGGTACTCGACGCCGTCGGCGCGAGCGCGCACCTCCAGACCCGACCACAGCGCGCGCTCGCGGCGCTGGTCCGCGGCGGCGCGCCGATGGCCGTCGGCCTCTGGGCGTTCCCGACCGACTTCCACGTCTTCTCGTCGCTGATGGTCGGGGTCTTCGGCGGGTCGCTCGGCCCCGTCGCCGGTCAGTTCACGACGACCCGGTCGCTCGTCGGCGGCGCGTACGCGCTCGCGCTCCTCGCACATCTCTCGCTCGGCTACGCCCGCGGCGGCGGGCGGTCGTGGCGCGTCGACGCGGGCGAGAGCCTCCTCCTCGGCGCGTACTTCGCCGTCGTCCCCGTCGTCCTCGCCGTGGGGCTCTACTTCCCGTTCTGGTACTCCGCGCGACAGGTAGCGCGGGCGCGCGCCGTCGAGACCGACCCGTTCGACGACCGCCAGAGCGAGGGACCGTTCGCCCTCCTCGACGCCGAGGACCCACGGACGGTCGCGCTCGGCGCGTGGGGCGTCCTCGTGGGAGGTGCGCTCGTCACGGGGACGCTCGCCGCGGGGCTGTTCTGGCTCGCGCCGAACCCGCTCGGCGGCGGCCCGCCGCTCGCGGGCGGGGTCGCGTTCTGGTCGCTTTTCGTCTCCGTGATCGCGCTCCCGCACGTCGTCGTGGGGTCGTGGCTCGACACGGAGCGGGGGATCTGGTACGTCCCGTAGCCCGACTCTCTCCGAACCGGGGCGAGGCCACCGTAGCAAATAGTACCCCGGGGGTGCGTAGCCCCCGGCATGGGACGCCGGTCGCCGCTGCACGGGCGGCACGAAGCGCGCGGCGCCCGGGTCACCGAGTTCGGCGGCTGGACCATGCCGGTCCGGTTCGACTCGATCCGGGCCGAACACGCCGCCGTCCGCGAGTCGGTCGGGAAGTTCGACGTCTCGCACATGGGCGAACTCGTCGTCCACGGACCGGACGCACGCGCCCTGACCGGGCGGCTGGTGACGAACGACGTCGGGTCGCTCTCGTCCGGCGAGGCCGTCTACGGCGCCGTCACGGACGAGCGGGGGGTCATGCTCGACGACACCGTCGTCTACCGCCGCCCGGACGCCGACGGCGACCCGGACTACCTCCTGATCCCGAACGCGGGTCACGACGAAGAGGCGACCGCCCGGGCCAGACGGGTCCGGGCGGCCCACGGGTTCGACGCGAGCGTCGAGAACGCGACCGGACGGTTCGGGATGGTCGCGGTCCAGGGGCCCGAGGCGCCGGCGCTCGTCGACGACGCGGTCACCGACGGCACCGACACGGCCGCGCTCGCACGGTTCGCGGCGACCGAGGCGGCGGTCGCGGGCGTCGACTGCCTGGTCGCGAACACCGGCTACACCGGCGAGACCGGGCGCGAACTGGTCACGCCGTGGGCGGAGACGGGGAGGGTCTGGGACGCGCTCGACTGTCCGCCCTGTGGTCTCGGCGCGCGCGATACCCTCCGGCTGGAGATGGGCTATCTCCTCGCCGGCGAGGAGTTCGACCCCGAGACGGAGCCGCGAACGCCGTTCGAGGCCGGCATCGGCTTCGCCGTCGACCTCGCTACCCCCTTCGTCGGCCGTGACGCCCTCGTCGACGCGACGGACCCCGACGACCGTCTGGTCGGTCTCCGACTCCTCGAACGCGGGGTGCCCCGTCACGGCTACCCCGTCCTCGTCGACGGCGAGCCGGTCGGGGCCGTCACGAGCGGGACGATAAGCCCGACCCTCGACGACCCGATCGCGCTCGCGTACCTCCCGCGCGCCCACCGGGACCCCGGAACCCGCGTCGCGGTCGAGGTGCGCGGCGACTCCGTGCCCGCCCGCGTCGTCACCACCCCGTTCCTCGAACGATGACCGCCACACACCCATCACGATGACATTCGACTACCCCGACGACCTGCTGTACAGAGAGAGCCACGAGTGGCTGGCGACCGACGAGCCGCGCCGCGTCGGCGTCAGCGACTTCGCACAGGACGAACTCGGCGACGTGGTGTTCGTCGAGCTGCCCGACCCCGGCGACGAACTCGTCGCGGGCGAGCCGTTCGGCGTGATCGAGTCGATCAAGGCCGTCTCGGACCTCTACTCGCCGGTCGACGGCGAGGTCGCCGCGGTCAACGAGGCGCTGTTCGACCGTCCCGAACTGGTCAACGAGGCTCCCTACGGCGAGGGGTGGATGCTCGAGGTCGAGGTGACGAGCGAGGGCGACCTCCTCTCGGTCGACGACTACCGCGAGCAGGTGGAGTGATGGGCGGGAGTCCGTACACGCCGCACGCGCCCGACGACCGCGCGGCGATGCTCGACGCCGTCGGGGTCGAGCGTGTCGAAGAGCTGTTCGACCTGCCGGACGAGGTGCGTTTCGACGGGTCGCTCGGCATCGAGGCGCGGAGCGAACGCGCGGTCCGGGCCGAGATCCGGGAGACTCTCGCCCGCACCGACGACCTCGTGGAGTTCCTCGGCCGGGGGCACCACGCCCACTACGTCCCGAGCGCCGTCGACCACCTCGCCGACCGCTCCGAGTTTCTCACCTCGTACACCCAGTACCAGCCGGAGGTGACACAGGGGTTCCTCCAGGCGCTGTTCGAGTATCAGTCGATGCTCGTCGAACTGACGGGGCTCTCTGTCGCGAACTGCTCGCTGTACGACGCAGCGTCCGCGCTCGGGGAGGCGGCCCTGCTCGCCGCCCGGGTGCGCCGCGGCGCGTCCGGCGACACGGTTCTCGTCCCCGAACAGATCCAGGCGGGCCGGCGCGCGGTCCTCGAACGCTACGTCGAGGGCGCCGGCCTCACGGTCGCGTCGTACCCGATGGCGAACGGGGCAGTCGACCTCGGTGCCCTCCGCGACCGGGTCGACGAGGACACCCTGCTCGTCCACGCCGAGACGCCGACCGTCCGTGGGGCGGTCGAGGAACGGCTCGCTGCCGTCGGCACGGCCGCGCACGACCACGACGCGCTGTTCTGTGTCGGCTCCGACGTCCTCTCGCTCGCCCTGCTCGCGCCGCCCGCCGAGGCCGGCGCGGACGTGGTCGTCGGCGAGGCCGACGCCCTCGGGGTCGGGGCGGGCTACGGCACCGGCCACGGTCTGTTCGCGGCGCGCGAGGCGTTCCTCCGGCAGATCCCGGGCCGACTCGTCGGCGCGACCGAGGACGAGACCGGCCGGCGCGCGTACACCCTGACGCTCCAGACGCGCGAGCAACATATCCGCAAGGAGCGTGCCACCTCGAACGTCTGCACCAACCAGGCGTGGCTCGCGCTCAGGACCGCGATCCACGTCGCCGCCCTCGGGGCAGACGGGATGGTCGAACTCGCGGAAGACCAGGTGCGGTACGCCCGCGAGACGGCCGCGAAGCTGGACGAACTCGCCGGCGTCACGGCTCCCGCCGACGACCGTCACCACCTCCGGGAGTTCCCGGTCCGGGTCGCGGCAGACGCGACGCGGGTCCGCGAGGACCTGCTCGACCGTGGCTACGCGGTCCACGCGATAGCCGACGACCTGCTCCAGGTCTGTGTGACCGAGGAGACGGCCGACCACGTCGACGGCCTCGTCGCGGCGCTCGCGGAGGTGGTCGCGTGACCGACGAGCGGCGCGAGGGCGGCTACGGCTTCGACCAGGCGCGCTGGAGCGACGACGACGCGTACGTTCCCCTGCTCTCAGAGACCTCCGGCGAGACGGCCGAACCGGGCGACGCGCTCCCCGACGACCTCACGCGGGATTCGCTCTCTCTGCCCACGCCGGCGGAGCCGACGCTCGTGCGTCACTACACCCGCCTCTCCGAGCTCAACTACGGCGTCGACAGCGGGCCGTACCCCCTCGGCTCCTGTACGATGAAGTTCAACCCCTCGTTCACGGAGGACGTGGCGGCACTCCCGGACGCCGCGGTCCACCCGGACCGCCCCGACGAGACGGTCCAGGGGGTCCTCGCGCTCCAGCACCGGCTCCAGGACGCCCTCGCGCGGGTCGGCGGTATGGACGCGGTGACGCTCCAGCCGCCCGCGGGCGCGGCGGGCGAGTTCACGGGCATCGAGGTCGCGAAGGCGTACCACCGCGCGAACGGCGAGGGCGAGGCGCGCTCGGAGGTGTTGATCCCCGCCAGCGCGCACGGGACGAACTTCGCCACGGCGGCGATGGCGGGCTACGAGGTGGTCGAACTCCCGCCCGCCGAGGACGGTCGGCTCGACGTCGACGCCCTCGCGGCCGCGGCCGGCGACGAGACGGCGGCGCTGATGCTCACCAACCCGAACACGGTCGGACTGTTCGAGCGAGACGTGACCGCCGCCGCGGACCTCGTCCACGACGCCGGCGGTCTGCTCTACTACGACGGCGCGAACCTGAACGCGCTGCTCGGCCGCGCCCGCCCCGGCGACATGGGGTTCGACGTGATGCACTACAACGTCCACAAGACGTTCGCGACGCCCCACGGCGGCGGCGGGCCTGGCGCGGGTCCGGTCGGGGTCGTCGAGGACCTCGCCGAGTTCCTCCCGACACCGCACGTGCGCGAGACCGAGACGGGGTACGAGACGTACGAGCCTCCGGACTCGATCGGGAAGGTCCACGGCTACGCGGGCAACTGGCTCGTCCTCGTGAAGGCCTACGCATACCTCGCGCGGCTCGGCGACGAGGGGCTCGCGGACGCGAGCGCAACCGCGGTCCTGAACGCGAACTACCTCGCCGAGCAGATCGACCTGACGGTGCCCTACCGCCCCTTCCACCACGAGTTCGCGGCGACCGCGGGCGACCGCGACGCCGCGGACCTGGCGAAGGCGATGCTCGACCACGGCGTCCACCCGCCGACGACGAAGTGGCCGGAGTTCGTCGACGAGGCGATGCTGACCGAGCCGACGGAGGCGGAGACGAAACGCGACCTCGACGCGCTGGCGGCCGCCTTCGACGCCGCGGCGGGCGCGAGCGACGAGGAGCTAGCGGCCGCGCCGAAGCGGACCGCCGCGCGACGGATCGACCAGGTGAGCGCCGCGCGCGAGCCGCGGCTGTCGTGGCACGCGCTGGCCGACGAGGACGGCGCGGACTAGCCCTTACGCCTCGTCGTCCGCGAGGGCGGCGAACACCTCGTCGGCGGTCCCGGGCGTGTCGAAGTCGTGGTAGTGCTCGCCTTTCTCGCGGGTCAGGACGTTCAGCGCGGCGGCCGCCCCGTCGCCCGCGGAGATGACCGTCTGCCACTCCTCGGCCCGGACCATCCCGCCGGTCGCGTAGGCGCCGTCGACGCTCGTCTCCATCGTCACGTCGACGTCGACGACGCCGTCGTCGGTCGTCGCACAGCCCAGCGACCCGGCGAGGTCGCGGCTCGTGCCCGTCGCGAGGACGACGTAGTCGGCAGCGACCTCCCCGCCCTCGGCGTCGTCCGGGGCGTCTTCGGTCGCCTCCGTCGCGAGGGCGAACCCGTCGTCGTCGGTCGAGACGTCGGTGACTTCGACCCCCTGTCGACGGTCTGTCCCGAAGTCGTCGGCCTGCTGGCGGGCCGTCTCGACGAACGTCGACCCGTCGACGGAGCCGATTCCGGGGTAGTTGAACAGGTGTGCCTTGTGCATCCACGTCTCGTCGGTGTCGAACAGCACCGTGTCGAGGCCGTTCTTGGCGGTGAACAGCGCTGCGCTCAGGCCGGCGGGGCCACCGCCGACGACTGCAACGGTCGCCATACGCCACCCGACTCGGCGGAGCCGGATAAGTCGGACGCCGTCGTGTGGACCCTCTGTCGGTCGCCGTCGACCTCAGACGGCGTCCAGACCCACGCCGGTTCGTGTCACGCCGTCTCGATGTCGTCGATGCGGACGAACGCGTAGCCACACTCGGGACAGCGGAACTTCCACTTCTCGCCGAGGTGGACCGTCGTCCGCGCCGCGGCGTAGAACTCGCGGTCGGTCGAACAGTCCGGACAGGTCCGCGTCACGTCGGCCATAGCCGTCGCTGCGGCGCGTCGGCTGTTGAACGCTTCGGTCGGGCGAACGGATCGACGGGGCCGAACGAGAATCGTGGACGGTCACCCGGTGGGACCGGGCGCCGGCCGGCGCGACGGCGGGACCGGGGTCGGCCCGCGGGGCCCGGGGCAGAGACGCCCGCGAGAGCCGCGTACGGGGTGTGTGCGGCGTCACCGACCGTCAGCAGGAGCGCCCAGTGGTCCGTACCGTCGCGAGCGAACGTGCGGTTTCGACCCGTATATCGGTTTTCCGGGTTCCGTCTAGATTCTCCCCCGAATTCGCGGCGGGGCCAAGCTACTTGTCGCGCTCTGCCCTACCGGTGGGCGTGACGATCACACTCTACGCGCTCGACGGCTGTCCGTACTGTGAGCGAGTTCACGAGGCGCTCTCCGACGCCGGCGTCGACTACGAGACGGTGTGGGTCGAGGCGCTCCACTCGGAGCGCGACGAGGTCAAGCGAGTCAGCGGCCAGCGCGGCGTCCCCGTTCTCGTCGACGACGACCGCGGGGTGACGATGGGCGAGAGCGAACGCATCCTCGAGTACGTCGAGCAGAGCCTCGCGGCATGAAGATATACACCGGCCGGGGCGACGACGGCATGACCGACCTCCGGGATATGTCCCGGGTGTCGAAGACCAGCGCCCGCATCGAGGCGTACGGCACCGTCGACGAGGCAAACGCCGTGGTCGGACGGGTCCGACCCACCGGCTACGACGACGTCGACGGGTGGCTCGAGAAGATCCAGAACCACCTCCACATCGTCCAGGCCGACTTCGCCAACCCCGACCCCGACGAGGACGACCCGGTCGTCGGGCGCGAACACGTCGACTGGATAGAGAGCGTCATCGACGAGGCCGACGCGGAACTCGACCCGCTCGAACATTTCGTCCTCCCCGGCGGGAGCGAGGGAGGCGCGACTCTCCACCACGCCCGCGCGGTGATTAGGCGTGCAGAGCGGCGCGCCGTCGCGTTCGCGGCCGACCAGCCGGTCAACGAGGAGGCTGTCGTCTATCTCAACCGGCTCTCGGACGCCCTCTTCACGTTCGCGCGCCTCGTGAACGACCGCGACGGCGTCCACGAGGAGCGCCCGACGTACTGAGCGCAGGGCGTGCGGCTCCGGGCAACGCAGGACACGGGCTGAAGTGACGAGAAACGGGCCGGCTCACCGTGGGCGCAGTGGGACCGAGCGCCGGCCCGCGCAGTGTAGGTCGCCCGACCAGTCGCGCTCGCGACGCGCGAAACGGATATCTCTGCGCCCGGCGTATACAGACGTATGAACCCGAACTTCGAGGACGCGTGGTACCACCTCCGCTGGGCGGCCCGACACCTGACCCGCGGGCTCCGCGAGGAACTCGGGCCCGTGGTCCGCGACCTGCGCCGTCGCGTCGCAGACGACCCGTCGCGTGTCGAACGTGTCCGCCGGCGGGTCCGGTCTGTCGAGCCACGTCGCGTCGCGAGTCGGGCCCGCGAGCGAATCTCGCGGTAGGCGGACTCGGAAACGCTTTTATCCGCCTCGGCGGTAGCATCGGGTGCGGGTTGGTGGTCTAGTCCGGTTATGACGGCTCCTTCACACGGAGCAGGCCGGCGGTTCG
>JBDGTD010000022.1:0-10611 GCA_042217165.1 Haloferacaceae archaeon | reverse complement strand
CGTCAGCCCCTTGTCGTGCATCGTCTGGGTCGTCGGCGCGCCGACCCGGGACTTCGACTGTCGTTCGGAGTGGGTGAACGCGCGCCACTCCGGCCCGGGGTCGACCCGGTCTTCGTCGACGATCAGCCCCGTCTCTTCGTGCATCAACTCGCCGTCGGCGGTGCGAATCAGGTCGTCGGGGTCGAGGTCGTCGGGGTCGAGCGCCTCGGCGTCCGCGTCGTCCTCCTCGGCCTCCCGTTCGTCCTCGCCCTGCCGTCGCGTACGGTTCGCTCGCCGGCGGCTGGGTCCAGTCATCGCATTTATTCCGTGCCGATGGCCGTACTGTTAAGTGTGGTGCCGAATCCCGCGCCGAACCTGCTATCAGTCCGCGGCCCGGACCGCCGGGCGTGCCGACGATCGAGTGTGACCCGGCGGCGGCCCGCGAGCGCCTGTCTGCGGCGGGCGTCGACGTGCGGGCGGGCAACACCGACCACGAGCGCTGGCGCGCGGAGCGTGGCGACGCCGTCGCCGTCGCGTACGACGACAAGGTGGTGGTCCAGGGGGCACGACCGGCGGACCTCGCCGCGCTCCTGCGCGAAGGCGGCGGGCGTGCGCACGTCTACTTCGACGGGGCGAGCCGCGGCAACCCCGGGCCGGCCGCCGTCGGCTACGCCGTCGTCACGAGCGACGGCGTCGTCGCGGAGGGGGGCGAGCGCATCGGCGAGACGACGAACAACCGCGCGGAGTACGAGGCGCTGATCCGGGCGCTGGAGGTCGCTCGCGACCGCGGCTTCGACGAGGTGGACGTGCGCGGGGACTCCGAACTGATCGTGAAACAGGTGCGCGGCGAGTACGAGGCGTCGAATCCGGCGCTGCGCGAGCGTCGCGTGCGCGCCCGCGAACTGCTCGACAGCTTCGACCGCTGGTCGCTCACCCACGTCCCCCGGGAGGTGAACAGCCGCGCGGACGACCTCGCGAACGCGGCGTTCGATGACTGACCTCCCCGAGGACGTCGTCGACGAGGCCGAGCGGCTCACCCGTCTCGCCCGACGCGCGGACGACCCGGACGAGGCCGCGGCGTACGAGGCCGACCGGGACCAGCGACTCGCCGACTACGGCTTCGTCGCGCGGGTTCGCGAGTCCGACGACACCCTCATCTGTCACCCGGCGGAGTGGGTCGAGGCGGGGACAGTCCAGTTCGACCGGGTCGAGGACACGGACCGCGCGGCCGAGGTGACGCTCTCCGGTCCGGGCTCTGCGCCGTGGGCGGAGGTGAAAGAACGCAACGACGCGGTGGTCGAGGCGGTCCGTGCGGCCGCCGACGAGGCCGCCGCGGCCCACGCCGCGAACGCCCGAGCGCTCGCGGAGTTCGCCGGCAACCACTACGCGAAGCCGGTCGACGACCTGACGCAGGGAGAACTCGCGGAGTTCCGGTCGGAGTACTACCCGCGGAACGCGTGGCCGAGCGACCGTCAGCGAGCGCTCCTGTCGGCGTCGCTCTCGCTCGTCGAACAGGTCGTCGACTCCCCGTGGCCCGCTTAGCGGTACGTCTCGACGACCTCGGTCAGTCGGTCGGCCCGGTCGGCGTCGGTGACGAACTTCTCGACGATCCAGTCGACGCGGTCGACGACGACGTCGACGCCCGCCTCGGTCAGCGCGTACTGGTTCGTCCGCTTGTCGAGTTCGCTCTTCTCGACCAGCCCCATCTCGACGAGGTCGTCGAGGTTGGGGTAGAGTCGCCCGTGGTTGATGTCCGTCCCGTAGTACTCCTCGAGTTTCCGCTTGATCGCCAGCCCGTACATCGGCTCCTCGGTGAGAGTCACGAGGATGTTCTGCTGGAACGCCGTGAGTTCGGCCCCGATGCCGACGTCGGCTACCTTTGCGCGTGCCTCTGACATGCGATCGACAGTTGTACTCCTATCATTTAACAGTTCTTCCCTCCAGTTCTCAGTTACAGTAATCCCACGAACGTCCGTGATATTCGGTGGGCGAATCCCGAAATCACTTTGCCCGCGCCCCGGTTGACGATCCGTTATGACCGACCTCTGGACCGACCTCGAGACGGGCCCGGACCCGCCGGAGACGATCTACGCCGTCGTCGAGTGCCTGAAAGGCGAGCGCAACAAGTACGAGTACGACAAAGACGTCCCCGGTATCGTCCTCGACCGCGTCCTCCACTCCTCGGTCCACTACCCCTCCGACTACGGGTTCATCCCGCGGTCGTACTACGACGACGACGACCCTCTCGACGTCCTCGTCCTCGTCGAAGACGCGACCTTCCCCGGCTGTGTCGTCGAGGCCCGTCCGGTCGCCCTGATGCGGATGGACGACGACGGCGAGAAAGACGACAAGGTGATCGCCGTCCCGACCGAGGACCCCCGGTTCGACCACGTCGAGGACGTCGAGGACCTCTCCGGCCACCAGACCGCAGAGATCGCGGAGTTCTTCGAGACGTACAAGAACCTCGAGGCGGGCAAGCAGACGGAGACGCTCGGATTCGACGGCCGGCAGGCCGCGCTCGACGCGATCGAACGGTCCCAGAAGCTGTACGAGGAGACGTTCGCGTAGCCGCGGGGCCGAGCGACGAAGGATCGAGACCCCACGAGACGGGGGCAGCGGGAGAGGCCCCACCCGACGCGGAGGCACGACCCGAGCGGCGCGGTCCGCTGGACCGCCCCGCGAGTCCCGAGCCCCGAGTCGTGGAGCGCACCGGCACCCGGCGCACACGGAGACGGGGCGTTTTTGCCCCTCCCGCCGAAGGTTCAGACGATGGCCCAGTGCGACGAGTGCGGCAGACACGAGAACCTGCCGTACCAGTGTCGGCGCTGCGGACAGACCTTCTGCGCCGACCACCGTCTCCCGGAGAACCACGAGTGCCCGGGGCTGAACGAGTGGGACGACCCGGGCGGGGCGCTCGGTGGCGGCTTCGACGACGGCGTTTCGAGCCGAGACGACGACGAGGGGCTTCTCGACTCTCTGACCGCGACCGGCGGGGTCGCCGGCTACTTCCGTGGCAACGTCGCGTACCTCTTTCTCGGCCTGATGTGGCTCGTCTTCGCGCTAGAGTGGGCGACGATTATCCTCTCCGGGACGGGCGTCCTGCCCCCGAACGCCTTCGAGGCCCTGTTCGTCCTCCAGTCCGACCACCTCCTCCGGGTGTGGACGTGGGTGACGAGCGTGTTCGCGCACTCGCCGGTCTCGTTTCTCCACATCGTCGGCAACTCGATCGTGATCTACTTCTTCGGCCCGCTGGTCGAGAAGTACGTCGGCTCGAAGAAGTTCGCCGCGCTGTTCGTCGGGAGCGGCGTGGTAGCCGGTCTCGGCCACATGAGCGCGCACCTCGCCCTCGTCGAGATGGGGATGGCCTCGGGGGCGGTCGGGGCCCTCGGCGCTTCCGGCGCGGCCTTCGCGATTCTCGGCGTTCTCACGGTCCTCAACCCGTCGCTCAAGGTCTACCTCTACTTCCTGATCCCGGTGCCGATCTGGCTGTTCACCGGCGGGTTCGCGCTCCTCTCGGTCGTGTTCTTCGTCGACCCGGCCGTCGCGCAGGCCGCCGGGCAGGGCAACGTCGCGCATTTCGCACACCTCGCCGGCCTCGCCGTCGGTCTCGTCTACGGCACCTACGCCCGGGGGCAGCGGAGCGTCCCCGACACGGTGACCTTCGGCGGCGGGCGTCGCGGCCCGGGCGGCCCGGGCGGCCCTGGCGGCCCCGGCGGTCGGCTCTGAGTCCGTGACGCCCGTCCGCCCCGCCCTCGTCCCCGACCCGAGCGCCGACACGGAGGCGATGTACGCGACCCAGCGCCGCGTCGCCGAGGCGGCGGTCTTCGCGGACGACGACGGCACGCCCGACCCCACGCTCCTCGCCGACCCGGAGGGACCGCTCGTCGCCGGCGTCGACCAGGCGTTCCTCGCAGACCCCGACCGTGCCGTCTCTGCCGTCGTCGTCCTGCGTGGCGACGCGGTGGTCGAACGGACACACGCCGTCTCGCCGCTCGAGATTCCGTACGTTCCGGGCCTCCTCGCCTTCCGCGAGGGCGGCCCCGCGCTCGACGCACTGGCGACGCTCGACCACGACCCGGACCTCCTCGTGGTCGACGGGAGCGGCCGGATCCACCCGCGACAGGCCGGCCTCGCGACCCACCTCGGGGTCCTCCTCGACTGCCCTGCCGTCGGCGTCGCGAAGTCACTCCTCTGTGGGACGCCAGACGAGGCCACGGACGGTCGTCCCGCGGGCTGGCGAACCCCGATCCGTGCCGACGACGGGGTGGACGCGCCCGACGGGACCGTGATCGGCCACGCGTACCAGTCCCGGCAGTTCGACTCCGGCGTCGTGAACCCGCTGTACGTGAGCCCGGGTCACCGCGTCTCGGCCGCGACGGCGACGGACCTCGTCGCGGCCTGTGGCGGCGACTACAAGCTTCCGGAGCCGACGCGGCGCGCAGACGGGCACGCAGACGAGGCGAAAGGGCGGGTCGCGAGCGACGAGTGAACCGGGGGTCGACGGCGCCGACGCCCCGTGATCTGCGTTTCGCGTCCGATCCGGACACGCTTAACCGAGGGGCGTCCGACCTCGGGGTTATGTCACCACGGACCGCTCTCGTCACCGGCTCGTCCTCCGGGATCGGACGGGCGACGGTCGAGGCCTTTCTCGACGAGGAGTGGCGGGTGTACGCCACCGCCCGCGATCCCGACGACGTTGCCGAACTGGGCGAGCGCACGGACTGCGTGACCGCCCGCCTCGACGTCACCGAAGCCACGGACGTCGAGCAGGTCGTCGCACGGATGATAGACGAGGAGGGTCGGATCGACTGTCTGGTGAACAACGCCGGCTACGGCCAGTTCGGGCCCGTCGAGGACGTGCCCGTCGACCGGGCGAAACGCCAGTACGAGGTGAACGTCCACGGACCGCACCGGCTGATCCGTGCGGTCCTCCCGCACATGCGCGAGCGCGCAGACGGAACCATCGTCAACGTCTCCAGCGTCGCCGGACGGGTGTCGTTCCCGGGCGGCGGCGTCTACGCCGGCTCGAAGTTCGCGCTGGAGGCGACCAGCGACGCGCTCCGCGCGGAGGTTCGGCCGAAGGGTATCGACGTGGTGCTGGTCGAACCGGGGCCGGTCTCGACGGAGTTCACCGACCGCGCCGAGGCCGAGGTCGAGGGGGTCGAGCGCTCGGGCGCGTACGACTCGTTCTACTCGGCGTTCTCGGACGCGAGTCTGTTCGGCGAGGACGGCCCGACGACCGTCGCGCCAGAGCGGGTCGCGTCCGACATCGTCAACGCCGCGAGCGCGACCAAGCCCCGGGCGCGCTACCCCGTCGGGACGCCCGCGCGGGTCGGTGTCCTCGCGCGGTTCGTCCCCGACCGGCTTCGCGACTCGGCGTTCTCGCTGCTCGACCGGCTCTCCTGACCCCCCTCACCCGAGGCAGGCGGCGACGACACGGAGCGCGCGCTCGCCGCGCACCTCCTCGGCGAGGAGGGGGACCCGTCGCACGGTGCGACCGCGGAACAGGTCGGTCGCGCGCTCCAGCGCGCCGCGCTGGACCTCCCACCGCCGCCGACAGAACTCACAGCGCTCCGTGTCGGGCGAGACGACCATCTCGCGGTCCGACTCGGCCAGTTGTGTCACGTCCGCGAGGTTCTCCATCACCCGGTTGACGACGAGCGTGTCCACGGGGATTCCGTACTCGTCGAGCCGGTCGACCAGCCGCTCGGCCTCGACGACGCTCATCTCCTCGGGGACCGTCACCACGCGGAAGTCGGTCTGGTCCGGATCGCGCAGGACGGTCCGCAGGCGCTCGATCCGCTCTCTGAGTTCGGTCAGCCCCGGCGGCTCCTCCTCCATCTCTCCCCCCTCGCCGAACATCCCGCCGAGTTGGCCCAGCATCCCGCCGAACTTCTCGCGCATCGACAGCAGGCGTCCGACCATCGAGTCCATGAGTTCGGGGAGTTCGAGCAGTCGCAGGGTGTGTCCCGTCGGCGCGGTGTCGACCACCACGCGCTCGAACCGCGGGTCGTCGAGATACTCGATCAGCTGTCGCATCGCCGCGGCCTCGTCCGCGCCGGGCATCCCGCCGCCCAGCAGTGGGCCGAGCGGGCTCTCGTCGGCCGCCTCGCCCATCTGCCCGAGGCCGCCGAGCGGGTCGCCGCCGAACGCCGCTTCCATCGTCGCGTCGGGGTCGATCTCCGCCGCGAACAGCGGGATCTCCTCGCGGATCCGTTCGGGGTCTGCCGGAATCTGTGTCTCTAACGTGTCCGACAGCGAGTGCGCGGGGTCCGTCGAGACGACGAGCGTCGGCGTCCCCGCCGTGGCGCTCGCGAGCCCCGTCGCCGCCGCGCAGGTGGTCTTGCCCACGCCGCCTTTCCCGCCGTACAGCACGTACTTCGGCGCGTCGACCGTCGCCGGCGCCGCCGCGTCGACGTCCAGCGTCTCGGCGTCGTCCACCGACTCGACGGGTTCGACGTCGACGGCGCCGTCGGTCTCCCCGCTCGTGTCGTTCATGCGGGCCGATGCGCGGCGAGCGCGGGTGTATCCGTCGATCGCGTGGAGCGCCGAACGAGGCGAGACGCCCCGCGACCCCGACCGCGTCCTCACCCCAGGTACGCCCGCAGCCGTCTCGCCGCCTCGTCGACCCGGTCGGTCGTGAGCGAGAACCGCACCGTCCCCTCGGCGGCCGACCCGAACGCCTCGCCGGGCATTCCAGCGACGCCCGCCTCGTCGATCAGGCGCTCGACGGAGGCGAGGTCGCCGGGGACGGTCGGCAGATCCGCGAGGACGTAGAACGCGCCCCGTGGCGGGACGTACGTCGCCCCCACGTCGTCGAGCGCGGCGCAGAAGCGGTCCCGACGGTCGCGCAGCCGTTCTCGCGCGCGCTCTGCGTACGCCCCGTCGGTCGCCTCGAGCGCCCGGAGCGTCGCGACCTGTGCCGGTCGGCTGGCGGCCACGGTCGTCAGCAGGTGACGACGCCGGAGGGCGTCGACGTGCGCCTCGGGAACGATCGCCCACCCGACCCGGAGGCCGGTGACGGCGAAGGTCTTCGAGGCGGCGGAGACGACGACGGTCTCGGCGTCGCTCGCGAGAGAGAGCGCGCTCTCGAACGCCCCGGAGAGGTCGTAGGCGTCGTACACCTCGTCGCGGACGACCAGCGCGTCGTGCGCGGCGGCGCCGTCGAGGACCGCGCGGACGGCCCCGGGGTCGTACACCGCGCCGGTCGGGTTGTTCGGGTCGGTGAGGACGACGCCGGCCGTCTCCGGGCCGATCGCATCGCGGACCGCCTCGGCGTCGAGTCCGCCGTCCTCGGCCGCGGGGACACGCACGACCGTTCCGCCGTGGAGCCGGGTCTGTGCGGGGTAGTACGGGTACGTCGGGTCGACCACGACCACCTCGTCGCCGGCCCCTCGCGAGAGCGCCCGCGCGATCCCGAGCGAGAGCGCCTCCGTCGCGCCCGCGGTGACGAGGACGCGGCGGCGGGCGACGCCGTGGCGCGCCGCGATCGCCTCGCGCAGGTCCGCGAGCCCGGGCGCTGGCGAGTACTGGAGCTCTGCCGGCGGCGCGTCCGCGGCCTCGCGCAGCCCCGCCCGGAGCGCCGCCGGCGGCTCCCAGTCCGGGTTGCCGCTGACCATCCTCACGGCGTCGCGGTCGGCGTCGTCGGCGTACGCGATGACCTGTTGGAACAGCGGCTCGTCGTAGTCGCTCACGGGGTCCCTCCGGCGACTGCGGACAGGGAGCGACGGCTCCCGGCGGGCGACCGCCGACCCTGTCTCCGGTGGCGACGGGCGAACAGCGCCATACGCCCACACGGCCCCCCGAGCGACCTATCGGTTTCGGCGTACGCCGCGCGTCTGACGCCCGTCCGTGGGTTTTCGTCGGCCGCCCGCGAGCGACGGCCGTGAACAAGCGAGACCACGTGTTGAACGGGGTGGTGCTGGCCGTCGGTGTGGCGATCGTTCTCGGGATCGCGCCCTCTGCCGGGGCCGGAGCCGACGCCCGGACGCTTCCCTCTGCACCGCTCGACGCACTCGCCGCCGTTGGCCTCCTCGTCGCGGAGTTTTTCGTCCCGGTCGTCCTCGGGGCCCTGTTCCCCGACGTCGACACCGCGTTCGGCAAACACCGCAAGACGCTACACAACGGCTTCGTGGTCGCCGTCTTCGTCGCCTACCCCTTCGTCTTCGACAACCTCCACTTCGTCTGGCTCGGGGTCGCCTCGCATCTCGTTCTCGACGTCGCCGGGAGCGCCCGCGGCATCGCCCTCTTCTACCCACTGACCAGCGAGGAGTACGACCTTCCGGGCGGGGTCTCGACCTCCAGTCGCTACGCGACGCCGCTCACTGTCGCCATCACGCTCGCCGAGGTGGGTCTGATCGCGGCCGTTCACTACTACGTCGTCCCCCTCGACACCGCAGGACAGACGATCCAGCAGGTGGCCGCGCAGATAGGCGCGCTGCTCTAGTACACCCGCACGTCGTCGAACCGCCCCTCGTAGGCGACGTGGCCGGGGTGGGTCGCCTCCATCCCCGAGAGGAGGACGCGGTCGACTTTCCCCCACGTGTTCTCCGACCCGAGGTGTGCGAACTCCACGAGCGACCGGGCCGTGGTCCGGAGACCGCGCCGGCGCATCGCCCGGCGCGGCGCGCCCTCGCGGAGCGCGGTCACGAGGTCTGTCGCGCAGTCGACCGGCCGGTCGAACGCCGTCCACGCCTCGCCGACGGTCGCCCGGCGGTGGGCGTACGACGACGCGAACCCCGGTACGCCGGTCTCGCGGGCGATCTGCCGCGCGCGGCGGTTCTGGTAGGGGAGAAGCTTCGTGTTGTGCGTCTCGACGGCGTGGATCGCCTCCGCGTGCTGTCCCACGTCGTTGGCGTCGAGGCTCACGTTCGCGAACCCGGGGTGAGGGACGAGAACTGCGGTCTCCTGCCCGCGCAGGGCCGCGAGTGCGCCTCCGAACGTCACGAAGTCGGGGATCGGCTCGTCGGGGTCGACCGCGAGGAGGTGCCGGCGGTCGTGCCACGCCCCGGTGAACACCTCGCGGCCGGGCACGACCAGCACCTCGTCGGTCGAGAACTGGTCCGCGCGCTCCCGGATCGCGGGCAGTCGCGTGAAGTGTGGCGCGTACACCAGCACGTCGACGCCCCGGTTCGCCGCGCGCTCGACCACCCGTTCGTCGAGTGTCTTGACGTGGAGGTCGACGCGGGTCTCCTCGCCGCCTGTCACTGGCGACGGTTCCGCGGGCTGGCGGTTAGGCGTTCCGGGTTGGGGCCGCCCGCGGCGTGTCAGACCGTCGACTGTGGTCGGTCTGCTCTCCTGCTGTCGTCCCCGGCCCCGTCGCTACCGCTCGTCCGAGTCGAGTACCCGGATCTGGTCCCCGCGAACGGTCACGGGAATCGGGACCGTCGCCTCGTACAGTTCGACCGTCACCTGGTCTTTGCCCTCGTCGATGCGCTGGACCTGCGCCTTCTCGCCCTTGAACGGTCCGGCGACGAGTTCGACGATGTCTCCCTCCGCGATCCCCTCCACGTCGGGGGTGGGCGAGAGGAAATGTTCGACCTCCGCGAGCGAGGAGGTCCCCGGGACGATAGAGCGGGCGTGTGGGATCTCCTCCAGCACGCGCTCCAGCACGCCGTCGTCGTCCGCCTCGACCATCACGTACGAGGTGAGCGAGTCCGGCGCGAGGACGGCGTGGACCTTGTCCTCCTCGCGGGAGGCGATCATGTCCGCGACGGTGCGTTCCTGACTCGCGGTGGTCTTGACGGCGAATATCGACATCTCAGGCCCCCGGGAGGACGGTCATCACCGCGAAGATCACGAAGCCGAGAATCCCGATCAGGACGATACCGGCGCCGGCGATCAGGGCGACCTGGGAGAACTCGTCCCACGAGGGCGTACTCGCCAGTTCGAGGACCCGCCGGTAACTCGACGCGTCGTACTTGACGTCCATTGTTGCCGGTTCTACGGCCTCGCCGCCATATTTATCTGTTGACTCGGCCCGCACCCCCCGCCTACTCGACGTCGTACGGTTACAGGGTACTCTCGGGGTCGTCGCCGGTCGACACCCTCCCGATAGAGGGCGAGAACTCCCCGAAGAGGATAGTACCGGACCACGAACCAGCAACGGACGTCGAGACTGTGACGGGTGTCACCAGTTACGATTCGTCAGCGTGAGCCCAGTTCCAGGACCACACGAGGTGATAGCACGACGTCGCTGCCCGGTGCGTTCACCGGGAGTACGGGTACCTTCGGGACTGCTCGCAGGTCTGTTTGTGACTGCAACTGCACACGCTGTACCGGCTGTAGTGCTGTGAGTGTACACGAGTTGTGATCCCTGGTGTCTCTGTGGGGCTGGTAGGACTGTGTTCAGTCTTGTCAGTAGAACCTACGATAGAACGTACTCGACGCGCTTCAGGACGACACGAGTTTATCATTTGCTGTGGTAGTGAGGCTGATGCAGACAGATCAATAGACGGTTTGAAACTACTTATTGTAGTTCGTGCCACAGGATACACCGGAAAAGACGACACGGTTTTTTACTTTTAGACCCCATATACAGACGTTGTAGCAATGGGATTCGAAAAAGTCGAGAGCGGATCACGGAGCGGAGGAGAGCCAGTGATCAGCCTGCGAAAGTCAGAGAGTATCGGA
>JBDGTD010000076.1:0-10716 GCA_042217165.1 Haloferacaceae archaeon | reverse complement strand
CGTCTTTGTCCTGCCAGCCGATGTTCGTCGACAGCCCCTTGTCGTGCATCATGTTCGTCGTCGGGGCGCCGACGCGCGACTTCTCGTCTTTCTCCTTCGAATCGAACGCGCGCCACTCGGGCCCGCGGTCGATGCTGTCCTCCTCGACGACGAGACCACAGTCCGAACAGACCGTCTCGCCGCGTTCTTCGTCCGTGGCGAGCTGGCCGCCACACTCCGGGCAGACGAGCTCCTCGGACTGCTCCGTCTCTTCGTCCTCGTCGCGCTCGCGCGCGCGGGAAGGGCTCTCAGCGTCGAACTCTCGTACACTCTCGGTCATTGTAGGGGTGGGGGGCGCAGAATCGGCGGGGATGCTCGTAGCGAGTGATTGTAATCGACCTACGTATTTAAATCTGTTGGCATCGTGCGCGAGCAACGGACAGGAAAAATAGCAGACGGCGCCGGGGTTGGCGCCGTCGGCTGATCGGGCGTTCAGGAGGCCGTGATTTCACTCGCGGTAGGGCCTGATCATTAATCACTTTCGACCGGGGCCATCGAAACCCTTAGTGGTCGGCCGGGACTCCGACTCGCCATGACAGACCCCGCCGTCGACGAGGAGGAGGTGCGTCACGTCGCGGCGCTCGCCCGACTCGGACTGGCCGAGGGCGAGGCCGAAGCGTTCGCGGAGCAGTTCGCGGATATCCTGGACTACTTCGAGGCGTTAGACGAGGTGCCCGAGACCGACGCCGAGCCGGAACTGACGAACGTTCTCCGGCCAGACGAGGTTCGCGAGGGACTGACACAGGAGGAGGCGCTCGAGAACGCGTCCGAGACGGAGGAGGGACGGTTCAAGGGACCGCGGGTGTCGTAGGGTGGCGGCCGACCTGAACCTCTACGTCACCGAGGAGCAGATCGAGGGGGCAGACGGTGGCCCGCTCGCGGGGCGGACCGTCGCCGTCAAGGACAACATCTCTACCGACGGCGTCCGCACCACCTGTGGCTCCGCGATGCTCGAGGACTACGTGCCGCCGTACGACGCGACCGTCGTCGAACGCCTGAAGGCGGCGGGCGCGACCGTCCCGGGCAAGACGAACATGGACGAGTTCGGGATGGGCACCACGACCGAGACGTCGGCGTTCGGCCCGACCCGCAACCCCGTCGATCCGGAGCGCGTCCCCGGCGGCTCCTCCGGCGGCTCCGCGGCCGCCGTCGCCGCGGGCGAGGCAGACCTCGCGCTGGGGTCCGACACCGGCGGCTCGGTGCGCTGTCCCGCCGCGTTCTGCGGCGTCGTCGGGATCAAGCCCACCTACGGGCTCGTCTCTCGCTACGGCCTCGTCGCCTACGCCAACTCGCTCGAACAGATCGGCCCGCTCGCGCCGACCGTCGAGGAGGCCGCCGAACTTCTCGACGTGATCGCCGGCCCCGACGAGCGCGACGCGACGACCCGCTACGACGAGGGGGCGGGCCACCCCGCCGAGACGACCACCTACGCCGACGCCGCCGACGGCGACGTCGACGGCCTCTCTGTCGGCGTCTGTACGGAACTGGTCGAGGGGGCCGACGAGCGTGTCGTCGCGCAGTTCGAGGCCGCAGTAGACGAACTGGCGGCACAGGGCGCCGAGGTGGAGGAGGTCTCCCTGCCCTCCGTCGAGACTGCGGTCCAGGCGTACTACGTCATCGCCACCTCGGAGGCGTCCTCGAACCTCGCGCGGTTCGACGGGGTGCGCTACGGACAGAGCGGCGGGTACGACGGCGACTGGAACGAGACGTTCGCGGAGTCGCGGGGCTCGTTCGGCCCGGAGGTCAAGCGCCGCATCCTGCTCGGCACCTTCGCGCTCTCGGCGGGCTACCAGGACCGCTACTACCGGAAGGCACAGGACGCCCGGGCGTGGATCCGCCGGGACTTCGACGAGACGTTCGAGACGGTCGACCTCGTCGCCTCCCCGACGATGCCCGTCCTCCCGTTCGAACTCGGCGAGAGCCTCTCGGACCCGCTGACGATGTATCTCGCGGACGCCAACACGACGCCCGTGAACCTCGCGAACCTCCCCGCAGTCTCGGTGCCTGCGGGCCGCGCCGACGGTCTGCCCGTCGGCCTCCAACTGGTCGGGCCGCGCTTCGACGAGAAGACGGTGATCCGTGCTGCGAGCGCGGTCGAGAGGTAGGCGGCCCGTCCGCGGCGCGCCGCCTGACCGACCGCGGCGACGGCGGACCCGCTCTACCGCCGTTCCACGTCCTGCTCGACGATCTGCTCGCGGATCGACGCCGCGCGGGTCTGGAGCCGCCCGACGTACTGGTGGATCTTGTCGGGCTGTCGGCCGCTGAACGAGGCGACCCAGCTGACGTCCGTGGTCGGCCACGTGAGGAAGTACGCGACCAGCGTGTCGCGGCCGGCCTGGACGATTTCGGGCGGGACGCCCCGCTCGCCGACGTCTCGCTCGTCGAAGCCGTTGACGTCGAAGTAGACGTCGGCGTACAGCTCTGCCGCGTCGGGGTCGTCGAACGATTTCCCCTCGTGGCTCGGCGCCTCGAACCGGTAGACGGTCTCGCCGTCGCCGGTCGTGCGCTCGACGATACGCACGTCGAGGACGTAGTCGCGGTAGACCGCGTTCGGTTCGTCGGCTGGCGATTCGTCGTGTCGGCTCTCGGTCGTTCGTGACATCGTTGAAAGTGAGAGGGTGGTCGGACGTCGATTCGGTCGCGTTACCGGGCCCTGCGGAGGCCAGCGCCGGCCAGTACGGCGATAGCGACGAGCGCCAGGACCGCCGGGAGCGGTCCCAGCCCGGAGGTCTGCTGGCCGCTGGCGTCAGTGCCGGTGCCGGTCCCGGCCGCGGACGTGCCCGCGCCGTCGTCCGTCGCGGCGTCGGGGCGGTCCGTCGACGCCGGTCCGTCGCTGCTCGCGGCCACGGTCAGCGTCCCGGGCCGCGTGGCGGGGTCGAACTGCGTCCCGTCGTCGGCGTCGAACTGGACGGGCTCGACCGACAGTGTCGCCTCGCCGGGAGCGGTCCCCGCGAGCGTCACCGTCGCGAGCGTCACGTCGGTCGCGCCGGAGTCGATCGACCCCTCGAGGTCTGCGGCCTCGGCGGTCGCGGTGCGGCCGTCAGCTCCGATCTCGGGCGCCGTGGTCACGCCGTAGACGTCGGGGTAGCTCACGGATTCGATCCGGGCGTCGCCCGTGACCGAGAGTTCGAGGTAGTAGCCCGCGAGCCCGTTCGGGGCCGACGTGAGTACGACGTCGACTGTCGTGGTGCCGTCGGCGGTGACCGTGGCGCTCTCGACGCGGACGGTCGGCTGTTCCTGTGCCGCGACGGTCGCCGGAGCGGCCGTCACGCCCGCGAGCGCGAGGGTGAACGCAAGAGACAGCGCCAGGGCCGCGCGGCGGGCGACGGCCGGAGTCGAATCCGTGTGTCCGGTCATCGGTGAGGCGTCAGTTGACCTCCTCGTACAGTTCGACGATGTCGTCGTAGTCCAGTTCCCCGTTCTCGTTGAAGTCGTAGGCGACCTTGTTCAGGCGGACGCTGTCGGACTCGAACTGTTCGAACAGCGTCCGGATGTCGTCGTAGTCGAGACGTCCGTTACCGTTGACGTCCTCGTAGTGGCCGTCGCCGTCGACGTCGGTCGGAGCCGCCCCGCCGGTGACCGTCGGTGGCCCGGTGATCAGCACGCCGCCGCGGGCCTCGGCCCCGACGGGCTGGCCGCTCTCGTCGTCCATCTGGTCGACGGTCACGTCGAGGTCGACCGTTCCGGTCTCGTCGCCGCGGATCGAGAGCGTCGCGATCTCGACTCGACTCCCGGTCGCGCCGACAGCCTTCTGCACGTCGGCGAACCGGAGCGCGACCGTCGAGCCGTCGTTGCTGATCGTACTCTGGGTGGGCTGGAGCGCGTCGGCGAAGTCGACGCCGGTGACGGTCGCGACTTCGGGGTCCGAGACCTCGACGACGACCCTCGCGCCCGAGAGCCCCTCCGGCAGGGCGGAGGCGTAGAGCGGCGTCTCGACGGTCGACCCGTAGCCGACGGCCACCGAGGCGACGTCGACGAGGACGTTCGGCTGGTAGACGTACAGGCAGTCGTTCGGGTACGACCGCCCGAGCTTGTCGGCGTCCTCACAGCAGAGTACGCGGCCGTCGTCCATCACGTGGACGTTGTCGACATTGAGCAGGGCGTCGTCGGAGACGGCCGAGGAGTCCGTGCTGTCGGGGCCGACGATAGCGGGTTCGAGCCGCGAGATGTCGTAGTTCAGTCCGAGTTCGCCGCGGTAGACGAGTCCGCCGTCCGCGCGGTCGAGCTGGATGTCGCCCTGGTCGTCGGCCATAGAGTCGTTGAACTCGGAGATCCCGAAGTAGACGAAGTCCCCGGGCTGGGCGCCGTCGACGCTGTCGACGCCCTCGGCCTTGTTGAAGTCGGCAGACGCGCCGATCTCTTTCGCGGCCGCGTTCGTCTCCAGGAACGGGACCCGGCGGAGCTTCTCGTCGACGCCGTCGGGCCCGCGCCTCTCGTACTGTGTCGCCCAGTCGACTATCTCCTGGTCCGTGATGTAGTTCTGGTTGCCGTTCTCGATGACCTCCTTGTCGGCCTCCTCGATGGCCGCGTCGAGGTCGCTCTGCCAGTCCGTGCTGGCGTGGGTTTCGAGATAGTCGACCTGCGTGACGTCGTCGTACTCGGCGACCCAGGACTCGACCTCGGCGTTGGTCGCGCTGCCCAGCGGCAGCCACTCGAGTTCGAGGTTCGCCTTCGCGGGGGAGTTCCGCTGACCGGCGTCGGCGGCACTCGCGGCGTCGTTGGTCACCTTGGCCGCGTAGAGCGTCCCCGAGACCTGTGTCGGGTCGTCGTAGCTGTCGAGAGGGTCGTCGGCGACGAACTTGTAGATCGCCTTGTTGTCGCCGTCGGAGAGTTCGTAGACGGTCTGGTTGTCGGGCTGGAAGCTCGGCATCTCCCAGGCCGCACGGCCCATCACGTAGTGTTTGACCGGCGTCGGCGTCTCGGCGGCCGGGTCGCGGATCTCGACCTGGTAGCCGTACCGGTACCGGTTGGGGTATCCATCGCCGATCGGTGTCCGGGTGTTGCTCTCGTCGACTTCGACGGCCTCACCGTTGGCGCGGGCGTCGATACCGCTCGGGGGAGCGGCGTCCCAGCCCGACTGGTTCGGGCCGTCCTGGTCGACCGGGTCCGCGCCGAGGTAGTACGCGGTCAGTTCGACGCCGGAGAGCGCGAACGCGCCCTGAGGGTACCACGTGACGTAGTCCTTGCCCGGAATCTCGGCCGGATTCGGCCGGTTCCAGAAGTGCGCGGCGCCGCGCTTGCCGCTGCCCGTTCCGGCCTCCAGGGTGCCGCTGACGGTGCTGCCGTAGCTCGTCCGGGGGTGTGCGTACTCCTCCTCGGAGGAGACGTACGTCCCGTAGGGAGTTCGGTTGCCGCCGCAGTTGATCCGCGTCCCGCCGAGGTCCCGGAGCGCGTCGGTGTTGGCGAGATTGATCGCGTCGTCGAGGGTCGACTCCCACTCGCCGTTCTCGGTCCGCGAGATGGGGATCCGGGAGATGTTTCCGGGGCTGGTCTCGAAGTTGGTGAAGAGGTAGCCCTCGGTCCCCGCGTCGTTCGTGGGGATGAACTGGTTGCAGTCGGGCGTGTAGCCCGGCTCGGTGTACCGGCTGCCCGCGTAGCGGTCGATGGGGTCGCCGTCCGGCGTCTCGGGGACGCCGAGTTGCTCGCTTCCGTCGTTGATCGACTCTTCCTGTTTCGCCAGGAAGACGTACGTGCCCGCGCTGGTACGGACGCGGCTCTGCTCTTGTGTCGTCGTCGGCACCGACAGTTCGGAGAAGTCGTCGTTGCTGCCGTCGAGCGTGAAGTTGAATCCGCTCACGTAGCCGACGCCGCCTCGCGCCCAGTCGTTCGGGTTGTTTCGACTCGGGTGCTGGTGGCTGAACAGCAGCGTGTTGTCGGTCTCGAAGACGAACGGCCCGGTGACCTCGGCGCCGAGCGACGTCGAGGAGAACCGCTTGAGGCTCCCCCTGACGCTCGGCGCGCCGGGCGTGTCCCCCTCGGACACGTCTGCGCTCGCCACGCCGGACAGTCCGGCGCCGACCGCAGCGGCCACTGATGATGCCATCAGACTGCGTCTGGTCAGGTCGACCATGCGAGTAGAGGCGCGACGGTGAATAGTTAGTACGTTTATATGATCGCTACGTCGCGCAGGTGACCGGCACACGGCGGACCGGAGCGGACAGATTGGTACGGAAACCGGCCGACCGGATCGTACGACTCCGGAAACTGACAGTGAGAGAACAAGACGTACGGTCGACTCGTGACTGCTCGGTACCAGTACGGGGTCGTTGCTCGCCGCGGCCCCGTCGTCGATCCGAGGTCGGCTCTCGTGGGATATCAACACACCGACGACGTTTCGGATTCTGATAACGGTCCGGCTCGTCCGTTCGCGCGACGCCGCGCGCCCTACGTCCGCCAGTACTCCGGCGTCAACAGCACGAGGACGGGGATGATCTCGAGGCGGCCGACCCACATCAGGAGCGTCATGAACACCTTCGCGGGCGCCGAGAAGCCCAGATAGCTCCCCATCGGTCCGAGTGCCCCGAACCCCGGACCGACGTTTCCGAGCGTCGACGCGGCGGCGCTCACCGCTTCGAGGACCGACAGCCCCTGGCCGAGGCGCGCGCCCTCCAGCGAGAGCAACGCGGCGGCGAGGGCGAACAGGACGAGGTAGAGCGCGGTGAACGCGTAGATACCCCGGACGGCGCTCTCGTCGACGACGCGCCCGCCGAGTCGGATCGGTCGCACCGCGTCGGGGCGCGCGGTCGTGAACAGTTCGCGCCGGAGCGACTTCACGACGACGTACCACCGGATGATCTTCACCGACCCGCCGGTCGACCCCGCAGACCCGCCGACGAACATCGCAGCGAGCATCAGGTACTGTGCGGCGGGTGACCAGGCGTTGAAGTCGATGCTCGCGTAGCCGGTGGTGGTGACGATAGCCGCCGCCTGGAAGGCGGCGTGGCGGACGGCCGGCCCTATCGCTCCGATGACCGCGCCCCGCACCGACGCGAGATAGCCCGCGTCGTAGGTGCTGCCGCCCGCGGGGACGGCGGTGACGAAGCCGTCACCGAGGAAGAGCAGGGCCGCGATGACGGCCGTGAACGCGCCGAGTACGCCCACGTACGCCCGGAACTCGCTGTCGCCGAGGAGCCGGTCGGGGTCGTCGCTCAGGGCGCGCCAGAACAGCGCGACGTTGGTGCCGGCGGCGACCATGAACGGAATGACGACCCACTGGACCGCGGCGGAGAACGCCTCCAGCGACCGCGCCTCGGGCGAGAACCCGCCCGTCGGCATCGTCGTCAGCGGGTGGGCAACGGCGTTGTAGACCCCCATGTTCGGGGCCATCCCGGCGAGGTGGAGCCCGTAGAGCAGGCACATCTCGAGGACGGTGAACCCGACGTACACCGCCCACAACACCCGCGCGGTGTTTGCGATCCGGGGCGTGAGTTTCTCGATACCCGGGCCGGGCGCCTCGGCCTCTATCAGCTGTGCGCCCCCGACCGACAGTTCGGGGAGGATGGCGACCGCCAGGACGATGATACCCATCCCGCCGAGCCACTGGGTGAGCTGTCGCCAGAGCATGATCGCGTGGGTGTGGCTCTCGAAGGAGATGTCGCCCACCACCGTCGCCCCCGTCGTCGTGAACCCGGACATCGACTCGAACAGCGCGTTCGCGGGGTGTCCGAGCGTCGACTCCGGGTTCGAGGCCGCGACAAGCCCCGGCACGCCGTGGGCCTCGACCAGGTACGGCACGGCCCCGACGAGCGCGACCGCGACCCACGTCACCCCGACCGTCAGGAACCCCTCGCGGGCGCCGATGTCGGGGTCGGGCGACTGCCGCTCCAGTCCGACCCCCAGCACGAGCGTCAGCGCCATCGTGGCGACGAACGGGGCGACCGGTTCGCCGTAGACCAGCGCGACGACCAGCGGGATGACGAGGGGAACGGCGAGATACTTCAGTACCGACCCGACGAGCGAGAGCGCCGCGCGGTAGTCGACGTCCGGTGTCCGTCCCATGCTCCGGCCGCGTGCCGGGGGCATGAAAAGCCCGGTCGTTCCGGCCTCAGAGCGCGGCCGCGAGGTCGTCGGCACACGCCGCGGCGGTGAACGCCACGACGTGGTCGCCGGCCTCGACGACCGTGTCGCCGCGCGGGACGACGAGTTCGTCGCCGCGGGCGATGGCGCCGATGACGACCTCGTTCGGCAGGTCGGCGACCGACTCACGGATCGGTCGCCCGGCGAGCGGGCTCTCCTCGGCGATCTCGACCTCGATCACCTCGGCCCGGTCGTCCTCGAGGATCGCGACGTTCTCCGCGCCGCCCGCGCGGGTCAGCCGCGTGATCTCCTCGGCGACCGTGCGCCGTGGACTGACCGCGACGTCGACGCCGACGGCCTCGAACACCTCGATGTAGTGGTAGGTGTCGACGACCGAGACCGCGCGCCCGACCCCGGCCCGCTTGGCGAGCAGACAGGCGAGCAGGTTGCGCTCGTCCGAGGCCAGCGCGCTCACCACCACGTCGGCGTCGCCGACGTGTTCCCGTTCGAGAAACGCCGGGTCCGTCGCGTCGGATTCGAGCACCACCACGTCCGGCAGGTCCTCCGCGATCTGGCGGGCGCGCTCGGGGTCGTGCTCGATCATCCGGACGTCGATGCCGCGCTCTGCAAACGACGAGGCGACGTGGTAGCCGATCTCCGAGCCGCCGACGACGACCACCTCGTCGACGCCCTTCTGGTCCTCGTCGTTCGCGACGGTTCCGGCGAACCCGCGGACGGTCTCGGGCGGCCCGACCACGACGAGCCGGTCTCCCGACCGGATGCGCGTCTCGCCCCGGGGGATCACCACCTCGTCGCCGCGGAACAGTCCGACGAACGTCAGCGCGTCGTAGCGGTCGGCCTCGCGAACCGTGTGGCCCGCCACCTCGCTCTCCTCGGTGACCTCGAACTCCGCCATCTGGACGAGCCCGCCGGCGAACGGCTCGACGTCCCGCGCGGCCGGGAGGCCGACGACCCGCACGATCTCTTTTGCCGCCAGCAGGTTCGTACAGACCATCAGACCGACGCCGAAGGCGTGCCGGGAGCGCTGCCACGTCTCGAGGTAGCCCGTCTGTTTCACCCGCGCGACGGTGAACGCATCCGATATCGCCGCCACAGTCGAGCAGGCGACGATGTTCGTCTCGTCGATGTCCGTCGAGGCGATCACCATGTCGGCGTCCGCGACGCCGACCTCCTCCAGCGTCGAGAGCGACGTGCCGTCTCCCTGTACCGCGAGGACGTCCAGATCGTAGGTCAGCTCCTCGACCCGGTCGGGGTCGCGTTCGACGACCATCACCTCGTGGTCGGCAGCGAGGTCGGCGGCGATGCTCTCGCCGACCTGGCCGGCGCCGATGACGATCACGCGCACTGCGACCCCTCCCGGTCGCCGTGCCCGCGGCCCCGCACTGTCACAGGAGGCGTTCAGCCGGCGCCTGTATCACACTTTTCATACGGAGTCCGGCCGGTCGTGATAGGCGATCTCCACGTCACGGCGGCGCCCCTCTACGTCTGCGACCGCGCGCTCGACCACCCGCTCTGCCTCCTCGACTATCTTCGGCCGAACCATCTCGATCACCCGGTCGAGCGAGACGAACCGCGGGAGTGACACGGCGTCTGTCCGTGCGGAGTGAGGGTCGAACTGCGCCTCGAAGTCGACCCGGGTCGCCGCAGCCGCGTCGTCGGGCGCGTCCGACGGGAGGTCGACCGACTCGGTCGTCCAACTGCCCTGGGCGTCGAGGTGGCGGGTGATCCGCCAGTCGACCCGGTCGGGCGCCTCGACGGCCGTTACCTCCGAGTGGACGGTGTACGAGAGTTTCCACCACGAGAACTCGAGCTGGTAGCGCGTCCCCGGGCCGCCGTCGCCGTCTGTCGTCACCCGCTCCAGGTACTCCGTGTAGCGCGGGTAGCGCGGGAAGTCGACGAGGGCCTCGAACACCGCCTCGCGCGGGGCGAAAAACGTCGTGCTGAGGGCGATCCGGTCCACGACTCCACGTCTCGCGGCGGGGAGTAAGCCCTTGCGACGGCCGTCTCGTCGCGCCCCGGCGGGCCGTCTACGTTGAAGTACCCGGCGGGCGTCCGGGCGCGCATGATCGCCGACTACGAGACGATTCTCGTGCCGACAGACGGGAGCGACGAGGTCGACCGGGCGCTCTCGCACGCGCTCCGACTCGCGACCGACCACGGCGCGACGGTTCACGCGCTGTACGTCGTCGACGGTCGGGTGCTGAAGGCCGCGAGCGAGAACCGTGAGTCCGTCGCGGCCGACCTCCGCGGACGGGGCGAGGACGCGGTCGACCGGGTCAGGGCGCGAGCCGCGGACGCGGGCCTCGACTGTGTGGCCGCCGTCCGCGAGGGGACGCCCGACGTGGCGATCCGGGAGTACGCCGACGAGGTCGGGGCCGACGTGGTGGTGATGGCGCCGCGGGGGCTCAGCGGACGGGACCGCCTGCAGAGCCTCGGGAGCGTCACCGAACGGGTCGTCGAGGTCGCCGCCCGTCCGGTGTTCGTGGTCGGAGGCGAGAGCGCGGACGAGGAGGCGAGCGCGAGCGGTTAAGTCGGCGCGGCCGGAACCGGGAGACGTGCTCGAAGGCGTCAACGTCGCGCTCGGGGTGACGGGGAGTATCGCCGCCGTCCGGGTGGTCGAACTCGCCCACGAACTCCGGC
>JBDGTD010000017.1:0-10784 GCA_042217165.1 Haloferacaceae archaeon | reverse complement strand
GGGAGTCCGCATCGAGACGGACTGGCGTCGTCACGCGCCCACCGCCCCGACGTGGTGCTCACGAACCCGGTACTCCCTTCGGGGAGGAAGTTGCCTTCGGGGGCTGATGGACCGGCCCGATGCCCTACGAAGGAATCCTCGCGCTTCAGCGCGGGGAGGATGTCAAACGCGACCACGTAGAACCGCTTCGAGGACCGGAAGATCCCGGCTATCTTCGAGTCCAGGTCGACGAACTCGACGTCTGACTCCTCTGCGATCGACGTCTCGCACTCGGGGCAGTGGACCATACCCCCGAGGGTGGACCGGGCCCGGACAAGTGTCTTGTCGATGGACAAACGCGGACTAGACGGACCGTCACGACCGGCGTCGGTCAGGCCGACGGCGCGGGCGCCCCGGTCAGACACGCCGTGTGGCAGTGCCGAAAGAACCGCGCGAGGGCGTGTATCTGGTCGAGCGAGTCGACGTCCGGGTACTCCTCGACGAGAGCGGCGGTCCAGTCGTCCGTCCGCTTTCGCTCGGCGATGAACGCCTCCAGTCGGTTGCCGATCCGGTAGCAGTCCGCGGCCGTCACGTCCGCACCCGGCCGGATGCCGGTGACGGCGGCGACGAACGCGCCGTAGCGGTCGAGATTCAGTCGCCACGTCGACTCGTCGGCGTCGAACCCGTCGAGGTCGGCGTCGGGAGGCGGCGAGGGCCGGGGGATCGCGAGAAACTCCATACGTATACTCGTCTGTACGTAGTTCTACTTAATCTGTTCGTTCCTCAGAACGTACACCGGGATGGCCGGCTTGTGTCGCAGGAACGTCCGTTTCGATGGACGTCTACTCACTCGTGGCGGGATAGTTTTGCCGCTCCGGGACGAACTATAACGGCATGGAGTACACGATACAGTCCGACGAGCCGGTCTCGGACGGCGTGAAACGCATCGTCCGCGGGAAAGTCGAGACCGGAATCGACCACGTCGACGGGGAGATGGACCCCCACGAGACGGTCCACGAGGTCCGCAAGCGGTGCAAGGAGGTGCGGGCCGCGCTCCGCCTCGTGCGGACCGTCCTCCCGACGTACAGCACGGAGAACGCCCACTACCGCGACGCGGCGCGGCGGGTCTCGGAGATACGGGACGCACAGGCGCTGGTCGAGACGTTCGACGAACACGTCGCGCCCGCCGTGGAGGCCCGAGACGCGATGGACGAGGACGCGCTGGCCGAGGTGCGAGCGACGCTTCTCGACCGGCGCGACCGACTGGCCGCCGAGCAGGACCTCGACGGGCGGCTGGCTGCCGTCCGCGCGGACCTCGTCGCGGGGCGCGACCGGGTCGACGACCTCCCCGTCGCGACAGAGGGGTTCGACGCCGTCGCCGGCGGTCTCCGGAAGTCGTACAGGCGCGCCCGGAACCGGATGGCCGAGGCGTACGAGGACCCCGGGACCGAGCGCTTCCACGAGTGGCGCAAGCGGGTGAAATACCACCGCTACCACTGCCGGCTGCTCCGGAGCGCGTGGGTCGGCCCGATGAAGGCCCGTCGGGCCGAACTGAAGACGCTCTCGGACCTCATCGGCGACGAACACGACCTCGCGGTGTTCGTCGAGACGATGGCCGACGAGACGCTGTTCGACGAGTCGACCCGGGCGGCGCTGGAGCGGGCGATCACGGGGCGTCGGGCCGACCTCAGGCGCGACGGGCGGCCGGTCGGTGAGCGCCTGTTCGCCGAAGAGCCGGACCGGCTCGTCGCACGGATCGGGTCGTACTGGGACGCGACCCGGGAGTACGAACCCTGACGCCGGGGGGCGGCCCGGCACCAACCGTTTTGACGCCGAGCGGCGTAGTTCGTAGCGAGCGATGTACGACGACCTCCTCCTCCCGTACGACGGCAGCGACGGCGCGGAGGCGATCCTCGGCCACGCCGCGGCGATCGCCCGGTGGGCCGACGCGACCGTCCACGTCCTGTTCGTCGCCGACACGAACCAGACGAGCGTCAGCGTGGTCGGGACACGCGCCATCGACGGCCTCGTGCAGCGGGGCGAGGCGGTCGTCGCGGGGGCGGCCGAGGCGCTCGACTCCGACGGCGTCGCCCACGAGACCGACGTCGTCCAGGGGACCCCGGCGCCGACGGTCGTCGAGTACGCAGACCAGCACGACCACGACCTGATCGTCGTCCCGACCCACGGGCGCGAGGGACTCTCGCGGTATCTCGTCGGGAGCGTCGCGGAGACGGTCGTCCGACTCGCGGCGACGCCGGTCCTCACCGCGCGGATGCGCCCGGACGAGCGGCTGACGTTCCCGTACGAGCGGCTCCTCGTCCCGACCGACGGGAGCGACGCGGCGACCCGTGCCGCGACACACGGTCTCTCGCTCGCGGCGGCGCTCGACGCGACGGTCCACCTCCTCTCGGTGGTCGACGACACGTCGCTCGGTCCGGGGATGCGCTCGACGGTCGTCGAGAGCGCGGTCGAGGAGGCCGCCCGTGCGGCCGTCGACGACCTCGCCGAGACGGCCGCGGAACGCGGCGTCGACGTCGTCCGACACGTCGACCACGGCGCGCCCGCCGAGGCGATCCGCGACCGGGTCGAGACTGCCGACGCCCACGCGGTCGTGATGGGGACGACGGGCCGCCGCGGCACGGACCGGATCCTCGTCGGGAGCATCGCGGAACAGACCGTCCGCTCGGCGTCGGTTCCGGTGATCACGGTCGGCGACGAGTCGGGGTGAGCGGGAGAGACGCCCCGTCAGCCCCGGCGACGCGCGACCAGGAGCGTCAGGAGCGCCGCCAGCGCGGCGACGCCCGCGAGGTGTGTCGAGCCGGTCCCCGCGGTGGGGGTCGCGCTCTCGTCGGTCGAGACACTCGGCGTGACCACGTCGTCGGTCGGCGTCGTCGTCTCCACGTCGAGCCGCGAGACGCTCACGACCGCGAACTGCGTCCCGCCCGAGGCCTCGGCGGTCACGGCGACAGTCGACCCCGAGGCGTTCACGTCGGTCGGGAGCAACTGGACCCCGCCGTCGGTGGCACGGACCACGACGAGCGAGGTCGGGTCGCGGCCGTCGAGCGCCGACGAGGGCAGGCCGAACTGGACGCGCGCGCGGACCCCGCGCGCCGCGGCGGGCGTCTCGACGGTCACCGACGTGAGGATCTCCTCGCGGTCGAACTGGGCGGCGAAGGGGTCGGGCGGCGTCTCGTGGGTCGTGACCGACACCGTTCCCGTCCCGGCGACCGACCCGTCGGCGAAGGTGATCGCCGCGAGCGTCGGCGCGTCGAGTGCCACCGTGACGCCCGGCGTCGCCGGGCGGGTGTCTGCGAGGGGGGTCGTCACCTCCCCCGCGGTGGGCGACGACGGCGTGGCCGACACCTCGGGCGTGGCCGTCGCGGCGGCGCCAGTCGTCGTGGCGGCGCCAGTCGTCGTGCCGCCGCCAGCCGGCGCCCCGCCGCCGCCAGCCGGCTGTTCGGTCGCCGTCGTCGTCGACTCGACGACCACGCGCTCGCCGGCGGTGAATCCGAGGAGTTCCCGCTCGCCGAACACCTGGTCCGGCCCGCGGACGTTCGCGTACACCTCGTAGGTTCCCGCCGGGAGGTCGGCAGTGTCGACGGTCGCCGCGTAACCGCTCCCGGTCGGAGTGGCGTTCGTCCGGACCTCCGCGCTGTCGCCCGCGACGACGACCTCGACTGACGTGAGGTCGGGACCGCGGAGCTTCGCCGTCGTCGCGGTCACGCGGAGCGACTCGCCGCGCGTCACGGACGTCGGGGCGTCGACGCCGACCTCGTACCCCCGGACGACGAGCGGGTGGATGGCCCTGCGGACGCCGTCGTGCTGGAGGACGAATCCGTACGTCCCGGCGTCGTAGCCGTCGAGCGGGAGCCTGAATCGGGTCGTGCCGGTCCCCTCCCGCACGGCGACGATCGCCTCGCGGTCGTTGTAGAGATAGAGCGTGACGTTCTCGTCCGCTGGTGCGGTGACCGTGACGGAGACGGTCTCGCCGGGGTCGGCCCGCGAGGCGGCCGTGATCTGGAACGTCTGGCCGCCCTGCTGGACGGTCCGGTCGGGGACGTCGACCGCGCGGTCCGTCGTGACGTCGTAGGTCGCGGCGAGCGCGACGGGTGCGACGAGTACAGAGAGCGCGAGGAGACAGAGGGCAGCGCGGGCGGGGCGCATACCGGCCCGCACGACGGTCGGAGTAATAAAAGGACAGTTCGTCGGTCGGTCCTCGTCCCGCTACGCCCGGCGGTACAGGAGCGCGAGGACACAGGCCAGCGCGAGTTCCGCGGCCTTCGAGACGGCCGCCAGCGGGTCCACGAGGTGGACGACGACGTTCTCGACGGGCGAGAGCCCGTGAAACAGGGGTTCACGGCCGGGGAGGAAGCCGCCGTGGCCGGTGAAGTGCCACGCGAAGAAGCCGACGAGGTAGGTCAGCGCGACCGCGACCCCGGCGAGGTAGTACGGCCGACGGTTCGGCGCGTTGCGGACCAGCGAGAGGCCGACGAAGAGCGCGGTTCCAGAGAGGACAAACGCCAGCGGCCGCGGGTCGGCCACGAGTGCGACCGGTCGCACCACGACGAGGACGAACAGGTCGATGAGGCCGTGTTCGGGGTGGAACAGGTGGATTCCGGCGACGACGGCGGTGAGCAGGGCACCGGCGTACGCGAGGCCCCGGTCGCTCGGCACGGAGGCGGGTATCTTCGACGCGGTCGATCCGTCGGTCGTGGGCATCACACGTCGGTTTCGGCCCGCGACGTTTCAACGTAGCGAGTAGGCGCGAGAACCGCACGGCCGTCGCGTGGGGAGGGCAGTCGAGCGGAGGAGCTGCACACCCGGTCTGCGACCGGTGCGAGCGGCGACAGACGGATACGCTACAGGCAGGCCAGATCACGGTCGGACGGGGCGAGCGAGACGGCGAATCGCCGGCCGGGGGCGGAGACAGCCGCTCACCCTTCGAACCGCTCGACGCCGAACGGCCCGGTATCGCGCTCGGGCGACTCGCCCCGCACCGCCTGCGCGACGAGTTTCCCGCTGTAGGGGCCGAGCGTCAGCCCCGTGGCGCCGTGGCCAGTCGCGAGGTACGCGCCGTCGACGCCCGGGACAGACCCGAGAACCGGGAGGTCGTCGGCCGAGGCGGGGCGGAGGCCGACCATCACGTCGTCGAGGGTCGCGTCGGCCAGCCCCGGCGCGACGCCGAGCGTCTCGTCGAGTACCTCGTGGACGCCCCCGGCGGTCACGCGCGGGTCGAAGCCGGCGTCGGGTTCGCGGGTCGCGCCCGCCGCGACCGCGCCGTCGGGCCACGGAACGAAGTACTCGCCGCCGAAGACGGTCACCATCGGCCAGTCGCTCGCGTCCGCGCCGGCGTCGAGGTGACAGATCTGCCCCCGGTGGGGTGCGACGGGGACCTCGACCCCCAGGTCCGCACCGAGCGCCGGCGACCACGCGCCGCCCGCGACGACGACGCGGCCGGCGTCGCGGGCGACTCCGTCGGCGACGACACCGGCGACCGCGCCGTCCGCGACCCGGACCGACTCGACGGTCGCGTCCAGCGTCTCGAGACCGTGGCGCTCGCCGGCGCGCCGGAGCGCGGCCGCGAACGCCCGGCCGTCGACGCGGCCGGCGTCGCGGTAGCGGAACGCCCGGGCGGGCGGGGCGAGCGGGGGAAACAGGTCGACGGCCTCGTCCGGGGGGACCTCCGTGACGCTCCCGGGGGCCGGGTGGCCGGTCGCTGCCTGTCGGTCTCGGGTGCGAGAGAGCGCAGTCTCGAACGCCGCCTCCCGGCCGGGCGGGGCGACCGCGAGCAGGCCCGGCTGGCCGAAGCCGACCGGGCCGTCCTGTTCGGCCGCGAGCCGGGCCGCGAGGTCGGGGTAGTAGTCGAGCGCCGCGCTCGCGAGCCGAAACCACGCGTCCGAATCCGTGTGTGAGGACGTGGGCGGCGAGACGACGCCCGCGCCGGCGTCGGTCGCGCGGCCCTCGTCCCGGCGGTCGACGAGGAGCGTCTCGACGCCCGCACGGGCGAGGTGGTAGGCGACCGAACTGCCGACGATTCCGCCTCCGACGACTATCGCCTCGGACACGGCTCCGTCCGCGTGCGCCAGCATCTAAACCCTCGCGGTGGGACGCCAGAGTGAGAGCTTCGTGCCGCGAGATCCGACAGAGCATTAATATCACGCTCTCGTCTAGCATACTGACGGGACCCGACCGATGCGCGCACCGACGAATCCAGAGCCGATCCGCGTCCTCTACGTCGACGACGCCGATTCCGCGGCGCAGACGGCCACACACCTCGAACGCGAAGACGCCCGGTTCGTCGTCGAGACCGCGGCGAGCGCCGACGAGGGGATGACGCGCCTCGCCGAGACGGCCGTCGACTGTGTCGTGAGCGGCTACGACATGCCCGGGCGCGACGGGATCGACTTTCTGGAGGCAGTCCGCGCGGACCACCCGGACCTCCCGTTCGTCCTCTTCGCGGACAGGGGCAGCGAGGAGGTCGCGAGCGACGCAATCTCCGCCGGGGTGACCGACTACCTCCGGAAGGAACCAGGCACCGACCGGTACGCCCTCCTCGCCGACCGGGTCGCGAACGCCGTCGAGCGCGACCGCTCGCGACGGGCGCTGGAGGCGGGCCGGGAGCGCATGTCGCAGTTCGTCGAGCAGTCGCCGCTCGGGGTGATCGAGTACGACGAGGAGTTCACGATCGCCGGGATCAACCCCGCCGGCGAGGAGATCCTCGGCTACGACGAGGCGGAACTGGTCGGCCACACGTGGGAGAAACTCGTCTCCGAGGAGAGTTACGACGACGTCGACCGGGTGGCCGACGAACTCGCCCGGGGTACGGGCGGGTGGCACAGTGTCAACGAGAACGTCCGCGCGGACGGCGAGGTAATCGTCTGCGAGTGGCACAACCACGTCGTCACCGACGACGACGGCGAGGCCGTCGCCGTCTTCGCGCAGTTCCAGGACGTCACCGACCGGGTCGAGCGCGAGCGCGAACTCCGACGGTACGAGGCCTACATCGAGGGGTCGTCGGACATCATCACCGCGCTGGACGAGACGGGCGTCGTCCAGTACCAGAGCCCCTCGGTCACGCGGATCCTCGGCTACGACCCCGGCGAACTGGTCGGCGAGAACGGCTTCGCGTACGTCCACGCCGACGACCGCGACGAGGTCACCGAGGCGTTCGACCGCCTCGTTCGCCGTCCGGACGAGGTCGTCACCACCGAGTGCCGGTTCCAGACCGCAGACGGCGGGTGGCGACATCTCGAGATCCGCGGGCGGAACCTGCTCGACGACCCGAACGTCGGGGCGATCATCACGAACAACCGGGACGTGACCGACCGCACGGCGCGCGAGCGCCGGCTGGCGGCGCTGAACGAGACCAGCCGCGAACTGATGGGCGCGGATACGCGCGAGGCGGTCGTCGAGACGGGAGTCGAGGCGGCGCGCGAGGTGCTCGGCCTCGACGCGAACGCGATCCACCTCGTGGACGACCAGGGCGTCCTCGCGCCCGTCGCCGTCACCGACCGGGTGACCGACCTCGTCGGCGAGCCGCCGGCGCTCTCCCCGGGCGACAGCATCGCGTGGCAGGTCTACGAGACGGGCGAGGCGCGGGCGGTCGACGACGTCCGGACCGAGTCGAACGTCTACCGCGAGGACACCACAGTCCGCGGCGAACTCTACGTGCCGATCGGCGACCACGGCGTCCTGATCGCGGGCTCGACCGCCCGGGAGGCGTTCGACCGGCAGGACCTCGTCTCCGGCGAGATTCTCGCGGGAAACATCGCGGCCGCGCTCGACCAGGTCGAGCAGACGGCCCAGCTCCGGGCGCGCGAGCGCGAGTTGACCCGGCAGAACACGCGCCTGGAGGAGTTCGCGAGCGTCGTCAGCCACGACCTGCGGAACCCGCTGAACGTCGCACGGGGGCGGGTCGACCTCGTCCGCGAGAAGTACGAGAGCGAGAACCTCGCGCACGCCACGGCCGCGCTCGAACGGTGTCAGGCGCTGATCGACGACCTCCTCGTCCTCTCGCGCGGCGGCGACGAGATCGGTGACGTCGAGACGGTCGACCTCGGGTCGTTCGCGTGTCGGTGCTGGGAGACCACCGCGACCGCCGACGCGACGCTCGACGTCGAGGTCGCCCGGAGCGTCCGGGCGGACCGAAGTCGGCTCCGACAGCTGCTGGAGAACCTGTTCCGGAACGCCGTGGAACACGGGTCCACGGGCGACCAGAACGCGAGGCGGTCCGGGGACGCCGTCGAACACGGCAGCGAAGGCGTGCGGGTCACGCTGGGCGCGCTCCCCGACGGCTTCTACGTCGCGGACGACGGGCCGGGGATAGACCCCGCGGCCCGGGACGAGGTCTTCGACACCGGCTACTCGACGAATCCAGACGGCACCGGGTTCGGACTCGACATCGTCGCACAGGTCGCAGAGGCCCACGGCTGGACCGTCGAGGTGGCAGAGAGTTCGGCCGGCGGCGCGCGCTTCGAGGTGCGGGGCGTCGAGTTCCCGGACAGCTGAGGCGAGTCGGGGGCGTCGGCCTCGTCCGGGAGGCCCGTGTCGACCCCGTCGCACCCCGGGTACCGGGTCGACGCCGCCGACGACCGTCGCGACGGCACACAGCACGGCGAGTGTCTCGCCGCCGTCCCCGGCGCGCCTCGGGGGCCGAGCGTCTCGTCGGGTCCGTCGCTCGTCCGGCGGCACCGTCTGTCGGATCGACCCGTCGTGGTACCCGCGGCGGGTGGTCGGGGACGGTGTCCGCCGCGCCGAACCGGAGTCTCCGCCCGGGCGTCGCGGACCGCCCGCACGACCGACGCGAGTGGGAGCGCCGTCTCCGTCGTCGCGACAGAGGGCTCAAGTGTCAGGTGCCGTCATGAGGGGTGTGAACCGGCGCGCGCTCCTCCGTGCGGTCGGGCTCTCTCTCGCCGCGGGACTCGCGGGCTGTTCGGCCGAGGAGGGCTCCGGGCCGCCGGACGCGACACGGACGACGTCGGGAGGCGAACGCGGGACGCCGACGGCCGGTCCGACGCTCAGGCCCCTGACACCGACGCCGACCGACACGGCCACGGCGACCCCGACGGCCAGTCCGACGCCGACAGCGACCCCGACGCCGACAGCGACCCCGACGCCGACGCCCACCCCCCAGCCGCGGGACGTCACGGTCGGCGTCGGCGAGTGGGGCGCGATCTCGACCGGGGAGACGACGTACGAGGTACAGGTCACGCGCTGGCGGACGCGCGACAGGCTGACGGACGGCGTCGACGACGCGATGGAGCCGCCGGGGGACCAGACGTGGGTCGAGGTCTTCGTGTGGCTCCGGAACCGCGGCTCCGAGGAGACACAGGTCGGGTACACGCAGTGGTCGATGCGCGACCTGCGTGGGGTCGAACACGCGCCGCACGGACCGGCGATGCGGAAGCTGACCGACACGCTCGCGCAGCGGCGCGTGCTCGAACCGATCGACGGCGTGCGGGCGCGGGTGATCTTCGCGACGGATGCCCCGAGCGACCCGGAGTTCCTCGTGACGCCGTTCGGCGAGCAGTCCGGGGCGTCGGTCCGGATCGTCACGGGCTGAGACGTCTGTTCGACCGTCGCCGCCGCAGACGCGTCCACGGCGCTCGGGACGGATATCCTCGCCTCATAATCGTTTCGCCCATCTGGGCGTCTGGGACGCGACCGCATAGCCGCCTTCTCACCGGTCGCCGTACGGAGCGCCATGTCGACCGCAACAGAGCAGGACGGAGAGAGAGAGACGTCAACCGACCGCTGGACGGCCGGACTCGTCGGCGGGGCCGGCGGGGCACTGGCCATGGGCGCGGCCGTACTCGCGATGAACGCCCCGACGCTCGCGGTGGCCATTCCGTCGCTCTACGGACTCGCCCCGCCGCCGAACCCGGTCGTCGGGATGGGCGTCCACGTCGTCCACGGGGCCGTCCTCGGGGTCGTCTTCGCGGGGGTCGTCGAGCGACTCTCGCTCGACTCGTCCGGCACGGTCGTCGGCGCCAGTCTCGCGTGGGGGGTCGTGACGTGGGTCGTCCTCGCGGCGCTCGTCATGCCGGTCTGGCTCGGGGCGGTCGGGTCGCCCGCCTCGCCGCCGTTCCCGAACTTCGCCGTCCCGTCGCTGCTGTGGCACCTGATCTACGGCGGCGTACTCGGCGGCGTCTACCTCGCCATCGAGCGCCGACCGTAGGGGCGCGAGCGGCGCTCGCCCGGACCGGTGAACCGTCTCGGTCACCTGTAGATCTGCCACTCCGGGTCGTCCGAGTTCGTCTCGACTATCGCCTCGACCTTGTCGCGCTGGAGTTCGGCGAGACGCGGCGTCGCGCGGACGACCCACCGAAAGAACAGTTCGGTGAGGTTGCGCCGCACCGCGTCCGGGTCGAGCGGCGCGTAGACGTAGACGTCGCCGCCCCGTCGCAGGAGCCGACGGCGCTTCTCGAGCACCCCGAGGTCGACGAGGTGGTTCAGGTGGCGCGCGACGACGCTCCGGTCGTAGTCGACCTGCTCGACCAGTTCGTTGACGGTCAGTTCGCCGCCCTCCACGACACAGAGACAGACGTCCAGTTCTGTGTCTGACATGTCGAAGACGGTCCGGAGGACGTCCTCGAGCGACGGTCGGCTCACGGGCGACGCGCGCGCTTCGGCCTGCTGCATCGGGCCGTCACAACACCGGATCTCGCCGCTGCCCAGCCCGACGTTCCCGCAGTCCCGACACTCGAAGACGTCGACCGATCCGTCGGGGTCGTCCATCGGTCACTCCGTAGGGACGTCCTGGAACGCCGCCTCGACCACCTTGCTCAGCGTCGGGTGGGCGTGGA
>JBDGTD010000024.1:0-10928 GCA_042217165.1 Haloferacaceae archaeon | reverse complement strand
TGAAGAAACTCTTCCGCGGGTAGCCGGACGCGGTGGACGGCACTGTTTAGATTACGATCGGGTTGGTGCTGAAACGTCCGGGGCTACCTCGAGAGCCCCTCGACCGCTGTGGTCGCGCGCCTCGCTGCGCTCCTCGTCGGTCGCTTCTCCCTTCTGCGGCGCTTGCGTCGTCGGGCTTCCCGCAACGGTCGAGCACATTTCAGTCCCCTCCGGATCGGCCGGCTGGGCAGCCACCGCGGGTGGGACTGAACGGGGGCTTTCGAGGTGGTCACAGTACTACTCGTGGGCTTATCGCAACACTACCCGGTGGACTGTGAACAGAGATATCTGACCGACATTCGTACGATCGACACGACGCGATAGTCGACGAGAGCAGACGCTCGACGGGGTCAAAGCGGCTGTGGCTGCCGGGAAGGTCGTCGAATTAGTGTCTTCAGACCTCGTGACTGCGGATTAGTGCCGTATCGCGGAGGCCGTGGCTCACACTCAGCCCGAGTGACGACTGTCCTGAGGTCGCTCGCTGCTCGGATGTTCCGATACGTACCGAACGCCGATCCGTTCAGGAGGCGTGAGAGCGAAACTCCCCTCGCTCTCTCCGACTCGGAGCTGACTGTCGGGTTCGATCGTCTTCCGGGACGTCAGTCGGAGGCGGCGTTCGATATACCGACATACGGTTTACGAGTCGTGATTCGGACGCCGGTCGGCCTCCGCTCCGTCCCGGAGCCGTGCGGTTTAGGCCGACGCGCGGCCACCTTCTCCTCATGTGCGGTCGCTACACGCTCTTTACGCCCCCCGAGACGCTGGCCGAGCGGTTCGGCGTCGAGGTTCCGGCGGATCTCGAGCCGCGGTACAACTGCGCGCCCGGACAGTCGCTCCCGGTCGTGCCGGGTGACGCCGACGAGTTGGCGCGGATGGAGTGGGGGCTGGTCCCCGAGTGGGCCGACGACGACAGTTCGGCGCAGATCAACGCCCGCGCCGAGACGGTCGCAGCGAAGCCCACGTTCCAGGCTGCGTTCGAGCAGCGCCGGTGTCTCGTCCCCGCCGACGGGTTCTACGAGTGGGTCGAGGGGCCGGACGGCACGCGCCCACACCGGGTCGCGTTCGCGGACGACCGTCCGTTCGCGATGGCGGGAATCTGGACGCGCTGGACGCCCCAGACCGCACAGACGGGACTCACCGACTTCGGGGACAGCGGGCCGAGCGACCCGGAACCCCGGGAGACGTTCGCGGTCGTGACGACCGAACCGAACGACCTCGTGGCGGACCTCCACCACCGGATGGCGGTGATCCTCGCGCCCGAGGAGGAACAGACGTGGCTGGAGGGCTCGCCCGCGGCGGCAGCACACCTCCTCGACCCCTATCCCGCCGAGGAGATGACCGCCCACGAGGTGTCGACGCGCGTCAACGACGTCTCGAACGACGAACCGGACCTCGTGGAGCCGGTGTAGTCGTGGCGAGGGGGTGGTCCACGCTGACGAGTCGGCCCGTCGTGAGACGACGATCGGTCCGGGTCTGGTCGCGGTGCCGCGGCGGTCGCGAGCGTCGGACCACACGACCGCGATCGCGGCGGTCGTCGACCCCTCGCCGTTCCCCCCGTGCCCGACTCGTCGAGGCGCGCGAACCGGAGAGGCCGTCAGTGTGGCAGGCGCGAGTGGCTGACGGGACGAATTTAGTAATCACCAATCGTAGTACCGCCTCGTCGTATCTGTCACCAGAAATGCCGATGTTAACGTCTCTCGCCGCGCCTACGAGGTGACAGAGACGAGGATTAGGGGCCTAATCGGCGTCTGACGGACTCTTATGTCTCCCGCCTCCGTGGGCCCACTCGTGAGCGAGGAACGGGTGGCCGTGAAGACGTACGTACCGGCGTACCAGCGCGAGACGTGGCGCGAACACGCGGAGGATCTGGGGATGAGTCTCAGCGAGTTCGTCCGGACCATGACCCAGGCGGGACGACGGGGGTTCGTCGAGGTGGGTTCGGAGAGGCCCACAGACGGTGATCCAGCCGCCGACCCCGGGGGTCAGGGCCTCGAAGACCTGATCCTCGAGGCCGTCGGTGACGGCGCCGCCTCGTGGGAGGAGCTAGTCGACGCGGCGACCGGCGACGTCGAAGACAGACTCGACGACGCGCTATCGCGCCTCCAGGACGAGGGGCGGCTTCGGTACAGCGGGCGCGAGGGCGGGTACGTCAGGAGCGACCGATGAGCGAGGGGGCCGAACCCGTCGAAGACCCCGTGGCGTATTTCCTCGAAGACATGGAACTCCACGGAAAGACCGACCGCACCCGCCGGTACCACCGGAACGTGCTGCGACGGTTCGAGTCGTTCCTCACGGACCCCGACCGGAACCCGTTCGACGACTCCGTGCGGGTCAGCGAGGCCACGCGACGGCACTGTATGGCCTTCGTCCACGACCTGCGGGAGGACTGTGCGCCCGGCACCGTGGCCACGTACGCCTCCTACGTCCACCGGTTTTTCGACTACATGACCCGCGTCGAGGCGTTCGACGGCAACCCGATGGCGCTGGTGATGGAGGAACTCGACGAGTCGGTCGACCGCGACCCCGTACGCCGGGATCTGAGCGTTGTCCAGATGGGTCGGTTCGTGCGGAGCATCGGACACCCGCTGGACCGTGCGCTCGTGCTCACGATGCTGAAGACGGGAGTACGTGTCGGCGAACTCTGTAACCTCGACCTGCGGGATCTCAGGCTCTCTGACGGGGTGATCGAACGCGAGTTCGGCGTCCAGCCCCGCCCCGCTATCGACGGCCGCGAGCGCTCGCTGTTCGTCTCGCCGGAGCCCGAACGCGGCGCGGTCCACAACGGCGAGGAGCGAACCGCCTCGAACAAGCGCGAACGTCCCACCGTCGTCCCCGTCGACGACGAACTCGCACGCACGCTCCGGCGCTGGCTGGCCGTCCGTCCCGACACGCAGTCGCCCGCAGCGCCGCTGTTCCCCCGCTCTGCGTCCTCGTGGGGCGAGCGCGTCACCACGAACTCCGTCCGACACGCGGTGACCGACCACGCGGGCGAGTGGGGCTGGCACCGCGCCGGCGGCGGGAGCGACGAGAACGTCACTCCCCACTACTTCCGGCACTTTTTCACCACCCACCTGCGCGACCGGACGGGCGACCGCGGCGTCGTCGAGTATCTTCGGGGCGACGCGGCGGGTGACGTGGTCGACACCTACACCCACAACTGGGGCGACCAGGTGCGACGGGTGTACGAGACCAACGTCTACCAGCTCCTGGACCGTCCGATCGCCGACGTGTAAATCGCATACCGCTATACAGAACGACAGTCCCCGCGTCGAAGCTACACCGGGGTCTGGCAGAACTGTGAGGCGCGGCTTCGAGCGGCGTGGCACTCGGGACCCGAATCCAGTCCCGCCTCTGTCTCTGTCGCACTCTCGGACATCTCGGCGAGGTTCGTCGTCGCGGGCCGGCTGAACTTCGGCTCTGGGGCCCGTACGCGGCCGGCGTCTCGGCCGCGCAGGGTGCAGACCGGCGCCGGACTACGACGACGAGTAGTATCGAGGGTCCGCTCGGTGAGTACGACGACTGACCAGCGCCGTCGTCGATCTACCCGTGGGTTCGTGCGACGGTCGTTCTGAAGGAGTACGTCCCAACTGGCACCCCCCGTGGTAATACGATCAGTTCCTGGTGCGTGAGACTGTCTTAGCACACGCGTTCGTACACCCCGGAGGGAGTGTCTGATCCACCAGAAATAAGACACGAGTTCAAAATCCATACACGTGTACCGGACACGGTACGACCAATGAGAGACGATACGACGCTTCAGGCGGACGACGAGTACGGGGCCGACTGGTACCGGACGCTCGTCGAGGAGGTAAACGACATCGCGACAGTCGTCGACGCCGACGGGACGATAACCTACGTCAGCCCGGCCATCACGCGGATTCTCGGCTACGAGCCCGACGAACTGGTCGGCCACGAGGGATACGAGTTCGTCCACCCAGAGGACCGGGAACGGAACGCCAACGCGATGGAGACCGTTCTCTCGACCCCGTCCGAGTCCGAGACTGTCGAAGTCCGGTTCCGCCACGCCGACGGCTCGTGGCGCTGGATCGAGGCCACGATGCGGAATCGGCTGGAGGACGACACCGTCGACGGCATTCTCCTTAGCAGTCGGGATATCACCGAGCGAAAGCAGTACGAACTCGAAGCCCGGGAACTCGCCGAAGAGTACGAGGCCCTCCTGAACAACGTGGAGGATGCCATCTTTCTCGTCGACGTCGAAGAGGGCGAGGACAGTGTCAGGTTCGAGTACGAACGCCTCAGTCCCTCCTTCGAGCGCCAGACCGGTATCACGACCGAGGAAGTACAGGGCAAGACGCCGCGAGACGTGTTCGGCGAGGAGAAGGGGGCCGAGTTCGAAGCGAACTATCACCGCTGTGTCAGCGCCGGCGAACCCGTCTCGTACCAGGAGGAAGTTCGGGTCGGTGACGGAGCACGCTTCTGGCAGACCAAGCTCGCGCCGGTGGTCTCCGACGGCGAGATAGCCCGCCTCGTCGGGGTCACTCGGAGCGTGACCGACCGCGTCGAACGGGAACGAGAACTCCGTCAGCAGAACGACCGTCTCGAAGAGTTCGCGAGCGTCATCTCCCACGACCTGCGCAACCCGCTCAACGTCGCACAGGCTCGTGCGACGCTCCTCGCCGAGCAGACAGAAAGCGACCATCTCGACCCGCTCCTGCAGTCGCTCGACCGGATGGAGGCGATAGTCGAGGACACGTTGACGCTCGCCCGCCAGGGCAACACGATAAGCGAAACCGAGTCGATCGGCCTGACCGACCTCGTCGGGGAGTGCTGGGCGACGGTCGACGCGGACGAGGCGACCGTCGAGGTCGTCGACGAGATGACCTTCCAGGGCGACCGCGACCGGCTACGACACGTGTTCGAGAACCTGTTCCGGAACGCGGTCGAACACGGCGGCTCGGACGTGGCCGTCCGTGTCGGACGTCGCGATACAGGTGGCATCTACGTCGAGGACGACGGGCCGGGAATTCCGGCCGAAAATCGTGACGAGGTGTTCGAACCGGGGCACTCGTCGGCACACGACGGGACCGGGTTCGGGTTGACCATCGTACGACGGATCGTGGAAGCCCACGGCTGGGAGCTGTCTGTGACCGACGGAACCGACGGCGGAGCACGGTTCGAGTTCGAGTTCGAGATGGCAGAACAGAACGAGTACGTCTGAGCGTCTGGATAGGACCTGTCGTCCACGAGCCGAGACGTGTGGCCTCGACCGCCGAGCGTACCGCGTCGAGTGTGCAGGCGCAGGCCCGCAGAGTGTTGTGACGGCTACGCTCGTCCCCCCACGGTGTGCCTGCCGAAGAGCGTCGGCCGTGGCTCTCCCGGCGATGCGGACACACCTGTACCCTGTCGTCATGTCGACGCCTGGTGCGGAAAGGCGTGCTCCCCGGTGCGGGTGGTAGCTGGCAGCGGTCGTCCGGCGACAGCGGGAGTACCATCGGTCGTCAACTCTGCGGCCCCAGCGGCCGCGTTCACTCGTCTGTCGACAGGAGTTGGTCGACCAGACCCTTCGTGCGTCTCCGCGAACCGCTCCACGTGGTGTGACAGAACGGACCCCGACCGGGCAGAGACGGTCGTCTTCGGAGGCCATCGCCTCCTGTGAAGGTCGCTCGTGAAGACTGGCGGCGACTGTAGCCACGTTCGCAGGGGTCGGCTGTGCACCGATCACCGGGGCCGACCGGAGTCGAGACAGCGTGAGACTCGATCCGAGAGGGTCCGGCGACCGCGCTGTCCCGTTACGGACTGGCGCGGAACTCGCCGTGTTTCATGCCGAAAAAGAACGCGACGACCGAGAACACGATCATCGAGGGCAGGACCATCATGAACACCGTCGAGGACGTCATCACGGTCGTAAGCGCGGCTGCTGCGACGGCGACGATCACGACGAGTGGCACTACCGACCGCGCGAAATCGAAGTCCATGACTGTTGTCGTGGCCCGACAGACAAAACGGTTAACAAAACAGCGTTGCCGGAACCGACAGTGACCGGGCGCCGTACGGGGTCGCTGCGCCTCTTTCGTGTATCTCCTGGCCCTGCCGGACTCTGACGAGGTCACCAGAGTCCGGTACTCGAAGGGCATCGGGGGAGTCCCGCTGTATGATTCGTCCGAGACCACACACCACAGGCCCGCTGACCGGTTGGTCTCGACGTCGCGGCCCGGCGTCGCGGCCGCTCGTCGCCCGCAACCTACAAGCGCGGCCGGGCGCTGGCCGCCGCATGGAGATAGCCGTCGTCGGCGCGGGCAGCCTCGGAAGCCTCGTCGGCGGCGCACTCGCCCGCCGGCACGAGGTGACGCTCGTCGGACGCGACCCCCACGTCGCGGCGGTCCGGTCCGAGGGCCTCCGCGTCGAGGGGCGCGAATCCTTCGTCGTCCACCCCCGGGCCACGACGGACGACGTGGGCCTGACGGCCGACCTCGCGGTCGTGACGACGAAGGCGTTCGACACCCCCGCGGCGGCCGGGGCGCTCGCGGCCGGCGACGTCGGCGCGGTCTGCTCGCTCGGCAACGGGATGGGCAACGAGGAGGCACTCACACGCCGTCTCGAGGCCCCGGTGGTCGGCGGGACGACGGCGCTAGGGGCGACGCTGGAGGCACCCGGCCGGGTCGCGTGGCTCGGCCGGGGGGAGACGGTCGTCGGACCGTGGACCGAGGGCGCGGCGCGCCCCGCCCGGTGCGCGGCCGAGGCGTTCCGCGACGCCGGCCTCCCGGCGACCGTGACCGACGAGATTCGGGGGCGACTCTGGGAGAAGCTGGCCGCGAACGCCGCGATCAACCCGCTTACCGCGCTGGCGGGTGTGCGAAACGGCGCGGTGCTGGCGGACCCACTCGGCGGGACGGCAGCCGCCGCGGCGAAGGAAGTCGCGGCGGCCGCGCGGGCGTCGGGCGTCCCGCTCTCGGCGACGACAGCCGTCGAGACGATGGCCCGGGTGGCGCGCGCGACCGCCGAGAACCGCTCGTCGATGGCGCAGGACCTCGGGGCGGGCCGACGGACGGAGGTCGAGGCGATAAACGGCCACGTGGTCGAGCGACTCGATCCGGGGGAGGCGCCGGTGAACGCGACGCTCGCGGCGCTGGTCCGGGCGCGCGAGCGAGACGGGGGGACCGGAGAGGTTTAACACCAGGCAGGCAGAAGCCGTCGGCGTGCCCACCGTAGAAGACATCCGCACCGCGACGGAGCCGATCGCGATGCTGGCGGTGTACGACGCGCCGTCGGCGGCCATCGTCGACGAGGCGGGGGTGGACGTGGTTCTCGTCGGCGACAGCGTCGGCAACGCGGTGCTCGGCTACGACTCGACGCTTCCGGTGACGGTGGACCAGATCGCGAGCCACACCGGGGCGGTCGTCCGGGGCGTCGACGACGCGATAGTGGTCGCGGACCTCCCGTTCCTCAGCTACGGCGTCGACGAGAGCGAGACGGTCAAGAACGCCGGGCGGCTGCTCAAGGAGGAGGGCGCGGACGCGGTCAAGATCGAGAGCGGCCGACACACCGTCGATCTGACCGGCCGGCTGGTGGAACTCGGTATCCCCGTGATGGCCCACCTCGGACTCACGCCACAGCACGTCAAGCAACTGGGTGGTTACGCCCAGCAGGGGACCGACCAGTCTCGCGCCGACGAGATGCGGGAACTGGCAGTCGCTCACGAAGAGGCCGGAGCGTTCTCGCTCGTCCTCGAACACGTCCCCTCCAATCTGGCCGCGACGATCGCCGAGGACCTCTCGATCCCCGTGATCGGGATCGGAGCCGGCCCAGACGTCGACGGACAGGTACTCGTTCTGACAGACATTCTCGGCCTCTCCGACCGTGTGCCGCCGTTCGCGGAGCAGTTCGGGGACGTGGCCGGCGAGATGGAGCGCGCTGTGGCCGCCTACCACGACGCCGTCCACGAGGGCGAGTTCCCGGCCGAAGAGCACGCGACGACGGCCGAGAACCTCCGGTTCGACGACGCCGACGAGACGTGAGTCTGCTGCGCGTGCTGCGGTCGCGCGTGCGGGACGCCCACAGAGTGTGACCGGCCGCCGGCAGACGGGTCGATCCGGTGACGGCAGCAGGCGGCGAAGCCGGGGGCCGACGCGCCCGGGCGCGTCGGCCCCCGCGTCACCCGGGTGTTCGGCATCGCTCGCGGCGACGACGGTCCTCGGCCCTCGGGGTCGCGTGCTTCGCGCTCGACGGCCGAGGGGTCGTGGCGCGGGCGGCGCGTAGGCGGATCTGGCCAGCAGAGTTTTCGCGGTCCGCCCGGAACAGCCGTCGATGCCAGCTTCCGACCCGTACTGTCTCTTCTCCGCCCGGATCGAAGAACGGTCCGGCGACTACGTCGTCCAGATTCCCGCCTCCGAACTCGACCTCGGCGCGCTCGACGCCGGGTCTGTCTACCGGGTCGGCCTCTACCCCGCCCACGACGACGCCGGGGACGGCCAGACGGCCTCGTCGACCGAGGAGCGCACGCGACCGACCGCGACCGGCCGGACGGCGTCGGCCGACCGCGCCGACGCGTCGAGCGACGGCCCGCCCGTCGACAAGGGCGAGATTCTCGAACTGGAGATCGAGGACGTGGGCGATCAGGGCGACGGTATCGCCCGCGTCGGCCCCGGCTACGTCGTCTTCGTGCCCGACGCGCAGGTCGGCGACAACCCGACGGTGCGGGTCACGACCGTGCGCGAGAACTTCGCGTTCGCAGAACGGGTGGAGTAGCCTACCCGTCCGGCTGCTCGTCGCCGCCGGGTCCGGGGCCGAACGCGGAGTTCAGGCGCTCGCGGAACTCGCTCAGGCGTTCGACCTCGTCGGCCAGCGCCTCGGTCTCGCCGCCGACCTCGTCGACGCGGTCCGAGAGCTTCGCCAGCCGTTCGTCGACCTCCTCGCGCAGGCTCGTTGCGACCTCGCGCGTCTCCGCGAGGTCCGTCGAGACGGCTGTCACCTCCTCGTCCAGCGCGTCGACGTCGTCGGTGAGCGTCTCCACGTCCGTGGCGGTCCGGTCGACCGTGCTCTCGACGTCGACCACCCGCTCGTCGAGTGACTCGACGGCACCCGTCAGGGCCTCGACCTCGGCAGACACCTCGTCGAGGTCGTCACGGAACCCGGCGACCGCCGCCTGCCCCTCGCCTTCCTCGTCGAGGAACGTCTCCAGCGCGTCGGTGTACGCCGCGAGGTCCTCGACCTGACTCTGAAGCCGGTCGATCCGGACCTGGACGCTCGTCGGGGCCGACTCCGCAGAGCCGACCGCGTCCCGGAGCGTCTCGAGGTCCTCGTCTGCGACGGCGTCCTCCCGGACCGCCTCCGCGAGCGCGGCGGCGAGCGACGCCGGGTCGAGCTCCGTGCCCGGCTCCGCTGCCGCGTCCGGCTCGGCGCCCGACACGTCCGCGTCGGTCTCTGTCGCGTTGAGTACGAGGGTCTCGTCGACCGACCCGTTCGACCCGTGGACCGGCGCATCGTCGATATCGATCGCCGCCTCGTCGTGGAGTTCGAGCCGTGGCTCGCCGAGAAACTCCCCGGGGCGCACGTCTTCGTCGACGCGCACGCCGTACACCGTCCGGACCGACCCTCCGGGTTCGATCTTCGTCTCGTAGCGCACGCGGCGGTCCCGGAACGCCGTCCAGTTGTCGCCGTCGTAGTCCGGGTGAAAGCCGATAGCTCCCATCTCGACCGACTCCGGGATGTCGTCGGTCAGCCTGATCTCGACCGGTTCCGACGCGGTCGAGCGGATGTCGAACGCGACGGTCGGCACCGGGAATTCGTCGTCGGTGAACGACTTCTCGGCGGTGACCGCTCCCGTCGAGACGGTCACCGGCCCGGTATCTCTGCTTTCGGCTGGCATAGCTCCCGATCACGGGGGCGTCGTGTTAAACACGCAGGCGCGATTATCACATTTGAATTCTTGCGCCGATCTCGACCACCTCCAGCCGCTCGGGGTGGGGGAACGACCGGACGTGGTCGTGGAGGCTCGTCGGGTCCGCCGTCAGGTTGCGCCAGACGTCCCAGTGGCTCGGGAGGAGTCGGTCTGCCTCGACGGCGTCTGCGACCGCGACGGCCTCGTTCTCGTCGCAGTACCACTTCGTCCGCGAGCGACCGCCCTCGCCGTCGGGGAGCAGTCCGACCGTCCCGAACGCGACCACGGCGAGGTCGACGTCGAACGCCTCGCCCACCCGGTCGAGGGTCGGGCCGGGCTTGGTGTCGCCGCCGTGGAACAGGGTCCCGGCGTCGTGTTCGACCACGTAGCCGACCGGCTCCGTCGCGTCCGCGTCCGAGACCGCGACGACGGAGACGTCGAACGCCCCGACGGAGAACGAGTCGCCGTCGCCGACTTCCGCGAACTGCGCCTCGTCCACGCCGTACTCGTCTCTCCACCCTTCGGCCTCGACGACCGCGAGCGAGTCCGACGGTGCGTGGTAGGTCGCGCCCGTGTTCGCGAGAATCGGCCCCTGCGTCGGGCCGTGGACGTGGTCCGAGTGTTCGTGGGTCGCGAGCACCGCGTCGGCCGACTCGACCGCCGCGGGGTCGAACGGCACCGGGATCATCCGTACGGTCTTCGGCGGGTCGCCCGTCCCGCAGTACGGGTCGATCCAGACTGTCGTGCCGTCCGAGTCCTTCAGGACGAAGCCGTTACAGCCGAGATACCAGAGGTCGACGCCGTCGGGGTCGGCCGCCGCTATCTCGCCGAGCAGCCAGTCGCCCCAGTCGCTCTCCCCGAGTTCGTGTGCCATGCTCACGGGCGCGGAGGCAGCGCCGAAGGGTCTGGCGGTCGCTCACCGCCTCCGTCTGGTGGCCCCCTCGCTCACTCCGTTCGCTCGCGCGCCGCCCCTCGCTCTCGCTCCGGCGGTTCACTTCGTTCACCGCCTCCGTCTGGTGGCCCCCTCGCTCACTCCGTTCGCTCGCGCGCC
>JBDGTD010000034.1:0-11206 GCA_042217165.1 Haloferacaceae archaeon | reverse complement strand
GCGTGGCGATGGTCGGCGACGGCATCAACGACGCGCCCGCGCTCACGCAGGCCGATATCGGCATCGCCATCGGCGCCGGGGCGGACATCGCCATCGAGTCGGCAGACGTGGTGCTGATGGCCGAGCGGTTGGGCGGCGTGATGGATGCCTACGAGATCGGGCGGGAGAGCTACCGCAAGACCCGGCAGAACCTCGTCGCCGCGTTCTCGTTCAACGGCATCGGGGTCACGGTCGCGACGACCGGGCTCGTCCACCCCGTGTTCGCGATGCTCGCGATGGTCGTGTCCGTCTCCGTCGTCCTCGCCAACAGTTTCGCCGGCCAACTCCTCTCCGGAGAGCGCGTCAATACCGACTTCGCCGTCGAAGAGGGGGGCGGGGGCAGGATTAGCGGAGAGGAAGTGACGGCCGATTAGGAGTCACCGGAGAGGGAACGGCGGCTGCTCAGGCGGAAGCCTCGTAGCCGGCCCGCTCGATAGCGGCGCGGAGGTCGTCGTCCGTGACCTCGTCGTCCGCGACCACCTCGACGGTGTCGGCCTCGTGGTCGGCCTCGACGCGGGAGATGCCGTCGAGGGTCCCGAGGGCGCTCTCGACGTTCTGCTCACAGCCGGTACAGGACATCCCGGTGACGGGGATGGTCTCGCGTCGCACGGACGGTGATTCGGTCCTGAATCCCAAAGCCGTTACGACCGCTGCCGTTCCGATACGACGACCATCGTTCGGCACTCGCGCCTCCGGTTTCCACCCGAGTCGCGCGACTACGCCCCGTCCAGGTGCGCCTCGACGACACCGAGGAACGGCGGCGCGTTCCCGTCCAGCAACTCCGGTGGCAGCACGCTCTCGTACTCCGCGAGGTCGCCCTCGGGGACGAGCGTGCGGCCGCCGGGGCGGTAGATGAAACAGGGGGCGTCGGTCTCGCGGGCCTTGGCCTCCACCTCGGGCCACGCGTCGGGCGACTGGAGGTAGACGCCGAAGGAGAACCGCATCATCGAGATGGACCCCTGTTTCGAGTCGAACTGCCCGGCCTCCTCCTCGCGGAACTCGGCGTCGGACATCCAGGCGAGACAGGGCGCATCGCCGGGTGCGCGGGTGAGGAAGAAGTCCCAGTCGCGGGTGGCGTCGAACCGGACCCGGGCCGACCGGTCGCCGACGGCGTCGAGTTCCAGGTCGAACGTCTCGCCCTCGTCGCCGCTAGGCAGGAACGTGGCGTTGAACGCGGGGACGCGCGCACCGCGGTGGTGGTAGAGGACGCCGCCGAGTTCGACGTCGACGTTCTCGCGGACGGAGTGGGCGCCCGTCTCGTGCATCTCGTCGAGGAACGCGGGCAGGTGGTAGAGCCAGCCCTCCTCGCCCTGCGGGTCGGCCATCGACGCTACCGGCGATGGGTCGCCAGCAGGTCGTCCGCGAGGTCGCGGATGGCCCGGACGCCCTCGGCCTCGTCGTCGTGGTCGATGGGCGCCTCGCCGGTCTGGTCGGCCCGGCGGATGGCGTCGTCGAAGGGGACCGTCGCGGCGATCTCGAGGTCGTTGTCGGCGCAGAACTCCTCGATGGACTCCCGGTCGTGCTCGTCGCGGACCTTGTTGGCGACGACCCGAACGTCGGGAATGTCCAGCTCGTCGGCGAGGTCCTTTGTCCGGCGCCCGGTCTCCAGCGACTTGAAGTACGGTTCCACGACCACGAGCAGCGTGTCGACGTCCTTGGCGGTCCCGCGCCCGAGGTGCTCGACGCCGGCCACCATGTCCATCACCGTCACCTCGTCGCGGTCCTCGACGACGCTCGAGAGCACTTCGCGGGCGGTGGAGTGGGCGCGGCACATGCAGCCGCTGCCGGCGTGGTCGACCTCGCCCATCTTCAGCAGCTGGACGCCATCCGGCGCCTCGACGCCATAATCGTCGATGATCTTTTGAGGTGATTTCGCGAGTTCGAGTTCCGTCTCGCCGCCGGGCGTCTCCACCCGCTTGAGCAGGTCGCCCGGGATGGGCGGGACCTCCTGCTCGCGGGGGATGCCGAGCGTGAGCGCGAGGTTCGGGTTCTCGTCGTCGTCGATGGCGAGGACGTCGTAGTCCGCTTGCGCGAACGAGCGCGCCAGCGTCCCCGAGACGGTCGTCTTGCCGGAGCCGCCCTTGCCCGAGACTGCGATCTTCATGAGCGGGAGGATGGGGTCCGGGCGTTATAGTAATTGATGGACGTTGGTATGGGGCATGCCCGCCGTTTCAAGCGGTCAGGGTGCGTAGCCCGTCGCGATGGACGACCGGACCTACTGGAACGACCGCTACCGGGATGCGGAGTTCAAGCTCCCGACGGAGCCGTCGCGACCCCTCCAGGAATTCGCCGATGCCCTCCCGGACGGACGGGCGTTCGATGTCGCCACCGGAACGGGTCGGAACGCGCTGTTCCTCGCGGATGAGGGGTACGAGGTCGACGCCGTCGACGTCTCGGGTGTCGCCTTGACCACAGCGCGCGACCGGGAAGCCGAGTGCGCGCCGGCGGGCAACGTCAACTGGATCCAGGCCGACCTCGACACCTACCGCGTTCCGGAGACGACCTATGGCGTGGTGTCGGTGAGCTTCTACCGCGCGCTGGAACTGCTCCCCGACCTGAAGGAGGCGCTGGTGCCCGGTGGCGTCCTCTGCTACGAACACCACCTGCGGTCGCCGGATGCGGAGCGTGGCCCGTCGGACGGTCGCCATCGCTTGCGCTCGAACGACCTCCTCCGGGCGGCGCTCGACCTGACGGTGCTTCACTACGAGGAGACGACGCGCGTCGAGGACGGCCGAACCTCCGCGGTGGCGACGCTCGTCGCGCGGAACACGCACGGCGGGAGTCAGTCCTATCCCGGGCGCTGAGGCCGTCGTCCGGGTGCCGTGCGCTAGTGACTGTGGTCGTGGTCGCTCGGGCACTCGTCTTCGACGTGCTCGGGGTCGTGACACCAGCAGTCCGGGCCACAGTCCGTGTGGGAGGTACCGAACCCCTGGATGTCGGCGAACTCGTCGGCGAACCGGCGGCCGGCCTCGTGCTCGCCGCGCTCGGTGAACACGTAGCCCCGGGGCGTCTCGCGCACGAGTCCCTTCTCGTCGAGCGCGGCGAACGTCTCGGTGATGGTCCCGTCGGGCGCCTCGAGGAACCCCCGCAGGTCGCCGGGCGCGACCGCCTCCTCGATTCCCTCTCCCAGCATCCAGTAGGCCGCCTCCAGCACCTCGTCGCGCCAGAACAGGTCGTCGCGCTCGGTGGCCGTGTCGCTCATCGGGCGTGCTATACGGTGCCATGGCAAAAGTGTTGGTGACCGTTCAGTTCTCCGCCGTGTGACACTCCCCGGCGGTCCAGTCAGTCAGGAACCGTTCTGCAGTCTTTTTGAGGACTCGCAATCCCGCCAGCGCCGCCCGAAGCATTAACTCCCCCTTCCACCCACATCCGCGCGTGAGCGACCCCGACCAGCGCATCCTCGTGGCCTGCATGGGTAACCTGCTCCGTGGTGACGACGGCTTCGGCGTCGCCGTCGCCCGCGAACTCGAGGAGCGGGACCTGCCCGCGGCGGTCACCGTCTCCGAGGTCGGCATCTCCGGCGTGAGCATGGCCCAGGACATGCTGGAGGGGTACGACGCGCTCGTGCTGGTCGACGCGATGGAGCGCGAGGGCGCCGACCCGGGGACTGTCCACGTCGAGCGGGCGGAGGTGCCCGACCTCGACCAGTACGGGACCCGCGAGATCGCAGGGTTCGCCGCGGATATGCACCAGACCGACCCGAACAAGGTGCTGGTGCTGGGCGAGGCGCTGGGCGTTCTGCCCGAACCGACCATCTTGGTCGGCTGTGAGCCCCAGGGGACCGACGACCTGGAGGACGAGTTGAGCGAGCCGGTTCGCGCGGCGGTCCCGCGAGCGATCGAGCACATCGAACTCGTCGTCGACGAACTGCTGGCCGATAACTGAAACCGGGGATAACCGGCCTTTCAGCTCCGTCCGGCGACGGGCGGCCCGACGCTTCCCCGAACGGAAGCATAAACTTATGCGTCGACAGGAGCGATGTGGAATAGTGGTAGACAATGAGTGCCACGGACGACCTCCCGGAGGAGGTCGACGAACTCGCCGACGAGCCGGACGAGGGTGCCGGCCGGAACACGAGCGGCGGGGACGACGTGGAGATGGACGTCCTCGACGTGTTCTGGCTGGCCGGCGAGGGCTGTGACGGCTGCTCCATCTCGGTGCTTGGGGCGACCAATCCCGGCGTCGAGGACCTGCTGACGGGGTCGGTCCCGCACCTGCCTCGGCTGAACCTCCACCACCCGGTGCTCGCGTTCGAGTGGGGCGATGACTACCTCGAGGCGCTCCACGAGGCCGCACGCGGCGAGCGCGACCCGTACGCCGTCGTGGTCGAGGGGAGCGTCCCCAACGAGCGACTCATCGAGGGCGACGGTGCCGAGGACGGCTACTGGATCGCCGTCGGCGAGGACGAGGAGGGCAACGAGATGCGGATGGTCGACTGGCTAGACGAGTTGGCGCCGGGCGCGGCCGTGACCATCGCCATCGGCACCTGCGCGACGTGGGGTGGCGTCCCCGCTGCGCAGGGCAACGTCACCGACGCGATGGGGACGATGGACTATCTCGGGCGGGACTACCGGAGTGCCCTCGGACTGCCAGTGGTGAACGTCCCCGGCTGCGCGCCGGTCGGGGACAACTTCATCGAGACCGTGGCCCATCTCCTGCTGTACGCCCAGGACATGGGGCCGCTCCCGGAACTGGACGAGCTGGGGCGGCCGAAGTGGCTGTTTGGCGAGACGGTCCACCGCAACTGCGAGCGCGGCTCCTACTACGAGGAAGGGGTCTTCGCCGAGGAGTACGGCTCCGAGAAGTGCCTCGTCGAGTTGGGCTGCTGGGGCCCGGTCGTCAAGTGCAACATGGTGTCGCGACGGAATCTCGACGGCGTCGGCGGCTGCATGAACGTCGGCGGGAAGTGCATCGGCTGTACGATGCCGGGCTTCCCGGACAAGTTCACGCCGTTCTTCAAGACGCCACCTGGAACGCTGGTCTCGTCGACCGGGTCGCGGATCCTCGGCTCGGTGGTCCGTCGCCTCCGGAACATCACCATCGAGAACCAGGACCGCGAGGTCCGGTGGGACGAGTCGATGGGGCTGGAGGAGCGGGCCTACCAGTGGCTGCTCAAGCGGGGATCGAACTACGACAGGGACCGCGGCACCGAGCGCACAACGGGGAGAGGTGATTGACGATGTGCTTCAGCAACCTCCCTCTGGAGTTCGACGAGGACGGGAACCCGTACCTCGCAGAGGAGGCCGACGACATCGAGCGACCGGGCGAGCACGACCACGCGGCGGACTGCGGCTGTGGCACCGCCGAGGGCGACCTTGATGCCGACCCGGAAGCGGCCTACGAGACCATCGTCGAATCGCTCCCGGAGGCCGCCCGCGAACACGTCGCGGGCGACGACAATGGACCGGCGACACGCCCGGAATCGGTCGGAGGTGACTGACCATGAGCTACTACCACAACCTGCCGCTCGAACTGGACGAGAACGGCCGGGCCCGGCTCATCGACCCGTCGGGTTATCGAGTCGAGGCCCACCAGGGGTCGGACCTCGACGACATCGTCCCGGACGGGGCCGGCGAACTGTCCGAGGAGGCCGAATCGGCCGAGGCGGAATCCGAGTCCCGCGAGGTCGGCGAGGAGCGCGAGGAGGAGCTGTACGACATCAACATCGACCCCGTGACGCGGGTGGCGGGCGCGCTGGCGTTCCACGCGAAGGTCGACCTGGCCAACGAGCAGGTGCTGGAGGGCCACTCGCAGGCGACGCTGTTCCGCGGCTACGAGATCATCCTCGAGGGCCGTGACCCCCGTGACGCCATCGATCTGTCGAGCCGCGCCTGCGGGGTCTGCGGCGCGGTCCACTCCATCGTCTCCTCGTACGCCCTAGAGATGGCCTTCCCGGTCGAGCCGCCGCCGCTCGGCGTCTGGGCACGCAACATGGGACAGGCGGGAGCGTTCCTCTACGACCACTCGCTCCACCTGTTCCTGCTGGCCGGCCCGGACTACTCCGAGGCGATGCTGTCGAAGACGAACCCCGGCCTGTACGACCTGGCGAAGGAAACCGGCGCCCCGAACGAGCACCTCCACGGCTACGAGACGGTCGGCGACATCATGGACGCGCTGAACCCGCTCGAGGGGGAACTCTACCTCGAGGCGCTGGAGAAGACCCGCGACGCGCGCCAGATGGCATCGCTGATGCTCGGGAAGTACCCCCATCCATCGACCATCGCCCCCGGCGGCGTGACGACCACACTCTCGCGGACCTCGTTCCAGCAGTTCTACTCCCGACTGGACGACTTCTTCGACTACTCGAAAAGAGTCGCGTTCATCTGGGACGACCTGCTCGACTTCTTCCTCCGGGAGTTGGACGGCTTCGAGCACGTCGGCGAGCGGCCGATGAACATGATCGGGACGGGCATCTGGGACGACCCGGACGCGTACAATGCCCGCTACGAGGACGCCGACGAGTGGGGGAAGGCGCGGCTCTCGACGCCGGGCGTCATCCGCGACGGCGAACTCGTCACCACCGACCTGACCGCCGTGGACGTGGGCACCGAGGAGTTCGTCGACCGCTCGTTCTACGAGGACTGGACGGAGGGCGAACAGCGGTTCGACGAGTCGCCGACGGGGGAGCCGCTCAGCCCCTACCACATGTGGAACAAGGAGACGACCCCGAAGCCGGAGGGGAAGTCCTGGCGCGAGAAGTACACCTGGGGGACCGCACCCCGATGGGACCGCACCCCGATGGAGACCGGCCCCCACTCGCGGCACTGGCTGACGGCGATGGCCGAGGAGGTCGACAACCCGTTCATCGAGCCGACGGGCGACGGGCTGAACCTCCACGTCCCGGAGGCGGGCACGCCCGAGATGACCCTCCGCTGGAAGATCCCTGACCGGCTGAACGCCGCCGAGCGCCTCCGGGCGAAGGCGTACCACCTCGCGTACTGCGCGCTCGTCTGCTACACCGGGTTCATCGAGTCGCTCGACCTCCTCAAGCAGGGGAAGACGGACGTCCACACGCCGTTCGAGGTGCCGAAGAAGGGCGTCCAGCGCGGCGCCGGCTTCTGGGAGGCCGGGCGTGGCTTCCTCACCCACCACATCGTCATCGAGGACGGCGTCATCGACAACTACCAGATTCTGACGCCCAGCACGTGGATGGCGTCGCCCGCCGACCCATTCGGCCAGCCCGGACCCTACGAGGAGGCCGCCCGCAACACGCCGCTGCTGGAGGACTACACCGACCAGGAGGACTTCTCGGGCATCGACATCCTGCGGGGCATCCGGAGCTTCGACCCCTGCATGCCCTGTACCGTCCACCTCCACACGGACGAGCGGGCCGATGTCATCACGGAGGATGTCACGGCGTGTGGCTGCTCGTTCACGGAGGGTGACCAGCCGGCCGAGGAGGCCATCCGGGACATCATCGAGCGCGAGGGCGAGGAGGCGGGGGCGGACTGACCGCCCGTCACGATGTCGCCACCACCTGACGAGGTCGGACCCGGCCCCGCGAACAACCCCTACGTCGACGAGGTCGCCGCCGCGGCCCGGACCGCCGAGGCCGGGCCACTGTTCGACGAGGCCTACCGCCCCGGCGAGTCCGGCGCAACCGCGGGACTGGTCGCCGGCGCGCCGGACGACCCTGTTCTGGTGGCGGGCGTCGGCTACCCGCTGCTGGGCGATCTCGCGGTCGGAACCGTGGTCGCCTACCGGGTCGCGGAGTGGAATCTGCCCGACGTGGCGGTCGCGGACTGCTCCAACACGCCGGTCGCCGCCTACCAGACCATCACCGACGGTGACCATGAGACGCTCGTCGTCGTCGGCCCCGAGAAGCGCGGCGGCGAACTCAACGACGGCACGCCCTCCGAGACACCGGGTGCGGTCCACGAGTACGGTCCCGAGGACTTCGAGGCACCCGACGACCGGCTGGTCGACCTGGTCGGGGAGAGCGCGATGGGCTCGAATACCGTCGAGAACGTGCTGGTCGTCTCCCGCGCGCTGGGCGAGTTGCCCTCGGAGACGAACGTGATCACCGTCGAACCCGGCTACGACTCCTGGGGGCTCACCGTCGAGGAGTTCACCGACCCCGTCGAGGCCGTCCTGGACGACGTGCTGGAGCGCGTGCTGGGATACATCGAGGACGCCGCGGGATGAGACGGATGCTCGCCGCGTGGTAGCTCACTCCTCGGTATCCGGCTCCTCGTCTGCTCCTGCCTGCCACCGTCCGGCATCCGCGGCCAGCGTCCAGTCGGCGGCCTCGGCGGCCTCAGAGGCGGAGAGGTACTCCCAGCCGAGGGATTCGGCCAGCCCGCGGTCCTCGTCGGTCGTCCCGACGAAGACGTGGCGCTCGGTGGGGAACTGCTGGCGGACGACCGCGAGCCCGCCCGTCTGCCCGCGGGCGCTGGAGATGAAGTCCGGGTCGATGCCCTCGCGGTCGGCGTGGTCGGACAGCTGCTCGGGTGCCTCGTCCGACACCAGCCCGACCACCTCGGTCCACTCCCGAGCGTCCGCGAAGACGGCGGCGGGGTCCGCGAGTCGCTCCAGCGCCGCGCGCTTGAACACGAGCGTCATCGACGCGCTGCCCGAGACCATGGCCGGGGCGAGGACGAGCAGGGATAAAACGTCTCGCCCGGCCGAGCGCCACGAGCGGTCACCACCGCCGACAGGTCTATGCCCCGAGCGCCGCCATCACCGGGTAGCATGGTACGGACGCTGGACCGGACAGTGGCGGCCCGGCTGGCGGCGCTGGTCGCCGTCGGGACGCTGGTGCTGACCGCGAGCTTCGTCGGGCTCGTGGCACTCGTCAACGGGGGGACGCCCGGCTTCGACGCCCGGCTCCCGATGTACGTGCTGGCGATGGCCGTCGCGTTCGTCGGCGGGCTGCTGCTGGTCGAGACGCGCTACGGCGCTCGGGCCGACGGGAGCGCCACGCTCGTCACGACTGCGGCCATCTCGGTCGCCGTCTTCGCGATCGTCTCGCTGTCGGGCGAGGGGCTGGTGTACGCCGCCGCGAACCCCCAGGAGGTCCTCGTCTCGCGGACGCTGCTGTACTTCCTCGCCGCCGGCCTCGTCGGGACCGGTGTCGCCTACTGGGCGCTCCAGCACTGGCGTGAATTCACCGGCGAGAGGAGTGTCTCGTCGGGGTCGGGCCGGCTGTGACGGGCGTTTCGAGCTGGCGGACGGGTACCCGTCCCGCCCGGCCACCGGCGTTATGTCGACCACGCGCGTAACCGCGGCCGGATGACTGGTCCCCGAGACGAGCAACGGGCGGCGAGCCGTCGGTCGGTCCTCCGGGCAGCCGGCGGCGTGGCGGGGAGCCTCGGGCTGGCGGGAGTCGCCGACCCGGCGGCCGCCACGACCCGTCAGTCCGACGACGCACCCGACGGCTGGTCGGCCCGGCTCCCCCGGAACGTCCGCGTGGCGACCCGGAATCTGGGCCTGGGCGCTCGCCTCTACGGCTTCGTCGACACCGACTCGCTGCGCCTCGACCCGATGGAGGTGTACGAGCGCTACCAGCAGGTCCGGTCGAGCGCCCCCGAGGCCAGGATGGAGGCGATCGCCGCCGGCCTCGCCGAGGAACTGCCCGCCGTCGTCGGGTTACAGGAGGTCGTGCGGGTCCGGCGCGGCCCGAACGACTACACGGGCGGTTCCGAGCCCAACGCCGGGCAGGAGGTGTACGACTTCCTCGACCTGCTGACGGCGGGGCTGGAGCAGGCACTCGACCGCTACGACTTCGACGTGGGCTACGAGGTGGCTGCCGTCAGCGAGAACCTCGACGAGGAGTTCCCGGCCGAGGGCCCCGACGGCGAGCGGTTCGACGTCCGGCTCACCGACCGGGACGTGGTGCTCGTGCGCGACGACCTCACCGCCCGGCGAACCGACGACGGCAACTACGCGCTCAACGTCAGCGCCGTGCTGGAGGACGGGACCCGGGTGTCGGTCACCCGGGGCTACGCGCTCGCGGAGGTCGAATTCGAGGGCGCGCCGTTCACCGTCGTGACGACGCATCTCGCGGTGGCGAGCCGCATCGTCCGGGAGGTACAGGCCGCCGAACTGGCGGGGGTGATCGAGCGGCGCGAGGGCCCCGTCATCCTCGCTGGCGACCTGAATACGACGCCCGAAGGCGACCAGTCGGCCGCCTACGAGCGCCTCGTCGACAGCGGCCTCCGGGACGTCTCGGCGGCGCTCACGGACGAACCGGGACCGACCTGCTGTCAGGGCGAACTCCTGCGGAACGACCGCTCCTGGCTACGCATCCGCGTGGACCACGTGATGACGGCGGGCCCGGTGGTGCCGCTGGCCGCGCGACGGACCGACACCGACCCCGAGGACCGCATCGAGGCCGTCACACCCGACGGGGCTGAGCAGCTGTGGCCCTCCGACCACGCAGGCGTCGTCGCGGACGTGCGTGTCGAGCCACGGACGCGGAACCCGGCGGCGGTGCTGCAGGGGGTCCTGTTCGGCTGAGGGGGGCGACTCACCGTGGCTCGCCGGGGTCGGCCTCCTCGGCCGCTACCGATGCCGGGACTGCCGGGCCGCCGAGAATGCGGTGCCGGAGGAAGTAGCCCGCCAGCGACAGCGCGACGACGAGGCCACCGGGGATGACGACCGGGAGGACATCCCCGTCCGCGATGCCGGCGCCGACCAGGCTCAGCGCCACGATAGTCGGCGCGCGACCGATGACCGCGATGGCGACCAGCCGCCGGAGCGGGATGGCAGTGAGGCCGCCGACGAAGCAGAGCGCGTCGTCGGGGAAGCCGGGCACGAGGAAGGCCTCTAGTGCAGGAGGTCGAGTTTGTTCTCCGAATAGATGACCTCACTTGGCCAGGAACAGCCCCACGGCCCCACGCCGGGCGGTCAGCGCGTCGAAGCGAGCGATGGCGCCTGCGGGGACGAACCGCTCGACGACCGCGCGGCCGAAGCGGCGGGCGAGCCAGAACGCCAGCGCGGACCCGACCGCGACACCCGCGACCGAGAGCAGCGAGCCGACGACCGGGCCGAACAGGTACCCGCCGATCAGTGCCACCGCCGGCGACGGGATGGGGGCGACGAGCACCTGCACGACCTGCACCAGGAGGAAGACGGCCGGCGCCGCCGGGCCGGCATCCCGGACGAGCGCGGTCAGGACGGCCGGGTCGGCCAGGTCCGCGAGCCACCCCTGGAACAGCAGCGCCGC
>JBDGTD010000008.1:0-11337 GCA_042217165.1 Haloferacaceae archaeon | reverse complement strand
CGACAACACACGGGGTCCCTGACGGCGAGGACACCCCCCAGAGCGGTGGATTTACCTGCTTATTATGTGAAACGCTGACGAAATGTACGAGGATATTCTCATTCCCACGGACGGAAGCGCACAAGCGACCAACGCGGTCAAGACTGGTCTGGCCCTGGCCGGCGAACTCGGCGCGACGGCCCACGCAGTGTACGTCGTCGAGGAGTTCGAGGGCAGGGTCGAATCGATAACGAGCGAGCAGGCGGAGCTGAGCGAGCAGTATCACGAACACGGCGAGGAGATCGTCGGCGAAGTGGCCAGCGCAGCCGAGTCGATGGGCGTCGAATGTGTGACTGCCGTCGACGAAGGCGTGGTGTACAACGAACTCGAGAACTACGTCGAATCGAACGACATCGACGTCATCGTAATGGGGTCGCGCGGGCTCACGAACGTCGAGAAGGCCATCCTCGGCAGCACCTCCGACAAGATCATCCGAACGCTCGACATTCCCACGACAGTCGTCCACAAGCCGCCACAGTCGTTCCCCGACATAGACCGCGAGATCCACCTCGACGGGTGGTGACCGGCAGACCATCACGACGGTTCCGTCTGGCGGTGCCTGTTCTATCTCACCAGACTGTGGCGAGATGCGCGCTGTACTCGGTACAGCTGCCGAACTCTATCACTGACCGAGAGAGCCACAGGGCCACAACGGAGGGACCTGTCGAGCCCCTCGACTCCGGCGATCGAGGACGGATTCGTCGCGCTGTGTACCGAGCGCCCGCCGCGTGTCGCCCGCGTCCGGAACTCCGTCCCGGCGGGCATCGGGTCGTTGCCCCCGTCCGCCGCGGCTCGGGCCGTGTCACGCTCCGCACGGAACACACGACGGGAGCGGGCGGTCGCCCGCCAGAGCCGGGCGGAGCCCCGCCGCGTACTGTCGCCCCCCGACAGGCGCCCGATCGTGTGGTTATATGTCACAGTGATTCTTGGCCCCCACCGGGAGAATATATAATTATCGATCATTATCTTTAACACCGACTCGTATCAGGGCTCAGTCGGAATGGCGACAGTCACCCTCGGTGTGATCGGATCCGACGTCCACGTCGTCGGGATAACCATACTGGAACGGGCGCTGGAAGAAGCCGGCTTCACCGTGTACAACCTCGGGGTGCAGACCACCCACGAGGAGTTCGTCGAGGCGGCGCGCGAACACGACGCCGACGCCGTACTCGTCTCGTCGCTCTACGGTCACGCCGAGCGGGACTGTGAGGGGTTCCACGACGCACTCGCCGCCGCCGGGCTCGACCCGGTGACCTACGTCGGCGGGAACCTCGCCGTCGGACAGCAGGAGTTCGACGCGATCCGGCGCCAGTTCCGCGAGTTCGGATTCGACCGGGTCTTCGACAGCGAGACGGACCCGATGGAGGTGGCCGACGCGCTGCGGTCCGACCTCGAACGCCGGGTCCAGGTCGCCGGGTCGACGGCCGAGTTCGCCGCGGCAGAGGCGGACTGAGGCCGTTCCGTCGATGGTCTATGACGAACGCGTTCCGGAGTCGCGACTCCGGGAGATCACCGCCGACATCCGGTCGAACTGGTCGGTCGAGGTCCCCCTCGGGGTCGAGGATCCGGTCGCGTACCATCGGTCGCTCCCCGAGCACAAGCAGTTCGCCCGGGTGCTCGAGACCGCCGACCGGCCGCTGCTCCAGCCCCGGGCCGGGGTCCCGACGGTCGACGGCCAGGTCGAACTGCTCGACCACCTCCACGGCGAGGGAACGGCGGATCTCCTCCCCGTCACCATCGACTCGTACACGCGCGACAACGAGTACGAGAAGGCACAGGCCGGGCTGGAGGAGGCGCGCCAGACCGGCGAGGACACGCTCAACGGCTTCCCCGCGGTCAACCACGGTATCGACGCCTGTCGGGAGCTGATCGAGGCCGTCGACGCTCCGATCGAGGTCCGCCACGGGACGCCGGACGCCCGGCTGCTCGCGGCCGTCACCCTCGCTGCCGGCTTCCAGAGCTTCGAGGGCGGCCCGATATCGTACAACATCCCCTACACCGGGAATCGGGACCTCGAGGAGACGATCGAACACTGGCAGTACGTCGACCGCCTCGCCGGCGCCTACACCGAGCGCGGCGTGCCGATCAACCGCGAGCCGTTCGGCCCGCTCACCGGGACGCTCGTCCCGCCGTCGGTCGCGATCGCGGTGATGCTGATCGAGGGGCTCCTGGCGACGACCCAGGGGGTCCGGAGCGTCACGCTCGGCTACGGACAGGTCGGCAACGTCGTCCAGGACGTCGCCGCCGTCCAGGCGCTCGAGCGCCTGGGCGAGGAGTATCTCCCCGACGAGACGACCGTGACGACCGTCTTTCACCAGTGGATGGGCGGGTTCCCGCCCGACGAGGCCCGGGCCTACGGCGTCATCGGCACGGGAGCCGCGACGGCCGGCCTCGCCGAACCGGACAAGGTGATCACCAAGTCACCCCAGGAGTTCCAGGGCGTCCCCACCGCCGAGTCGAACGCCGCGGGGCTCAGGGCGACCCGTCAGCAGATGGAGATGGTACTCGAGCAGTCGCTCCCGATCACCGGCGTCGAGGAGGAGCGCGACCTGATCGAGCGGACGACCCGGTCGCTCGTAGACGCGGTGTTCGACCTCGGTGACGGCGACGTGGCCGAGGGCACCGTGCGGGCGTTCGAGACCGGGGCGCTCGACGTCCCGTTCGCGCCGAGCGACAGCGCGGCGGGCGACGTCCTTCCGGCCCGGGACGACCGGGGCCGGATCCGGATCCTGGAGTTCGCCGACCTGGCGGTGGACGAGGAGGTCCGGCGGATCCACGCCGACTGCCTCCGGGAGCGGTCAGAGACCGAAGACAGGCCGCGGTCGTTCCGGATGGTCGCCGACGACGTCGACGCGATCAGCGACGGCCGGCTGATCGGCCGGCCGACGGAGGAGGGCGGGTGACGCAGATTGCGTCCGTCTCGGCCGTGCCGGGCGTCGCCGGCTTCTTCTTCGACGACCAGCGCGCGATCAAGAGCGGCGCCGAGCCGGACGGCTTCGCGTACGAGGGCGAGCCGCAGACGCCGGGGTTCGAGCGCGTCCGGCAGGCGGGCGAGGCGCTGCTGGTCGACGTCGAACTCTCGGACGGCACCGTCGTCCGGGGGGACTGTGCGGCGGTGCAGTACTCGGGGACGGGCGGCCGCGACCCGCTGTTCCGTCCGGAGCGGTACGCGTCGGTCGTCCGAACGGACGTCGCGGACGCGCTCGAGGGCCGCGAGGCGGGCGCGTTCCGCCGGAACGCCGAGACGCTCGGCGAACTCCGGACAGACGAGGGCCGCCTCCACACCGCTCTCCGGTACGGCTGCTCACAGGCGCTGCTGTCGGCCGCCGCCGCGGCGCGCGAGACGACCGAGACCGCCGTCCTGAGCGACGCGTACGACACCGAGCCGGCGACCGAGCCGGTCCCGGTGTTCGGCCAGTCCGGCGACCAGCGCCGCCGGAACGCCGAGAAGATGCTGCTCAAGGGCGTGCCCGTGCTGCCCCACGGGCTGTTCAACAGCGAGCGGAAGATCGGCTCCGACGGCGAGCGCCTCCGGGACTACCTCGCCTGGCTCTCGGACCGGGCGGCAGAACTGGGGCCCCCCGACTACGAGCCGCGGTTCCACGTCGACGTCTACGGCATGCTGGGCGAACTGTTCGGCCCCCCGTACGACCGAGCCCGCGTAACCGGCTACTTCGCCGACCTCCGGGCCGCGGCCCGGCCGTATCCGCTCCAGGTCGAGGGGCCGATGGACGCCGGGAGCCGCGCCGACCAGATCCACGCCATGGCCGAACTCAGGGCGGGACTCGACGACGCCGGCGTCGACGTCGACGTCGTCGCCGACGAGTGGTGTAACACGCTCGCGGACGTCCGCGCGTTCGTCGACGAGGCCGCCGCCGACCTCGTCCAGATCAAGACGCCGGACCTCGGCGGCGTCCAGCGGAGCGCGGAGGCGGTACGGTACTGCAGCGGCACCGAGAGCCGCGCGTACCTCGGGGGGACCTGTAACGAGACGGCGGTCTCGGCGCGCGCCTGCGCTCACGTCGCGCTCGCGACCGACGCCGCGCAGACGCTCGCGAAGCCCGGGATGGGGTTCGACGAAGGATACATGATCGTGACGAACGAGATGCGACGCACGCTCGCGCGCCGTGACCAGACCTGACGCATCACCCGCACCAGGGCGACCCGGCGGAGCCGCGGGGTCCGTGCGGGTCCGGAGGTGTCCGGACGCCAGCGGACGGTCGGTACCGACAGCGAACGGACCCGGCAGCCCCGGCGGGGCGGGCCGATGACGGCCGCCGACCCCGACGGGCGGCTCAACGGCGACCTGCCGGCGGCGACGGCCGCCGAGGCGGCCGCGCTGGTCCCGGACGAGGCCGTCGTGGCCGTCAGCGGGTTCGGGCGCGTCGGCTACCCGAAGGCGGTCCCGGCGGCGCTCGCCGACGCGGACCGGTCGCCGTCGCTGACCGTGATCAGCGGCGGTAGCGTCGGCGACGAACTGGACACGGCGCTGGTCGAGGCCGGCCACGTCGACCGGCGGTACCCCTTCGTGGCGACGGCGGCGGCCCGCGAGGCGGTCAACGAACGGCAGATCGCCTTCCAGGACCGGCACATCGCCGGGCTGAGCGACGACGTCCGGACGGGCGCGCTCCCCAGCCCCGACGTCGCGGTCGTCGAGGCGGTCGCGGCGGGCGAGGACTGGTTCGTCCCCTCGACCTCGATCGGTCCGACGCCCGCGTACGTCGCCGCCGCCGACGCCGTCGTCGTCGAGGTCAACCGCGCTCAGCCGCTCGCGCTCCGCCGCCTGCACGACGTCTACCGCCGGTCGCCCCCGCCGGACAGAGAGCCCCTCCCGCTCCGGGCGCCCGGCGGCCGGATCGGGTCGGCGCGAGTGGAGGTCGACCCGGACGCGCTCGCGGCGGTCGTCACGACCGACCGGCGGGACGCCCCGTACACGTTCCGGGACCCGACGCCCGACGACGAGGCGATCGCGGCCAACCTGACCGCCTTCCTCCGCGAGGAGGTCGTCCCGGCGCCCGGACTGCCGGACCGGCTGACCCTCCAGTTCGGGGTCGGGAGCCTCGGGAACGCGCTGATGGGGGCGCTGGGCGACGCGGACCTCGGCGGCGTCGAACTCGCGTACTTCGGCGAGGTCATCCAGGACGGTCTGCTCGACCTGCTCGACCGGGGCGAACTGGAGGCCGCGAGCGCCACGTCACTCGCGCTCTCGCGCGACGGCCAGGAGCGGCTCTTCGCGAACGTCGACCGGTACGCCGAGGATATCGTCATCCGGCCCTCGGCCGTCTCTAACAGCGCCGCGCTCGTCGACCGGTTCGGCGTGATCGCGGTCAACAGCGCCGTCGAGGTCGACCTCTACGGCCACGCCAACTCGACTCACGTCGGCGGCCAGCGCCTCGTCAGCGGGATCGGGGGAAGCGGGGACTTCACCCGCAACGGACTGCTCTCGGTCGTCGCGCTCCCCTCGACCGCGGCCGGCGGCGACGTCTCGCGGGTCGTCCCGATGGTCACTCACCCGGATCACACCGAGCACGACGTGGACGTCGTCGTCACCGAGCGGGGCACGGCCGACCTCCGCGGGCTCTCGCCGGCCGAGCGCGCCGAGCAGATCCTGGACTGTGCGGCTCCCGCCTTCGAACCCGCGCTGCGGAGCTACCTGGACGAGGCGCTCGCGGAGCCCGGACACGTGCCCCACGACCTCGACGTCGCGTTCTCCTGGACCGACCTCGGCTGAGACCCGGACGGGCGGGACAGCGTGGCGTGCGGGTACAGATGCGGCCGTCGGGACCCCGCCGTCGTCGACGGCACCCGGTGGTGCCGCGGTCGTCCGGGCCGCCAGGGGTAGTATCGCAGGAGACGCCGGGCGCCCCGGCATCGAGGCGGTCCCGCTGCCCGTCGCCACGCCGCGGGCACTGGCCCTGCCCCAAACTACGAGTTGGTGTGACCGTCGCGGCGCAGACGGCGTATGAGTCGGGCGAGAAGCCGGGACGCGCCCGCCCGTCGGCAGCGCCTCGACGAACCGTCGAGCATCTGCGGGGTACAGACGACGTATCGGTCGCACGTCATCGGTGCGACTGCAGGACCGACGTGGGCGCGTCGGCGACGGGTCTCGTCCGGACTCGCGACACGGCGTGGGGGGGCAGTCGCCCGGGACACGCGCTCGACAGGAGTCGATACGGGTCGGGCGTCAGTGTGTTCGACGACGACACGAACGCGACACGGTTTTGATGACCGAAGCTAACCCGATATACGATGAAATGTCCGGACTGCGCCACCGAGACGGAGAGCAGACTCGCGATCATCGAACCGTCAGAACTGCGTGAAGAGCGCGAGTACTGCTTGAACTGCGATAAGTTCCCCGACGAGGATGCGCGACCCGTGCCGGACTCGTAGCGTCCGAATCGGCCTGTCGTTTCGTACCGGCGAGCGTTTGACGTCCTCCCACCCCAGAAGGGGTGGGATTTCCCGAAGGGGAGTTCGAGATTGCGCGTCTCCTCGGCCCTCGAGGACGCTTTCGCCTCGAACAACTGTAATCTTCGAGCCGTGGGTCGCGCCGACGCTCGACGACCGGTTCTCGGCCCGAGCGGACTGTGCCGGCGGTGTGTTCATATATCGATCCCGAGTAGCGCCGACGTGTTCGGGACCAGCGGTATCCGTGGGCCCTTCGGCGCGACCGTCGACACTGGCCTCGCGCGGCGGATCGGACGGGCGCTCGCGGCCTGTGAGTACGACCGCGTCGTCGTCGGGCGCGACGGACGCGAGACGGGCGAGATTCTCGTCGACGCCCTCGCGGCAGGCGCTCGCGAGTGTGGCACAGACGTCGTTCGGCTCGGCCGCGTGGCGACACCGACGCTCGCGCGGAGCGTCGCGCGGCAGGACGCCGACGCCGGCGTGGTCGTGACCGCGTCGCACAACCCGCCCGCGGACAACGGGTTCAAGTTCTGGACGCCGAGCGGAACGGCGTTCGGCGAGGAGCGTCGTGCGGCGCTGGAGACGGCACTGGACGAGAGACGGGGACAGACGGCGCCGTGGGACGCGCTCGGGTCGGCCTCGCGCGTGGCGAACGCGACGGCGCGCCACCGGGCGGCGATCTGCGAGTCGGTGCCGGATCTCTCGGACCTGCGTGTCGTCGTCGACGTCGGGAACGGGATGGGTGGCGTCACGGTCGACGCGCTCCGTGACCTCGGCGCGACGGTCGAGACGCTGAACGCCGATGTCGACGGCCGGTTCCCGGCACGGTCGAGCGAGCCGACCGCCGAGACCTGCGAGTCGCTGTGTGCGGGCGTCGCCGCGACGGACGCCCAGTTGGGGGTCGCCCACGACGGCGACGCCGACCGCGCGATGGCCGTCGACGAGAGCGGCGCGTTCGTGGGCGGGGACGAACTGCTCGCGCTGTTCGCGACCACCGCGCTCGCGAACGGCGACGGCGGGCGGGTTGCCGTGCCGGTCGACACCAGCCTGCTCGTCGCGGACGCGGTGGCCGGCGCCGGAGGGACAGTCGAGCGCACGCCCGTCGGCGACGTCTTCGTCGCGGAGGCGGCCCGGGAGGCGGAGGTCGTGTTCGGCGGCGAGCCGAGCGGCGCGTGGATCTGGCCCGACGAGACCCTGTGTCCGGACGGCCCGCTCGCGGCCTGCCGGCTCGCCGCGGTCGTGGCCGAACGCGGACCGCTCTCGGCGCTCGTCGACGAGTTCGCGGGCTACCCGATCCGCCGGGAGAGCATCGATACCGACGCGAAGGCGGCGGTGATGGACGCGGTGACCGAGACGGTCCACGAGCGCTACGACGACGTGTCGACGCTCGACGGCGTCCGCGTCGACGGCGACGACGGCTGGTTCCTCGTCCGCGCGAGCGGCACCCAGCCACTCGTGCGGGTCACGGCCGAGGCGCGCGACCCCGACCGCGCGGACGACCTGCTCGCGGCCGCGACGGCGCTGGTCGAGACGGCTCGCGACGGCTAGCTCACTCCTCGCGTGGGTCCCGCACCACGGTTTCGCCGGGCGCGGTCCGGGCGTCCGTCGGGAGGACGACGCCCGCGTTCAGGCTCGTCTGGATCCCCGTCTTGACGCCGTCGCCACAGACGACGCCGAACTTGCGCCGGCCCGTCGAGGTCGGCTCGCCCTTGACTCGTATCCGCACGTCCGCGTCGTCGTGTCTGAGGTTCGCGACCGTCGTGCCCGCGCCGAGGTTCACGTCCCGGCCGAGGACGCTGTCGCCGACGTACGAGAGGTGTCCGACGGTCGCGCCCCGCATGAGGACGCTGTTTTTCACCTCGACGGCGTGGCCGACCGTCGCCTCGCGCCCGACGAGTGTCGCGCCCCGGACGTACGCGTTCGGGCCGACGGTCGCGCCGGCGCGAATCCGGGCAGGCCCCTCGACCACGACGCCGCTCTCGACGGTCGCGCCCGCCTCGACGACGACGGTCCCGCGGAGGTCGGCGTCCGCGTGGACCTCGCCCCGGACCGCCCGGTCGTCGTCGTCGAGTTTCCACTCGTTCGCCGCGAGCAGTTCCCACGGCCGGCCGACGTCGAGCCAGCGGTCGAACGGGACGACCCGCACCTCGGTCTCCGCACAGGCGCGTTCGAGGACGTCCGTGAGTTCGTACTCGCCACGGTCGCTCTCGGGGACGTCGAGCCAGTCCTGTGCCGCCGCGGGAAAGACGTACGCCCCGGCGTTGATCAGGTCCGAGGGCGGGTCGGCGGGCTTCTCGACGACGCCCGTCGCGCTCGTGTGGCCGTCCCGGGTCGTCGTCTCGAGAACGCCGTACGCGCTCGGGGTCTGGACCCGGTAGGACCCGACGGCGGGGCCGCCGTCGTAGAGCGCCGCGAGCGACGGCTGGTCGTAGAGCGCGTCGCCGTTCAGCACCGCGAACGGGCCGTCGTCGAGGCGTGAGCGGGCGACCCGGACGGCGTCTGCCGTGCCCCGCTGGGTCGGCTGCTCGGCGTAGGTGACCGGAACGCCGGCGTGCTCGTCGCCGAAACACTCCCGGACGGCCGCGCCCTGGTGGCCGACGACGACGACGAGCCGGTCCGCCCCCGCGGCGACGGCGGCGTCCGCGACGTGGGCGGCGAGCGGCCGGTCGGCGACCGGGAGCATCGGCTTGGGACGACGGGTCGTGAGCGGACGCATCCGGGTTCCCTGCCCCGCTGCGAGGAGGACAGTCTGCATACGCGGACACGCTCGCGAGCGCCGATATCGGTTGTGGCTCACTCCACCGTGACGCTCTTGGCGAGGTTCCGCGGCTTGTCGATCGACCGGTCCAGCCGGTCTGCGGCCCGGTAGGCGACGAGCTGGAGCTGGACGTTCGCGAGTACCGGGGCGGTCCGCGGGTGGCTCTCGGGGACCGAGAGGACGTGGTCGGCGTACCGGTCGACGCCGGACTGCCCGTCGGTCACCGCGACGACCGGGGCGTCCCGCGCCTCGACCTCCTTGACGTTCCCGACGGTCTTCTCGGCGGCCTCGTCGTCGCCGGTGACGACCGCGAAGACGGGCGTGTCCGCGGCCACGAGCGCGAGCGGCCCGTGTTTCAGTTCGCCCGCCGCGAACCCCTCGGCGTGCTCGTAGGTGATCTCCTTGAACTTCAGTGCGCCCTCCAGCGCGACCGGGCGGTGGTAGGCCCGCCCGATGAAGAAGTACGCCGAGCGGTCGAGATACGCGTCGGCCACGCTGGCGGCCTCCGAGTCGTCGAGCACCGTCTGGACCTGCCCCGGAAGGTCCCGGAGCGCCTCGACGATCTCGTGGCGGTAGCCGCTGAACGCCGAGGTCGTGAGCCGCTCGGCGAGGAGGTTGAGCGCAACGAGCTGTGAGGAGAACGTCTTGGTCGCCGCGACGCCGATCTCCGGGCCGGCACGGATGTAGAGCGCGTGGTCACACTCCCGCGCCGCGGTGCTGCCGACGACGTTCGTCACCGCGAGCGTCGTCGCCCCGCGGCTCCGCGCCTCGCGGAGTGCGCTCAGGGTGTCGGCGGTCTCGCCGCTCTGCGTGACGCCGACGACGAGCGTGTCGCCGCGGTGCGGGGAGGGTGCGGTGGCGTACTCGTTCGCGAGAAACGCCTGCGCCGGCACGCCCTGTTGCTGGAGGAGCGTCGCGCCGTACAGCGCGGCGTGGTAGGAGGTGCCACAGGCGAGCAGCTGGACCGACCCGAACGCGTCGAGGTCGGCGAGTTCCGCGACCGTGACCTCGCCGGCGAGTTCGTCGACCCGCCCGCTCAGACACTGCCGGAGCGCGGTCGGCTGCTCGTGGATCTCCTTGAGCATGAAGTGGTCGTAGCCGCTCTTGCCCGTCTGCTCGGGGTCCCACTCGACGGTCGATATCTCGGGAGCGACCGGCGTCCCGTCGGCGTCGGTGACCTGCCAGCCGTCGGGCCGGAGCGTCGCGAACTGGCCGTCCTCGAGGTAGACGACGTCGCGAGTGTACTCCAGGAAGGCGGGCACGTCGCTCGCGAAGAAGGTCGCGTCGTCGCCGACCCCGAGGACGAGCGGCGAATCGGTCCGTGTCGCGACGACGGCGTCGGAGCCACGGGCGACCGCGGCGAGCGCGTAACTCCCCTCGAGACGGGCGACCGTCGCGCGGAACGCCGACCCGAGGTCGTGTCCCTCGTCCAGGCGCCGGGCGATCAGGTGCGGTACGACCTCGGTGTCGGTGTCGCTCGTGAACGCCACGCCGTCGGCCTCGAGGTCGTCGCGCAGGGCCTGGTAGTTCTCGATGATCCCGTTGTGGACCACGGCGACGCGGCCGGCCTCGTCCGTGTGCGGGTGGGCGTTCGCGTCCGAGGGGGGACCGTGCGTGCTCCAGCGGGTGTGGCCGATCCCGGCGGGGCCGGAGAGGGCGTACTCGCCGTCGTCGATCGTCGCGGTCAGCGCGTCGAGTTCGCCCTCGCGCTTGACGATCTCGAGGCCGTCGCCCGCGACCGCGACCCCGGCGGAGTCGTAGCCGCGGTACTCGAGGTTCGCGAGGCCGGTCAGGAGTACTTCCCGCGTCTCCGCGTCGTGACCGACGTAGCCGACGATCCCGCACATCAGCGCCGCACCTCCACGCCCGCCGCGACGTTGCCGTCGACGTGCGCGCCGGCGCCGACGCGAGCGTCCGGCCCGACCAGCGACCCGGGCGCGGCCGTGGCGCCGCCGCCGAGACGGGCCCCGTCGGCCACGACCGCGCCGAGACGGACGTCCGTGTGAACCCGGTCGCCGACGCGGACGTCGGTCGTGGCGCCGGGGAGGGCGACCCCGTCTCCGAGGTGGACGCGCTGGCCGAGGACCGAGTCCGCGACCGTCGCGGCCGCCCCGACGCGGGCGTCGGTGTCG
>JBDGTD010000046.1:0-11517 GCA_042217165.1 Haloferacaceae archaeon | reverse complement strand
ACCTGGGTCGAAGCCCCCAGAAGGCTTCAGGATTGGCCGCTACCCCATGGGACTGACACGTCACCCAGCAGCGGTCTGTGGGTACTCCCCTGTAGCCAACCGGCGGGTATGAAGATTGCGAAACCGAGCATCGCCTCGGGGCGTGACCCCGAGGCACTCGCCTTGTCTACCTGTAGACGTGGGTCGGTCGTCCGGTTGCGGCCGAACTGGCGGCGAGCGGGACCGTGGAGTAGTCGGGCGAGCGCCGCGCCCCCAGGCGGGCCCGGGCGACGTGGACGCGGGTCGGCACACACCGGCCCGAGGGCCGGACGGCGTTCGTGCGGCACGACGGGGCCGGGGAGACGGCGGCGTGAGCGTCCCGAAACCCCTACCCCGTTCGCCCGCGCGCCTCCGAGCATGTACGTCGGCAGACTCCTGATCGCCGCGCCCGGACTGGTCGCCTACCGCGTCTCCTCCCGGTCGTTCCCGAACCGGCAGACGAGCGTCCACGACGGCACGGTGGCGGTCGTCCCGACCGAGGCGGCGGAGGAGACGGACAACCCCTACGTCGCCTACGACTGCCTCGAACCCGTCGGCGACCGGGTCGTCGCGGGCAACGGGAGCCACGTCGACCCGGTCGCGGGAAAGCTCGCGCGAGGGACCCCCGTGCGCGACGCCCTCGGGGTCGTCCTCGGTGCGATGGACTTCGAACGGGACGACTACGACACGCCGCGCATCGCCGCGGTCGTCGGGAGAGAGGAGGCGTGGGTCGGGATCGTCCGCCGGGACGCCCTGCTCGTGGAGGCGGTCGAGGAGCCGACCCTCGTCGCGACGTACGAGGAGGATCGACCGAGACCGATCGACTTCGACGCGACCGAGGCGCCGGAGGCCGCACGCGCGGCGTACGACCTCCCGTTCGAACACGCGGTCTGTGCGGCGGCGGCGACGGTGGAGACGGGAGCCCGGGACGCGGACGCGGTCGACGTCGAGATCGCGACCGACGACGGGCGAGAAGACTAACCGGCCGGCGACCCGATTCGGGCCATGGAGATCGGCGTCGTCTCGGACGTTCACGCGAACCGGGTCGCGCTCGACGCGGTACTCGACGCGATGCCCGACGTGGACCTGCTGGTCAACGCGGGCGACGTGGTCGGCTACAACCCGTGGCCCGCAGCGTGTGTCGAACGGGTCCGCGAACTGGGGATGCCGACGGTCGTGGGCAACCACGACCGCGCGACCGCCCGGTCGGGGCCGGTCCGGTTCAACGCGATGGCGAACGCGGGCGTCGACCACGCCCGGACGCGGCTGAGCGACGAACAGCGGTCGTGGCTTGCCGACCTGCCGGACCGTCGGACCGTCGCGGACGGGCGGGTGCGGATCGTCCACGGCCACCCGGAGAACCCCGACCGATACACCTATCCAGAGGAGTTCTCGCCGGCGATGCTCGACGGCGAAGCACTGCTCGTCACGGGCCACACCCACGTCCAGGGTCACCGGAGGTTCGACGAGGGAACGGTGATGAATCCGGGAAGCGTCGGACAGCCGCGCGACGGCGACCCGCGGGCGGCGTACGCGCTCGTCGACCTCGAGACGTCGCCGCCGACGGTCGACGAGCGGCGGGTCGAGTACGACGTGGGGCGAGTGGTCGAGGCGGTCGAGGCGGCGGGACTCCCGCGGCGGATCGGCGAGCGGCTGCGCGAGGGGCGCTGAGCTCAGAGGTTCTGCCGCTGAACGATCTCGAGGGTGTCTTCGCGGTCCTCCCACGCGACGAAGATGGCGACGCTCGTCGCCGAGGTGATCAGGTCGTGGATGTTGATCCCGGCCTCGGAGATCGGCTGGACGATGTCGAGGACGACGCCGGGCCGGTTCGGGAGTTCGCCGCCCGTGACGCGGACGACGGCGATGTTCTCCTCCAGGGTCACCGACGACAGCGTCTCGTCCTCGACGACGGACTCGTGGAGGACGAACTCGGCCTGTTCGGCGTCGTCCTGCCCGACGTAGAAGGTGATCGAGTCCATCCCGCTGGCGACCGAGTCGATGTTGATGTTGGCGTCCGAGAGCGAGGCGGTGAGCGTCTTCAGCACGCCCGGCCGGTTCCGGATGGCGCGCCCGGCGACGGTCACGCAGGCGAGCGGGTTCTCCTGCATGTCGATCAGCGACTGGAACTCGCCCTCGACTTTCGTCCCGCCCTCCAGCAGGCCGCCGTGCTGGTAGTGGACGACCCGGACGTCGAGGTCCTCGTTCTTGTACGCGAGCGCGCTGGGTGCGATCACCTCCGCGCCGCGAAACGAGAGGTTCCGGAGTTCGTCGACGGTGATGCGCGCGACGTTGCGCGCGCCCTCGACGACGCGGGGATCGCCGGTCATGACGCCCTCGACGTCGGTGACTATCACGACCTCGTCGGCCTCCATGTAGCGTCCGAGCATCACCGCGGTCGTGTCGGAGCCGCCGCGCCCGAGTGTGGTCACGTCGCCGGCCTCGTTCTGGGCGAGAAAGCCCGTGATCACGGGGACGACGTCGTCGAGTTGCCCCGCCAGCGCCCGCGAGCGGTCGGTCGTCAGCTCGGTGTTCACCTCGCCGAGTTCGTTCGCGATGATCGGCCACTGCTCGCTCCCCGGTTCGAGAAAGACCGAGTCGACGCCGCGGGCAGAGAGGGCGGCCTTGAGCATCCGGACCGCGGTTCGCTCGCCCATGCTGACGATCTCCGCGCGGTCACTGCCGTCGGCCTCGAAGGTGATCTCTGAGAGCAGGTCGTCGGTTGTCGACCCCATCGCGCTGGCGACGACGGCCACCTCGTGGCCGGCCTCGACCGCCTTCGCGATCGACTCCGCAGCCCGCTCGACGCGGTCGCCGCTCCCGAGCGAGGTGCCGCCGAACTTCGCGACTACGCGCACGGTCGGTCACCCGGCGAACGGTCTGGAACTGACGAAATCGGGATCATACCCCGGCCTGTGCGTGCCGGGATATAACTGTACCGTGACTGGACGAGCGGGGGGTTCAAGAGCCGTGAGACATTTCTCTGTGTTATGGAGGTTCGGGACGCCGTGGAGGCCGACGCCGACCAGCTCGCCGCCATCGGTGACGCCCCGACCGACGTGATGCGCGAACTCGTCCACGACCGGACGGTCCGGGTCGCAGTCGAGGAGCGCGCGAGCGGTCCGAACGACGACACGCCCGGAGCGGACGGCGACGACGAGGAGGTCGTCGGGTTCGTCAGTTACGACGCCCGCGACCGGACCGTCCACGTCACGCAGTTGGCAGGCACCACCGCAGCCTGCGAGCGACTGCTCGCCGCCCCCACCCGCTTTGCCGCCAGCGAGGGGATGACCGTGGAGTTCCTCGCCGCGACAGACGACGACCCCGTCCGCGAGGCCGCCGCTGCCGTTGGCTTCCGCGAGGTCGGCGGCGGCCCGACGTTCGCCGGACAGCCGACCATCCGGTACCGCTACGAGCCGTAGGGAGAGCGCGCCGCGCGCTCAACAGACGTTCTTTGGCTTGACGCCCATCGCCTCCAGCCGCTCGACGTAGTCGTCGTAGGCGGCCTCGACGACGCCGACGGCCGTCTCGCGGGCGAGCGTCCAGTCGTCAGCGTCGGCACAGACGGCGTCGAGGAGGGCAACCGCGTCCGCCCGTTCGGCCTCGAGGTCAGCGCGCAGGTCGCGCAGCTCGTCTGCGCCCTGCGGGTCGGCGTCGCCGACGAAGAAGCCGACCGTCTGCTCCAGGCGCTCGCCGACGACCAGCGCGCGGCCGAGCAGTCCCGCGGCGCGCGCGGCGTCGCCGTCGAGCGTCGCGAGGTGGTCGTAGAGCGGCAGGTCGGCGCTCGGCTCGTGGTCGTCGGGCGCGACCCGGTCGCGGTGGCGTTCGGCGCGTGCGGCGGCGTCGGCGAACGTGTCTGCCGCGGGGCCGGTCGTCTCGCCGGCCCAGCCGTCGAACAGCGCCGCGGCCGCCGCCGCGTCGTCGGCCGTCGCGGCCCGGACCGCCGCGCTCGTCATCTCGCCGCCGGTGACTGCGTACAGCGCCTTCGAGGAGCCGAGCCGCGAGAGCGGCGTCTCCTCGGCCTCGCGAACCGCCGCGAGCAGGCTCTCGCCGTCTGTCTCGTCCATGGGCGGAGGTGGCCACCGCGGGACTTGTACCCACCGGGCGCGCCCCGGTCGCCGAAGCGCACAAGCGTCCGGACACCCCACGTCTGGCGTGTCCCTCGACGACGCCCTCCGTGCCCCGTTCCGCCTGCTCGCCCGTCGTGGGGGCGCGCTCCTCCCCCTGTATCTGCTCGCCGCGAGCGCCCCCGGCGTCGCGCGGGCGCCGCTGTTCGTCGCGCTCGCCGTCGCCGTTGCCTCCCTCGCGGCGACAGGCAGGCTCGACCCGGTGTTCGAGGCGCTCCGTGAGGTCGACCTCCGGCGCCTCGAAGCGCAGAGCGGCGCCGGCGCGGGAAGCATCGACCCCGCGGCCGCGGCTGCGCTCCAGGAGGCCGTGAGCGCCCTCGTGACCCCGCTCGTCGTCGGACTCCTCGGTGTCGGTGCCCTCCTCGCCGTCGGGGTCGGGGTCGTCGCGAGCGGGGTCGCGAGCGCCGCGACGCTCCCCGCCGTCGACGCGGGTCTGCGCCGGGAAGACCCTCTGATCGCGGGGGTTCGTGGCCTCGGCCGACACTGGCGCGCGTTCGTCTGGCTGGCGGTCGGACGCGCGCTGGCCTATCTCGCGCTCGGCGGGGCCGCGCTGGCCCTCGTCGGCGGCGTCGCGGCCGTCGGCGGCGCCGCGGCGGTCGTGGCCGGGGTACTCGCGCTGGTCGTCGCGCTTCCGGCCGTCGTCGCGGTCGAACTCCTCGTCGGCATCGCCGGACCGGCCGTCGTCGTCGACGACGTCGGCGCGACCGCGGCGCTTCGGCGCGCGGCGCGGCTGGCGCTCGACCGCCCGGGCGCGTACGTCGTCCTGCTCCTCGCGGGTGGCGCGCTCCTCGTCGGCGTCGGCGTCGCGGCGGGACTGGCGACCGTCGCGGGCGTCGGACGGGTGGTCGGCCTCGTGACGGCGCTGGTCGTCGCGCCCCTGTTCGACGGGCTCCGGGTGGCGCTGTACGCGAACCGGGAGCCGGCCGACGACGCGGGCGACGACCCGTCCGACGTGCTGGAGCGCCGTTCGCCCGTCGCGCGCCTGCTCGCGGTCCCGCGAGACGGCCTGGTCGCGCTCGGTGGGTTCGTCCGGGGGCATCCGGCCGCGAACGCGGGGGGCGCCGCGCTGCTGGGCGCGGGCTTTACTGCCGGGTGGGCGCTGGTCGCGCCGTACGGCCTCGGCGTGGCCCCGCCGGGCGACGTGGGAAACGTCTTCGGGGCCGTGCCGGTCGGTCCGTTCCTCAACATCGCGGCGAACAACTGGCTGGTCGCGGCCGGCGCCGCCTACGGCGGGGTGGCCGCGGGCGTCCCGACCGTCGTCGCGCTGGGGTTCAACGGCGCCCTGCTCGGCGTCGTCGCGGGCGTGACCGAGCCGACCGCCTTCCTCGCGCTGGTCGGCCCACACGCGACGCTCGAACTCCCGGCTATCGCCGTCGCAGGGGGACTGGGACTCCATCTCGGACGCGTCGGCGTCGGCGCGGTCCGCGGACGGAAGTCGGCCGCGGAGGTCGCCCGGGCGCTCGACGAGACGTTCCGGGTGCTCGTCGGCCTCGGCGTGACGTTCGTCGCCGCGGCCGGAATCGAGGCGTTCGTGACGCCCGCGGTCGCCGCCGCGGTGCTCGGGTAGGAGAGAGTAGACGGAACTCTTAGGAGCCGACAGCGCGGATTCTGCGGCGTGAGCGACGAGACGAACAGCGGCGACGGTCCGCGTGGCGGCGACGGCACCCGCGCCACGGTCGAGGACCTCCGGGGCGGCGTCGAGCAGACGGCACCGCCGACCGGCGTCGAACGCGAGGACACGGTCGACGCGGACGAGAGCGCGCTCCTCGCGGCGCTGCTCTCGGCCGTGATCCCCGGTGCCGGACACGTCAACGCCGGTCTCCGCCGCCGCGGGATGTACTCGTTCGGCGCGTGGCTCGTCTACCTGTTTATCTCGAGCGTCTTCGTCCTCTACGGCGTCGGAATCGTGATGCTGTTGGCCCTCCCGCTCGTCCACCTCGTGGTGGCGGCCGACGCCTACCGACGGGTGACGTACTGGCGAGAGAGAGAGCGTCCGCGGGTCGGGTAGCGGCCGCTGGCGACGGGTGAAAAACGGAGAAGTGAGCTGCGGCTACTCGGCCTCGCCCGTCTCGATCGGTGCGCCCACGAGGTTGCCCCACTCGGTCCACGACCCGTCGTAGTTGATCGTGTCGTCGTAGCCGAGCAGTTCGTGCAGCGCGAACCACGCGACCGAGGAGCGCTCGCCGATGCGGCAGTAGGCGACAGTCGTGCCGTCGCCGTCGATACCCTCCGCCTCGTAGAGTTCTGCGAGTTCCTCGGCGGTCTTGAACGTGCCGTCCTCGTTCGTCACCGCGGCCCACGAGATGTTCTGTGCGCCGGGGATGTGGCCGCCGCGCTGGGCGGTCTCCTGCAGTCCCGGGGGCGCGAGGATCTCGCCTTTGAACTCCTCGGGCGAGCGCACGTCGACCAGCGGGATGCCCTTCTCGATGGCGTTCTCCACGTCGTCGCGGTACGCGCGGATGCTCTCGCGCGGGCCGCTGGCCTCGTAGTCGACGGCCGGGAAGTCGGGGTCTTCCTCGGTGAGCGGATAGTCGTTCTCCACCCAGTACTCGCGCCCGCCGTCGAGCAGGCGCACGTCGTCGTGGCCGTAGTACTTGAACTGCCAGTAGGCGTAGGCCGCGAACCAGTTCGAGTTGTCGCCGTACAGCACGACGGTGGAGTCGTCGGAGATGCCGTGGCTCCCGAGACGGTCCTCGAAGTCCTCCTTCGAGAGGATGTCGCGGGTCGTCTGGTCCTGGAGTTCGGTCTCCCAGTTGAACCCGATAGCGCCGGGTGCGTGGCCCTCGTCGTACGCCTCGGTGTCGACGTCCACCTCGACCAGCCGGTGGGCCGGGTCGTCGCTCTGGAACTCGTCGAGTCGCTCCTCGACCCAGTCTGCCGATACGAGAACGTCTTTCGCGTACTCGGATTGTGACATCAAACGTCTATACGCGCGCCGGGGTCTTAAACGATCCACGACGCGGCACGAACGGCCACACCTCCCGAGAACCGGCAACAGCTGCTTCTTCTCGGGCGGGTGGTGAGAACGGACCGTGGCTCCGCGGTCGGGGGCCGCGAACTACCGGCACGAAGTGCCGGTATCCGGGACGAACGGGAGTCAGGGAACCTAAGCGCACGGCGCTCTAGCCGCCGCCATGGACGTCTTCGTCGACGCGGACTGGCTCGCCCCGCGGCTGGACGACCGGGCGGTGCGGGTCGTCGACGTGCGCGACGAGTGGGAGTACGACGGGATCGGTCACCTCCCGGGCGCCGCGAGCGTCCCGTTCGACCGCTTTCGCTCCGCCGCGGCGGACACCTCGGGGATGCTCCCGAGGCTCGACGACTGGGAGACGCTGCTCTCCGAGGCGGGGGTGCGCCCCGGCGACCGGCTCGTCGCCTACGACGACACGCACGGGGTGTTCGCCGCGCGGTTTCTCGTCACCGCCTACCTGTACGGCCACCCGCTCGACCGGCTTGGCCTCCTCGACGGCGACTACAGCGCGTGGGCCCGGGAACACGAGACGACGACCGAGACGCCCGACCTCGACCCGAGCGACTACGAGGCCGCCCGGCTCCCCGAGCCGGAGAGCCCGCTGGTAGACTACGAGACGGTACTCGCGGCCGTCGAGACGGGCGACGCGCTGATCCTCGACACCCGCGAGCCCGCGGAGTACGCGGCGAGTCACCTCCCCGGCGCCGTCCAGCTGAACTGGCGCGACCTCGTGGACGAGGAGACCCGGGGGCTGCTCCCGCGAGAAGAGGTCGAGGCCCTCCTCGACGAGCGTGGCGTGGCGCGCGACCGCCGGGTCGTCCTCTACTGCAACACGGCGCGCCGGATCAGCCACACCTACCTCGTCCTGCGTGACCTCGGCTACGCCGACGTCGCGTTCTACGAGGGGAGCCTGACCGAGTGGGAGGCCCGCGGCGGGCCGGTCGAGGGCGACGGAGAGAGCCCGGGACCGGCGTAGTCGTCCTCGAGATCGTCCGACTCGGCAGAGGGCCGTCCGGCCGTCTCGACGGCCAGCAGGCCGCTGGCGACCCCGATCGTGCCCGGGGAGAGAGCAGACCACCGGCGACTCTGACGAGAGCGGTCCGGGCACGCCGGCGAGTTGCCACGCGGACAGCCGACGGGAGAGACGCGCCCGGGGAGTTGCGCGAGCGCGACATCCGGGGAGGGCGCCGCGTCGAACGGGCACCCGCAGTCGACGGGGGGCCGGACGAGGCCGCGAAACTGCTGAACGTTTATATCACGGGCGAGGGTCGTTGTGGTATGGACTACGCGCTCGCGGTCGACGAGGCGCCGGAGACGGTGCCCGGCGGGACGGGTCTCCTCCTCCTCCACCCGAGCATCGGCGAGACCGACCGGATCGACACCGACTTCTTCAAGACCGACACCGACCGGTTCCTCGTCGTCTCCACGCGAACCACCGCGCGCGAGGTCGAGCAGAAGCTCGAACACTACGCCGTCGACGAGTCGAGGGCCGACATCCTCGACACCCTCTCCGTCGAGCGGGGCTACTCCCGCCGGGCATCGGAGCGGCTCCACTACGTCTCCTCGCCGGACGACCTGGACGGTATCGCCGCGAAAGTCGAGGAGTTCCTCGACACGACGGAGGGGAAACGCCGCCTGAGCGTCGACTCGCTCACCGAGATGGCGTACTACGCCGACGTCGACAGCACCTACGACGCCGCCGGACGGCTCCTCGACCTCCTCGACGAACACGACGCCGTCGGTCTGTTCCACCTCTCGAAGGAGGTCCACGACGACGAGACGATAGACCGGTTTCGCGGGCTGTTCGACGCCGTGATCGACCTCGACGCGGACGGCAGCGTCGAGTACGAGGCGGACTGAACGCCCGACTGCGCGCGTCGGCGGCCGTTCGGGCGGGAGCGGGGGTCCGGAACCGGGCGGGTCGAACCCTCAGAGCGCCGCGTACGTCCGTTCTGCCCACTCGACCGCGTACTCGGGGCCGTGGTCGTGGTAGGCCGCGGTGTCGAGCGCCGAGAAGGGGGTCGGGAGGTCGAGTCCGTGCCGCACCGCGTTACAGGCGTACTCCGTCGCGGCGGGGAACGTCGTCTCGCCGCGAGCCACGGCCCCGGTGAGGTCGTCGAGGCGGTCGGTCAGGCGCTCACCCGCGTCGACCCACGCGGCGTCGAGGCGCGGGAACGTCTCGTCCCACGCCGAGACGACCGGACGAGTGTGGAGCCCCAGCCACGCGTCGAAGAGGGCGACCGCGACCTGGTAGGTGTCCGCGGGCGAGCCGTCGCCGTCCCCGCGGACCGCCGCGTCGAGCCGGCGGTAGTCCGCGCCGAAGAATCCGAGTGCGTGTTCCGGCGCGTCGACGTCGAGTCGGACGAGGCCGTCGGCGATCAGGTGGTCGAGGAAATCGTCGGGCGTGCCCTCGGCCCGCTTTTTGACGAGCACGGTGGGCGGGTCGGTCTGACGCGTCGTCACGACGGTGCCGTCGCCGGGCATCCCCACCGTCAGCGTCGCGCTCGCGAGCCGTTCGAGCGGGGACGGCGCGTCGTCGGGGAGCCACTCGGCCGGGTAGCTCACGGGGTCGAGACGGTCGACGAAGAGGCCGAGTTCCTCGGCGACTGCCGGGGGGAGCGTCTCGAAGTCCTGGTCGACGTCGAGGACGAGTGCGTCCGGGGCGTGTCGCTCGCGAATCTCGTCGAGGTCCGTCGGCAGCGACCGCTCTGTGAACATCAGACGAGTAGGGTGTAGAGAACGAGCGCGGCGCTCAGCGCCGCCGAGACGCCGACGGTGCCCATGACGATTTTCGTCGCGGTACTCACGTCTTCGGGTGTGGCCCGCCCACTCTTAAGCGCTTCAGAACCGGTCGACAGCGACTCGTCGACCTCCTCCGGCCGCGCGGTCCATCTCGTCTCGGACTCGCGGGTCACGTCTTCTGGGACGGACGGGGCTACGACGCGTAGCGCCGTGATCCTCCCGGGGGCGCGAGGGGCCGTTCGGGCCGAGCAACGACCGGATCGGTACCGGGCTCACCCGTTCCGCCACGTCTCCGGTACCTCGATCACGTACCGGCCGTCCTCGCGCAGGGAGATGATATGCTCCTCGCGCTCGTACAGCTCCATCAGGTTCAGTTCGTACTGCCCGGGCGAGACGATCTTGATGCTCTCGAACTGGTCGTTGAGCTCCTTCCGGAGCGTCGAGAGGTCCGGCGTCTCCTCGCTGGAAGAGTCGGGCGGGGCGTCGGCCCCCTCGGTCGGCGCACCGTCCCGGGTCACGTCGTCCGGGTCGGCCGACGCGCCCCCCTCGACAACCTCGTCCGGCGCGGCGAGTCCAGAGCGAGCGTCGACCTGCGCGGTGTCCTCGCCCGCCTCCGGAACCGGCTCCTCGTCGGCGACGACGATGCCGTCGTCGCCCGGTCCCGACTCCGTCGGGGGCGGCGACTCGCCCGTCTCCGGGGCCGGGGGGCCGTCGCTTTGCGCCTCGCGAGCGCGCGACCCGACCCGGCCGCGGGTCCGGCGCTCGTCGCTCGGCTCGTCGCCGTGCATCGGCCACTCGCGGCCGGTGACCTGGGGGTCGTCGGCCGGCGGGTCGGCGGCGCTCTCTGCCGCGGCCCCGCCTGATCCCGTCTCCGCGCGCGGGCGGAACTGGAACTTCGTGCCGCCGCAGTCCGGACAGCCCGAGAGCATCTCCTTCGAGCCGTCCGCGAACGTCCGGCCGCAGGCCGTACACTCGTGGGGCATCGGTTACCGGCGAGAGACGAGCGCGCTGATCAGGTCCTCGTCCTTGTGCAGCGTCTCGATCTGGTTGGCCGGGCCGATCACGGTGAGCTTCTGGTCGTCGCTACCGCCCATCAGCCGGCCGAGGAGCCCGCCCTTCGCCGCCGAGGAGGAAGGGTAGGTCTCGATCTCGATCCCGCTGAAGTCGTCCGGATTGATCTCTCCCATCGTCACCTCGATGAGCTTCGACTCCTCGTCCGGCGAGAGCCCCTGTTCGAGGATGACGATCTTCCCCTCGCGCACGCCGTCGAGGATGAGCCGGACCTTCTCCATGCTGGCCAGCCCCTCCATCCGCGCGCTGCTCACGAGGTCGATCTGGACCCCGTCGTCGTCCGCGTCGGGGTCGGTCATCTCGGGCATCAGCCGAACTCCTCTGCGATGTTGTCGTAGACGGTGTCCATGTTGTCGCCCTCGAGCGCCGACAGCGGCACGACCTCGTGCTGGGGGTAGGCGTCCGCGATCCGTTTCACGTTCGCCTCCTCGAGGTCGGTCTTGTTCGCGAAGATGAGCGCCGGCAGGTCGCGGCTCTCGATGATCCCGATCAACATCGTGTTGACCTGCGAGATGGGATCCTTCGTGGCGTCGAGAACGTAGATGACGCCGTCGACGTCCTCGCGGAGCCAGTGCATCGCCTCCGCGACGC
>JBDGTD010000019.1:0-11674 GCA_042217165.1 Haloferacaceae archaeon | reverse complement strand
GCGAGGAGTTCACCGTCCGCGTGAACGACGACTGGGAGGCGACCGCCCGGCTCGACGCGAACGGCCGCGAGCGCGAACTGCTGAGCGCGGGCGGGAAGCTCCCGCACACCCGCGAGCAGTTCGCCTGACGTGTCGTCGCGCGCCCGCCTCCGGGTCGTCCCCGCCGCCGGAGGGGTCCGCGGGGCTCGCGGCCGTTCTGCCGTCGCTCTCGACAGACGGGAGATCGACCGCCCCGACCGCGACGGTGTCGGACCCGCCGGCCGACGGGCCGCGTCTCGCTCGCCGGCCCGCCCCGGAAGGCGCCGCGAGAGCGCGGCCGCTCGGCAGGATACCGACGAGATCGGTCGGGTTCGACAGTCGTGAAGAGGCGGTCGACGCCGACGACCACGTCCGTCTGGCAGCCGGTCCCCGACTGCGCCGGCGGCCTCAGCGCTCGTCCGCGCGCTCGAGACGCAGGCCGTCGTCGAGGGGGGTCAGCGCGACGTCCGCGCCGAGCAGGTCGGCCTCGTACGCGACGGTGCGGTCGACGTAGAGCCGGAGCCCGGACTCCGTGCCGCGAAGCACCGCGCGCGCCCCGCTGTAGGTCGGGTCGGACTGGATCACGACCGCGGCCTCCTCTTCGCGGATCCCGAGCGTCTCGCCGGTCCCGAACGGGAGCCGCTCGCGGACGGCGTCCGGAACGTCGACGCTCGCGCGCTTGGCGTGGTCCTCGAACGTGGTGACGTGCGTCGTGTCGCTCATCGCCCGGGCAGAGGGCCACCCGCGGCCTAAGTTTTCCGTCCCCGACCGCCTTTTACCCCGCCGCACGAGCGGGACGCATGGAGCTTCGCTCGTGTTACTTCTGTGGCGTCGCCGGCCGCACCGTCGAGTCCCGGGACCTCGGGGCTGTCGCCGTGACGCTCTGCCCGCGCTGCGAGGAGAAACTCGCCCGACTCCGGGACGCGACAGACGCCGGCGCGACGGAGACGACGCCCGTCACCTTCGACGGCTCGGACGACGCGGGCCATTCGACGGACGCGGACGGTGAGGAGCCGACGGCACGCACAGCGGACGAGCCACCCGACCAGCCCGCAGCGGACGGGCCGGGAGACGAGACTGACGGCGCGCCGTCCGACGGACCCCCCGACGAGTCCGGCTCGTCAGACGACGCCGGGTCGACCGGGCTCCGTGGCCTCGACTCCGACGACCGGGGGCGTCGTTCGACCTACCGGAAGGCGCTCCGGCTCCTCCGGAACCGCGAGTTTCCGATGGCGCGCTCAGATACGGTCGACCTCCTCGCGAGCGCCTACGACCTCGACCGCGAGGAGTGCGAGCGGCTGCTCGACCTCTGTGTCGACCGTGGCCTCCTCGCAGAGGAGAACGGCGAACTCAGAGAGCCGTAGTCAGTCTGCCTCCTCGGCCGGGGACTCCGTCTCGACCGATGCCGCGGCCGCCGTCGGCGGCTGGCCGGCCGCGTCGTCGTCCGAGTCGTCGAGCCAGTCGTCGAAGCGGAGCGCCGCGAGGACGCCCAGGAACGTCGCGACGAACGTCGCCGCCAGTCCGGCTCCGCGGCCGGTTCCGACCAGAACGAGAACGAGAGCCGCGACGCCGACCACCACCAGTCCGTCGCGTTCGCGTTGCCAGTCCATACGTCTTCGTGAGTCGTGTCGAAGGTAAACACCGGGGTCACGGCGCGGCTCGCTCGGCGGTCACACAGCCCGACGACCCGCCGGAGCGTGTCCGCCCGGCCGCGGACGACCTGCGCGGTCGGACGGCCTGTCTCGTCTCCGTGACGCCGGTGTGACGAGGACCGGCGGCAGTCGAGGAGCGTCCGACCGGGGTCGCCGCTCCGGGTCCGAGAGCGGCGACCTCGAGGCCGAAATCGACCGGCTCGAAGGCCCGGCAGACGACTCAGTAGCTCCGGCTCTTCGGCTCGTAGGTCTCGTTCTCTCCCTCCAGCACCACCGGCTTGTACCAGAGGCGAGGCTCGCCCTCCGTCCACGTCAGCATCGTATGCTTGAGCCACTCGTCGTCCTTGCGCTCCTGGTGTTCCTTGCGCCAGTGCGCACCGCGGAACTCGTCGCGCGCGAGCGCGCCGAGCGTGATGGCCTCCGCGAGGTCGAGGACGTTCCGCGTCTCGATGGTGTGGATCAGGTCGGTGTTGAACGTCCGCGACGGGTCCGAGACGTAGACGTCCTGGTAGCGCTCGCGGGCGGCACGGATATCCGCCAGCGCGTCCTTGAGCGCCTCCTCCTCGCGGAACACGTTGACGTTCTCGGTCATCGTGCGCTGGACCTCGGCACGGACCTCGGCGTGGTTGACGCCCGTCTCCTTCCCGAGCAGACGGTCGATCCGTGCCCGCTCCTGTTCGAGGGCGCGCTCGACCGTCTCGTCCGGGCCGAGCGCGGAGCCTCCCGGTGCCGCGGCGGTCCCGCCGTCGGCGGCCACGTCGCCGCTCGCGAGGCCGACCTCGCCGAGCTGGACCGGCGAATCAACCTCGCCGGCCTCCGTCTCGGCCGTCTCGCCGACGCTGATCTTCGCCGGTTCGAACTCGCCGCCCGCGGCGTGGCGGCCGGCACGGGCGCCGAAGACGATGAGCTCCGGCAGGGCGTTCCCGCCGAGCCGGTTCGAGCCGTGGACCGACGCGCAGGCGCACTCGCCCACCGCGTACAGGCCGCCGACGGTCGTCTCGCCGTGTTCGTTCGTCTCGACGCCGCCCATCGCGTAGTGCTGGCCGGGCTTGACCGGCATCGGCTCTTCGAGCCCGTCGACGCCCTCGAAGTCCTCCGCGAGGTGGAGGATGTTCTCCAGCCTGTCGAGAACCCGCTCTTCGCCGAGGTGGCGCATGTCGAGGTGGACGTACTCGTCCTCGATGCCCCGGCCCTCGTTCACCTCCGTCAGTTCGGCCCGGGAGACGACGTCGCGGGAGGCGAGTTCGCCGGCGTTGTTCGCGTAGCCGCGTTCGAACATGAACCGTTCGCCGTCGGCGTTGTAGAGGATGCCACCCTCGCCACGGACGCCTTCCGAGATGAGGACGCCCGTCGACGGCAGCGTCGTCGGGTGGAACTGGATCATCTCCATGTCCTCGATCGGGACGCCCGCGCGGTAGGCCATCGCCACCCCGTCGCCGGTGTTCGCCACCGCGTTCGTGGTGTGGTCGTACACCTGCCCCGGGCCGCCCGTCGCGAGGACGACGCCCGTACGAGCCCTGAACCCGGCCAGTTCGCCCGACTTGATGTCGTAGGCGACGACGCCGTGACACTCGCGGTCCTCGGGGTCGTCCTCCTCGGTGACGGCGAGGTCGGAGACGTACCACTCGTCGTACACTTCGATGCCTCGCTTGACCACCTGCTCGTACAGCGTGTGCAGCAGGTGATGGCCCGTCTCCGCGCCCGCGTAGGTCGTCCGCGGGAACGAGAGTCCGCCGAACGGCCGCTGGGACACCCGCCCGTCGTCGTCCCGCGAGAACGCCATCCCCCAGTGTTCCAGCTGGATGACCTCCTCCGGGCTGTCCTGGCACAGGGTCTCCACCGCGGGCGCGTCCCCGAGGTAGTCCGAGCCTTTCATCGTGTCGTAGGCGTGGTCCTCCCACGAGTCGCCCTCGCGCAGCGCCGCGTTGATGCCGCCCTCCGCCGCGCCCGTGTGGCTGCGGACGGGGTGGAGCTTCGTCACCATCGCGACGTCTGCGCCCTCCTCGTGGGCGGCGATGGCGGCCCGGAGACCCGCCCCGCCGGCACCGACGACGATAACGTCGTGTTCGTACATCTGTCTCTACAACCTCCTACGACCGCACCCACTTATGGGTAGCGTCGCGCGGGCGTGGGCGGTTGCGCGAGCGCGTGCGGCCTGTGGTCTCCCGACCCGGTCTGCCGGACCCGCAGGCCACGGGCGACAGAGTTCACACGCCCCGGCCGCCGGAACAGACGGCGTCGCGGCTCGCTCGACGGCCGGACGCGCTCTCGCGCGGCAGCACAACAGGGGTGAACTTCTCACCCGGGGCTGGGCCGGTCCCAGGCGTACTCGTCGTACTCCGTCATCTTCGCTATCCCCGCGATTGCGGCCCGGAGGCTGATCCCGATCAGCGGGACGTCGGCGACCGTCACGACGATATCTGCCTGGATGACGACGCCCTGTTCGAGCAGGACGTCGAGCAGTTCGACGATCGCGTGGTCGTCGGCTCTCGTCGGCTGCACGGTCAGGCCCCCGGTCGGCTGTTCGCGTGCGCGTCCGGCCCTCGGCGGGACTGGCGGTCACGCATCGTCGGTGATCTGCGTGGTGAACGTGTAGGGCGGCCAGGGCCCCGTGAACCGGACGTCGACACCCGGGGTCGCCGCGACCTCGTCCAGCACCGACCCGACCTCCGACTCCCTGTCCGGGGGCGCCAGGAGCGCCACCTGTGCAACGGCGTCGTCGTCCAGTTCGACGCCGAGGGAGGCGGCCGCGTCGGACTGCACCGGCCGTTCCGTGACCTGACTGCTCTCCTCGGCGAGCCGGTCGACGAGCTCCGACTTCAGCGCCGCCTGCCGCTCCCGGACCAGTTCGCGCACCCGCTGGTCGTACTGCTTCTCGAGCAGGAACCGCTTGCCGTCCCCGGACTGGTCGAGCCGGCGGTCGATCTCGGACAGCCGTGCGTCCGTCGCCCGCTGCTCGGACTCGAACGCCGTCGAGTCCCACGACAGCGTCACGCGGTACTCCCAGCAGCCGGCCACGTCGTCGAACGCGTCCGCGACCTGGTCGGCGTTCCGGCCGAGCCACGCGGCGACCGCGTCGTCGTCGCCCTCGAGTACCGTGTCGAACCGGACGGGGAGCGGCGTCCCGAAGCGGTCGCCGGCCGCCTCGACGACCCGCTGGTGGGCGAGCAGCCAGTCCCGGAGCTTCGTGAGGTCGGTCGAGTCGAACGGCTCGCGCCGCGGGTGGACAACGGCGCCGACGGGAGCGGCCGCCGCCTCGACGACGTCGACGGGCGCCCCCTCGATGCCCGTCGTGTCGAGCCGTGGCGGCCCCTCGGTCTCGTCCGCTCCGTCGAGACGGACGAGACAGTAGAGATACCGACCGGCGGCGTCGCCGGTCGTCTCGCCCGTCGCTACGGACTCACTCATCGGCCCGCCCTCCGTCCGCGACGCTCCTGAGCGCGTCGTCGACGAGACTGTCGAGCTGTCCGCGGAAGTCGTCGACGTCGCCCTCGATATCCTGCTCTGCCTTCAGGCCCTCGAGTTCCGCCTCGAGACGCGCCAGCTGTGCCCCGAGGCGTTCGATCTCCGCCTCCGAGAGCTCGCCGCTCTCCATCCGGCGGACCGCCTCGCGCTCGAGCGCCTCGACGAGCAGTTCGACGACGGTCACGACGAGCGACGTCAGCCCGCGCTGGACGTCTGCGCCCTCGTCGATCGTGAGTTCCATCGTCGATCACCCCTGCTCCCCCGCCGGGGCGTCCGCCGACGCCCGGTCGCTCGCCTCGGCGACCGCCTCGAGGTCGGTCCCGAGGGGGAACTCGAGGCCGTACTCGGCTGCGGTCTCGAACGACGCGACCGCCGCCCGGAGCTTCACGCTCAGCAGTTCCGTGTCGCCGATGGTGATCGCGATGTCCGCGTTTATCACCACGCCTTTGTCGAGCAGGGTCTCGAGCATCTGCGCGAGGTCACCCTGCGTGCGGGTCGGCTTCGGACCGCTCATCGGTCACCCCCTCCGTCGGAGGCAGACGAGTCGGCGTCCGACCGTGTCTCGTCGTCCTCCGGCCGGATTCGCCGGTAGAGCCCGAGGCCGTAGAGACGGACCGCCGCCGGCACAGTCGACCCCTTCGGCCGTGCCGGCACGGTCGAGTGCGAGTGCCGCGCCGCGGCGGCCGCGTTGGAGTCTGTCGACGGCATCGTCGAGTGGGCGCTCACGGTCGTCGACCGGTCCGCGTCGGCCGAACGGCCCCGGTCGTCGTCGACGTTCTCGGCGCGCCGCCGGGCGAGCTTCCGGCCCTGTGCGAGGAGGTTGCGCCGCGTCTCGTCCCGGTTCTGGAGCGCCTTCGCGACGACCCGGTCGCGCTGTCGTGCCTGCTCTTGCCGCTGTTTTTCGGCGTCGCTCACGACTCGACCCCTCCGTCCTCGTCTCCCTCCGCGTCGGCGGACGGCTCGACGCGCACCTTCAGCACCTGGTTCTCGAACGTCACGCCGGTGACGGTCGCTCCGTCCCAGTCGAGCGGAACCGACTCGACGACCGCGCCGTCGACGCGAATCTCCAGCGCGTCGTCGGTGGTGCTGACCTCGAGGTCGTCTGCCGAGACCGACGGCAGGTCGGCGACGACGACGAGTTCGTTCTCTGCGTCGTTGATCCGGACGCGGTACTCGTGGTCCTCCGACTCGCCTTTGATGTCCCAGTCCGGGCGTCGCCGGTTGCGGCGGCTCTCGCCGGCGGGGTTGATGCTGCCGACGCTGACGTTGTAGTCGAACGTCGCGTCGCCGCGCCGGACGCTGCCGGACCGCTGCTCGCCGGCGTCCAGGTCCAGTTCCTCGAGCTGGCTGAGCAGCTCGGAGAGCGTCCCGAAGACGCTCCCGAGCGGAATCGACCCGTCAGCTCGGTCGTCGTCCGGTTCGTCGTCGTCGATGTCGTCTGTCATGTTATTGTACCTCGATGTTGCCGCCGATGAGCTTCTCGCGAACCTGCTCTGCAACCTGCAGGTTGGCCTCTAACTCCGCCTTCCGCCGCTCGTACTCCGCCTGGGGCCGCTCGCCGAGTTCGTACAGGAGCTGGTTCTCCTTGATGTCGTCGCGGATAGCGTCGACGTCGTGGAGTTCGTCGAGCACCATCGCGTGGAGCACGTCGAGCAGCGAGACGAACGGCTTGATCAGGAGGTCGTCGACGAGGATCACCGGCCGCTCGCCTCCGCGCCGACGCGGATGTCGACGAAGTTGTACGGCGCCCAGGGGCCGGTGTAGTTGACGAGCATCGCCTCGTGGGTCGACTCCAGCGTCTCGACTGCGTCGTCGAACGCGTCGCGGTCGCCCTGTTCGACGAGGTACGACCGGTTGGCGACCAGCCGGTCGCTGAACAGGTCGTCGTCCGTCTGTCCGACGCTGAGCGGGTCCAGTTCCGCGTCGAGCGTCGACCGGAGGGCGTCCGGGTCCGCCGACCCGTCGGCGGGGTCGACCACCTTGAGACCGAGTTCGACACAGCCCTCGACGTCGTTGAGCGCCTTCCGGAACGCCCGCCGTGCGCCCCGCATCACGCCTTTCAGCGTTCGGGCGTTCTTGAACGCCATACCGAAGCCCATCGGGACGACAGTCTGGACGTCGTCGCGCTCGATCACCGCCCGGAGTACGTCGTCGTGGGCCGCGACGGCCTCGTCCGTCCGCTCGGGTTCGGTCGTGTCGACCGGACAGGTCAGCGCCGAGAGCGACTTGTAGTCGACGGTCTGGAGCGTCGACGCGCCGTAGACGCCGTCGACCGCCATCTCGAGGTCTGTCTGTTCTGTGATGCCGTACACGTACAGGTTCGAACTGTCGTCGCTCATTGTTCTGTGTCGTCGGTGGTGGTGTCGTTGGTCTGGCTGTTCGGTCGGACTGCCGGGCCGGTCGTCTCTGGTCGTGGCGTCATCTCACACCATCTCCTGGAGCGCGACGTCGAGCGTTCCCTCCGTCGCGGTCGTGTCGAAGCCGAGAAACGGCGTCACGGGGTTCTTGCCGTACAGGAACGCGGTCTCGCCCCGGCGTTCGAGCCGCAGGTGGACGTCGGCGATGCGGTCGACGCGGGTCCGTTCGCCGCCGCCCGGTTTCGTCACGAACACGGAGAGGTCGTTGTGGAGCGCGACGTATCTCGCGTGGTCGCTCACGGCGTCGCTGAGCGCATCGTCCGCCGCGTCCATGCTGATGACGTGCAACAGCGGCCCGTCGCTCTCCTCGCGAAGCGCGGCGAGACGGCCGATGTAGTCGTCGTAGTCGAACCCGCCGCCGGCAGAGTCGTCGCGGTCGGGGTCGTGACCCTCCACCGAGTTAGAGCCGGACACGCTCGCGTGGTCGTACGTCTCGAAGACCTCACAGCGGGCCTCGAACGCGGTGTCGGGGAGGACCGGGTCGAGATGCCGGCGCGTCAGCCCGGGGCTGCTCTCGGGGAGCGGCACGACTGCGACGCCCAGGCCGTGTGCGAGGAAGTTCCGCGCGGTGGCGAGACAGGGGAGGCTCCAGGCGTCCCGCGAGAGGTCCGGCCCGAGTTCGAAGTGGACGACGCTCCCGCGGCTGTACCCCCCGCCGAGCATCGTGTCGAGCCCGCTGATCCCCGTCGAGAACTTCCGCTTCGAGTTGTCGATCGGCTGCCTCCCCGACCCGCTGACGTCGCTCCCGGACACCGGGAGGTCGACGGGCGTGAACACCCGGAACGTCTCCCCGGAGAGCGTGAACGGACGCGTGCGGTTGGCGATCCGGACGCCACGGAGCTTCTCGAGCAGGAGTTCTCGCTCCGGTCGACCGTTGGTGCTGTGGCCGGCGTGGAGTTCGACGACGCCGTCGACGACGTAGTCGAGGCTCGTCTGTTCGGCCTCCTCGGTGATGAGGATGATCCGAACGTCGTGACGGCGGGCGAGCGTGGCCGTCCGGGTCACCAGCTCTCCGGGCTCGACGGCGTCCCCCTGGGGAGCCTGCGAGAGCAGGTGCCGCTCGACGAGTTCCCAGCTGTCGAACGCGACGGTGAGCGGGTTCGAAACCTCACCGACGGCCTGCAGCCACTCGAGAAACCCCTCCGGGTCGAACCGGTCGGCCCCGATGTCCTCGGCGGGGGCGATGTCGGCGTCGAACGGGTCCTGTGAGACGTCGAGAACGTTCGACCGCGCGAGGTCGGTCGTCCCCTTGAGGTAGTTGCGGTACACCGTCTCCGTGTCCACGCGCGTAGTCACGTAGAGGACGTCGCCGCCGTAGCGGCGGATGACGTTCAACCCCTGGACGGCAAACAGCGTCTTCCCGGCGCCTGGGTCCCCGCGCACGAGGAGGACGCGGCCTTGCTCCTGCGTGAAAAAGCGCAACAGCTCCGAGGGGAACTCCTCGACCCCTCGCGGGCCGTCGTCGACGTCTTCGGGTTCTGACCGGTATACCACTGCGTCGGAACACAATCATCCAACTGTCAAAACGGTGGCTCCGATTGCGTCTCCCGTTCTGTGGGCCGTTACGTCGGCTGTAATGCGGGTCGTTACGGGTCCTGTAATCATGTCCGAAATCGTACATGCCTATTTACCATCTCCCGGCTTCGGCAGAGGTGGGCACCAGCCCAACACAACCAATGGCACAACCTGACTCTTCCAGTCTGGCAGAGGTACTGGACCGCGTGCTCGACAAGGGTATCGTCGTCGACGTGTTCGCACGGCTGTCGCTCGTCGGCATCGAGATCCTGACCGTCGAGGCCCGCGTCGTCGCCTCGTCGGTCGACACGTTCCTCCACTACGCAGAGGAGATCGCGAAGATCGAGCAGGCCGAACTGACCGCGACGACGGCGGCGGAAGCGCCGACGGCGTAACCACGCCGGCGCCTCCGCCACGCGCTCGCGTTTTTGAACACACACGGCGACAATAGATGACAGTCAAACACAAACACGACGCGTTCGCAGACACGCGTGAGGAGTTCGCGCGCGCACAGGCCGGTTTCGACCAGTACGCCGACGGGTTCTGGAGCGACGTCCAGGAGAAGCGGCGGCACGCGGAGGCGTTCGGCGACGAGGCTGCAGAGTTGCGCTCGGCGTTCGAGCGGGTGCTGACCGCCTTCGACGAGTACGCCGCCGCCTTCGAGGACGACGTCGCAGCCAGACACGACGCGGCCGGCGCCCTCCGGGAGGAGATGGCGGCGACGCGCGACGCGTTCGCCGCCGCGCTGGCCGAGTTCGACGCCTACGCCGAGCGCTTCGACCGCGCGGTCGACGCGAAGCGACGGGCGGCCACGAGGTTCCGGGAGGAGGCGACGGCGACCCGCGACGCGTTCGAAGGGTTCGCCGAGGCGTTCGACGCCGACGTCGAGGAACGCCGACGGGCGGTCGAGACGCTGCTCGACGCCGTCGAGGCGCTCCGCGCGGAGTACGACCAGGCCGCCGAGAGCCTCTCCGAGGCCGTCGTCGAGTTCTACGGCTACGAGGAGCCGGCAGCCGACGACGCCGGCGCCTCGTCGTCGGACGAGGCGCCGACCGCCGAGACAGTGCCGGAGTCCGACGACGCGACCGCAGACGACGAGATCCAGGAGGACATGGTCGGGTGTCAGGTCTGTGGAGAGTACTACCAGGCCATCACCGAGTCGCATCTCCAGACACACGACATGTCGATGCAGGAGTACAAAGACGAGTACGGCCCCGACGCCACCATCTACCCGGGTGAGGAGTGATGGCGCGGCGCGACGGCCACGAGCGGAAGGTCCGCGGCTCACAGATCCGCGACAGCCGGACCGAGAAGCGCCGCGGGAGCGGGCGGACGGCGCCGTCTCCGGACGGGACGACGACGGCCGGCGGCGGCGTGTCGGACTCCGCGACGGGCATCCGCGACGTCAGCGCCGCCCTGGACGACTTCGTCGAGAGCCCCGAGACCGAGGCGGTCGCCGAACGCGTCGAGCGCTGGGTCTCGGCCGACCGGCCGGTCCACCTCATCGGGCCGACGGGCTGTGGGAAGACGGCGCTCGCGGTGCGCGTCGCGTCCGAGCGCGATCGCCCGGTCGTCTGGATAAACGGTGACGCCGACCTCGACACGAGCGACCTCGTCGGCGACTACGACGAGCAGGAACGGGTGTCGATCCGCGACAAGTACATCCACAACGTCACGAAAAGCACCGACATCGTCCGGGACCGCTGGGTCGACAACCCGCTCACCGTCGCGGTTCGAGAGGGCGCCACCCTCGTCTACAACGAGTTCTCGCGGACCAAACCCGCCGCGAACAACGCCCTGCTCTCCGTGTTCGAGGAGGGGATCCTCGAGCTCCCGGGACAGCGCGGAGACGACCGGATCGTCGAGGTCCACCCGGAGTTTCGCGCCATCCTCACCTCGAACGACGTCGAGTACGCGGGCGTTCACGAGCCACAGGACGCACTGCTCGACCGCCTCGTCGGCGTCTACATGGACTACTACAGCGCCGAGACGGAGGTCGAGATCGTTCGCTCGCACGTCCCGGAGGCTCCCGCTTCGCTCGCGGAGAACTGTGTCGAGGTCCTGCGGACCGTCCGCGAGGAGTTCGACTGGAACCTCGGGACGCGCGGTGCCATCATCGCCGCCGAGGGAATGGTGACGGCTCCCGAGGAGGCACGAGACGACGAACTGTTCGTCGATGTGATGACCGACGTCGTCTCGTCGAAGGTGTCCGGTCGGTCGGAACTGGACGCCGTCCGCGGCTGTGTGACCGACGCCGTCGAGGCTGCCGGGGGTGACGGGTCGTGACAGACCAGCCCGTGACGAAATCAGACGGGATCTCCAGGTCTACCGACGCCGATTCCGGTGCCGATGCAGACGCGGATGCCGACGCCGACCCGGAGGCGATCGGTATCCTCGAGATACGCGAACTCGTCGCCGAGATCGCGTCGACCCTGCTCGACGGCCCCTTCGACGGCATCACCTCCGTCGAGCGCACCGACGACGGCGGGTGGCGAGCCGTCTTCGAGGTCGTCGAGCGGAGCGCCGTCCCGGACACACAGGACATCATCGGGCGGTACGAGGTCTATCTCTCCGCGACCGGCGAGGTCGAGGAGTACGCGCTCCAGC
>JBDGTD010000006.1:0-11792 GCA_042217165.1 Haloferacaceae archaeon | reverse complement strand
GCAGTAGAAGCAGTCGCGCTGGTCGCAGTAGCCGTAGACGAACAGGACCATCTTGCCGCCCTCGGCGCACTGCTCGCAGCCCTTCGATATCACTGGGGGACGTTGCGGGCCGAGCGGCAAAAGACGCGTGGTTTCGGGCGTGACGCCCTCGTCGTCCGCGCCGTCCGTTCGACGCCGCTCTCCCGAAAGCGTTTATCCGCCCACAGCGTACCTCCCGTCGATGCTGCTGGTCCTCTGTGTGGACCTCGACGACGACCTCGGCCGGAAGACCGACCGGGAGACGCCCGTCGTCGGGCGCGAGGCGGTCGCGGCGGCGGCCTCCGAACTGGCCGTCGCGGACCCGGAGGACTCGGACGTGAACGTCCTGTTTCAGGGCGTCTGCGTCCACGACGACCTCGCGGAGAGCGAGCGACAGGCCGTCGAGATCGCCGCGGTGACGGGCACGCAGGGCGGCGACGTCCAGGCGAACCGCGCGCTGGGTGACGAGGTCGACACCGTCCTCGCGGGCCTCCAGACCGGCGAGTCCGTGAGCGCGGTCGTCATCACCGACGGCGCGCAGGACGAGTCCACGCTCCCGGTGATCCGCTCGCGGGTCCCGATCGACAGCGTCCGGCGGGTGGTCGTCCGGCAGGCCCAGGACCTGGAGTCGATCTACTACACGATGAAGCAGGTGCTCGCGGACCCGGAGACCCGGGGGACGATCCTCGTCCCTCTCGGCGTTCTCCTGCTCATCTACCCGGCGGCGACGCTCGCGAGCCTGTTCGACGTGCCCGGTGCGGCCCTGCTCGGCGTTCTCTCGGCCGTTCTCGGGCTCTACACGCTCTTTCGCGGGCTGGGGCTGGAGCGTTCTATCGACGACTTCGCGGAGCGCGCGCGTCGCCTGCTGTACACCGGCCGGGTGACGCTCGTCACGTACGTCGTCGCGGCGGCGCTGATGGTCGTCGGCGGCGTTCAGGGCGTCTCGCTCCTGGAGACGGCGGGTCCGACGGTCGCGAACGACCCGGCGCTCGCGGTCGCGGCGTTCGTCCACGGCGCGGTCCGGTGGTTCGCGGCCGCGGGCGTCACGTCGAGTCTGGGCCAGGTGACCGACGAGTATCTGAACGACCGCTTCGAGTGGCGGTATCTCAACGCGCCCTTCTACGTCCTCGCCATCGCGCTCGTGCTCTTTGCGCTGACGGGCTACTTCCTGCCGGCGGCGCCGGGCGTGACGACGCTCTCGCTCACGGACCTGGCCTTCGGCCTGACGGCCGGGACCCTCCTCGGCGTTCTCTCGACGCTCGGGTTCGCGGTCGCGGAGTCGCGCTACCCGACGGTCTCGGCGGAGGGGGCCTAGCGCTCCCGGACGACGACGAACTCCGCGAGGTCGCGGAGATAGCCGCCGGCGTCGCGGTTCACCACCTCGGCGGCGTCGAGGGCGGCGAGGGCGTCGTCGGACCGGGCCCGGGCGCGGGCGTCGGCCTCCTCGGGCGTGAGGTCGGTGACGCGCACCACGGAGGGGCGGTCGACGGCCTCGTCCTGTCCGGCCGGCTTGCCGAGGTCCGTGGCGTCGGCCGTGGCGTCTAACACGTCGTCGCGGATCTGGAAGGCGACGCCCACCCCTTCGGCGTAGTCACCCAGCGACTCGACGGTGTAGGGGTCGGCGTCCCCGGCGATGGCGCCGAGTTCGGCCGCTGCGCGGAAGAGCGCGCCCGTCTTCCGGCGCGCGAGGGTCGTGTACTCCGCCTCGTTCGTCGGGCGGGCAACGAGTTCCGAGGCCTCGCCCTCGCCGAGTTCGACCATCGCCTCGGCCGCGACCCGCATCGCGCGCTCGTCGGCCGAAAAGAGGGCGAACGCCTCGCCCAGCAGGCCGTCGGAGGCGACGATTGCGGGCCCGTAGCCGTACGTCGCCCACGCGCTTTCGGCTCCCCGCCGGACCTCGGAGCGGTCGATGATGTCGTCGACCACGAGCGACGCGCTGTGGACGAGTTCGGTCCCGACCGCGAAGTCCACCGCGTCCTCCGGCGCGCCGCCGACCGCCTCGCAGGCGAGGACCGTCACCGCCGGGCGGACGCGCTTGCCGCCCGAGAGCGCGACGTGGTCGACCTGTTCGCGGAGCCGGGCGGGTTCGACGGACTCGACCACCTCCGTCAGGCGCTCTTCGACCAGCGCGACCCGCCGCTCCAGGTACTCCATCTGCCAGTTGCAGGATGTCCCCGACCAAGTACGTGACGGATGACGGTGTCACTCCTCGTCGTCCGGCAGCGAGATGAGGTTCTCGCGCCCGAGGCGGAGCTTCTCGACCCGCCCGTCGTCGGCCATCGACGACAGCAACTGGGAGACCTTCGCGTCCGACCAGCCGGTCTCCTCGACGATGGCCGCCTGCTTCATCCGCCCGTCGTTGCGCTCGAGGAGCCGCTCGACGCGTTCGCTGTCAGAGAGGAGTTCGGGTTCGGGCTCCGGCTCCTGCCCCGGGCCGGCGTCGCCTCCCTCCGCCTCGGCGGCCGGGTCACCGCTCGCCGTCTCGGGCGTCGGCTCGTCGCCCGTGCCGTCGTCCGGCGAGTCGTCGGCGACGGCCGCGTCCTCGCCGTTGTCCCTCCGGCGGACGTAGACGACCGCGGCAGCGAGCGCGACGACGACCGCGCCGCCGCCGAGCAGTCCCCACGGGAGCCGCCGGGCCGGCGGCTCGGGCGTCACTCCGCCGGTCTGGCGGTAGGTGACCGTCAGACGCTCGTCGAACTCTCGGGGGCCCTCGAACCGGATGGCGCTGTTCCGGATTTCGAACGAGGGCCCCCCGGAGTCGACGATGCTGTAGCCCGCCGGCGTCCGGAGGACGAACGTCTGGCCGGCGGTCAGCGAGCCGAGCCAGGTCGTGTTGCCGCCGATCCGGAGCGCCTCGTCGAGACGGAGCGTGTCGTTGTCGACACGGGTGAGAAACCGTGTCCACCGGAAGTGGACGGCGACGGTCCCGACCCCTCCCTCGACCCCGCCGGTCCGGGTGACGTTCGTGATCTGCATCTCCCGCCCGCTGACGGCCGCGGCGCGCTCGGCGGCGGCGACGAACGGGCCGACGCGCGGACCGGCGTCCGTCTCGCCCGCGCGGTAGGCCGCGGCGTAGTCTGCGAACGTCGCGCGCGCCGCCTCGGACTCGAGGACGTACGTCGTTCGGACGGTGAACTGTGCGCTCGTGTTGCCGTACAGCACGACCGTGATCGTGGTGTTCGCGGGAGCGTCGAGCCGCGCGGCGTCGGGACCGTCGACTGCCCGGACCTGCGGGTCGTCGGCGGCCGCCGTCACGGGCCCACATCCCGCGAGGAGGAGCGCCGCGACGACGAGGAGGACCGTGAGACGCGGGGCGGGCCGCATCGTCGGAGGGTCACCACCGCCGATGAAAACGCTTTCCATCGGGGCTCTGTCGGTCGAATTCTCGGGTCGGCCCTTTTTTCTACGCGGGCGGTCTACCGCGGGCCAGTATGCGAGCCCTCCACGCGCTCCTCGCGGCCACCCTCGCCGTCGCGGTCGTCGTCGTCCCGGTCGGGGGCGCGACGTCGCCCGCGCCCGGCGGTTCTGCCGGGTCCGTCGCCCCCCCTGTATCCGGCGACGCGCCGGGGACCGCCCCCCTCGCGCAGATTGGCGTCCCGCAGACCGGCGAGGCGCGGTCGCTGAACGGTACCGTCGACGTTCTCGCGCCCGCAGACGGTGTCCCGAACCGCTCGACCACTACCAGGGTCGTCCTCGATATCGGTCCTGCCGTCTCCGTCGCCACGAACGCGTCGAACCACGCGCTCCTGACCCGCCGTGCGGTCACCCGGGTGCGCGAAGCCGACGATGTCGACGCCGCGCTGGCGCGGGAACTCGACCGGCTGAAGGCCCGTACCGACGCGCTCGGGCGCTCACAGCGGGCGGCGCTCCGGGCGTTCGTGGCGGGCGAGGCCGACGCCCGGACGACGCTCCTTCGGCTCGTCAGGATCGACCGCGCGGCCCGCGCCCTCGACGACCGGCGGAGGAGCGTCGTCGCCGCCGCCCGTGCCCGCGGCGCGAACGTCCCGACGGAGCGGTCGGCCGCGCTCGACCGCGAACTCGCGCTCTACACCGGGGCCGTCCGCGCCCGGGTGGCGGCGTCGCTGACCGGCGACGCGCCGCCGACCCGGGTGTACGTCTCGGCGACCCGGCGCGGGGTGACGCTCGCGACGCTCACCGAGTCGGGCTACGTGCGCGAGACGTACCGCGGCGGACTGCGCCGGACCGACGGCGACCCGCTCGACCGACAGACCGCACGGCAGGTCGTCGCGGAGGCGTACCCGACAGTCTGGGCGGCACGACGCGCGGTCGACGCACAGTCCGCGCAGGTCGCACGGGTGCGCGTCACCTACACCGGCGGCGAACTCGCCGCCACGGTCGGCGCGGGCAACCAGCGGGTGTTCCGGGACGTCCACCGCCAGTCGTTCGGCGTCGCCGGGACGAACCAGGTTGCGATCAACACCCGAGACGGCCTGCAACTCGTCGTCAACCGCTCGTACCCCGGCGGGCCGATGCGCGTCCGGGTGAGGACGGTCGACGGCGAGTCGGTGGACGCGAGCATCACCGTCGGCCCCGAGGGCGGCGACAGCACCCCCGTCGGAACGACCGGCCCCGACGGCGAGTTCTGGACGCTCACGCCCTCCGAGCGGTTCACGATCGTCGCGATTCGCGACCAGTCGGTCGTGTTCCTCACGATGGACCCGCTGGAGACGCCGCGGGCGGGCAGGCGCTGACCCACGGACTCTTAACCGGTGACGTGGCCACGCCCGCCGTGGACCGTCCGGTCGGCCTCGTCCTCGCGCTCGTCCTCGCCGTCGCGAGCGGCGGCGTCGCCGTCTCGACACTCCCCGACCCGGCGCCGCGGGCGGCGCTCGCGCTCCGTGCCGACGCCGCGACCGACGCGCTCGTCCTCCGCCACCGCGGCGGCGACGTCGTCGACGTCACGGCCGTCGACCTGCGGATTCGGGTCGGCGGGCGGCCGCTCCGCCACCAGCCCCCGACGCCGTTCTTCGCGGCCCGGGGCTTTCGCTCCGGCCCGACCGGGCCGCTCAACGTCGCGTCGGACTCCCGGTGGACCCCCGGCGAACGCGCGCGGCTCCGTCTCGCTGCGACGAACGCACCGCTCCTCGACCCCGGGGATCGAGTGACCGTGACGGTACTGGTCGACGGGGAGCGGGTCGCCCGGGCGAGCGCACGAGCGCGGTAGGGCTCCGAGTCAGGCCCCGACCGGTTCGGGGTCGGCCCGCTCGGACTCGGCCGGCACCTCCGCGACCGTCGTGATCGCGATCTCGGGGCTGTAGGCGGGCCCCATCGTGACGTGTCTGAACTCGCGGTAGCCGGCCGCCGTGAACATCCGGTCTGCCTCCTCCTCGTCGTAGAACAGCATGATCGCGTCCGCGAGACGCTTCATCACCGAGGTCCGGGGGTTGTTCGGCCCGACGATCAACACCTGTCCGCCGGGGCGACAGACCCGGCGGCACTCCTCCAGCGCGTTCACGGGGTTCGGCCAGTACTCGATCGACCCGGAGGACCACACCACGTCGAAGCTGTCGTCCGCGAACGGGAGGCGCTCGGCGTCGCCGCGGCAGAACCGGACCCGACCGTCCGTGCCGAACTTCGCGAACGCCTTCTCCATCTGGTGGATACTCTGGTCGAGGCCGTGGACCTCGTCGACCCGGCCGAGCAGCCCCTCGGTCGCGAACCCGGTGCCACAGCCGACGTCTAACACGCGGTCGTCGCGGTCGAGGTCGAGGAGGTCGAGCGCCTCGGCCCGCATCTCCTCGGTCCAGACGAACGGGTTCACCCGGTCGTACACTTTCGACAGGTACCGGTAGAACAGCCGCGCCCGCGCCTTGTTCTCGAGGACGCCCATTACCCGTATCTGCGGGTGCGCGAGTATGAACCCAACGGCTCGCGGCCGCCCGAGAGCTCTCCGAGGGCCTTTCGCAAACACCTTATAGGCACGTAGCCGTAGCGACGAACGACAGGATGCCACGAACGGAGGTTCTCGAACGGGTCAAGGAGGCCGAAACGGAGGCGACCGCCATCGTCGAGGAGGCCGAGAGCGACCGCGAGGAGCGGATCTCGGAGGCACGCCGCGAGGCCGAATCGATCCGCGAACGGGCGGAAGAGGAGGCCGCCGCGGAGCGCGAACGCCTCGTCGAGGAGGCGCGCGAGGAGATCGAGACCGAGCGCGAGCGGATCCTCGAACAGGGCGAGCGCGAGCGACGCGAACTCCGCGAGGCCGCCGCCGACAACGAGGCGGATGCGGTGGAGTACGCCGTCGAACGCTTCGAGGAGGCGATCCGTGCGCTCGACTGAGACGGTGGTGGGCCGGCCGTGAGCCTCCTCCGCCCCAAGCAGATGAGCAAGGTGTCGGTCACGGGCTCTCGGCGCGTCCTCGCGGACGTGGTCGAACTCGTCTACGACCGGAACCTCCTCCACGTCACCGAGTACGACGACTCGTGGGAGGGGTTCGCCCCCGGCGACCCAACGGGTGACGCAGAGACGTCGGCCGACCGGCTCGTCACCGCCCGGTCGCTGAAGAGCATCCTCGGGGTCTCGCCCGAGGACGCCGGCCCGACGCGTGTCCTCACCGACGAGGAGGTCGCGTCCGAACTCGCTGACGTCCGCGAGCGGGTGAACGAACTCGACGACCGGCGCGACGAGATCGAGAGCCGCATCGCAGAGATCGACGAGGCGCTCGAGACCGTCGACCCGTTCGTCGAACTCGGTATCGACCTCGACCTGCTCTCGGGCTACGACAGCCTCCAGGTCGCGGTCGGCGAGGGGAGCGCCGACGGGGTCGAGCGCGCGGTCGTCGACGCAGACGACCTGCGCGAGTTCGAGGTGTTCGCCGAGAGCGGGGTCGTCGCCGTCTTCGCCCGCCCCGCGCCGGGCGCCGACGAGGGCGCGCTCTCGGACGCGCTGGTCGGGACAGACTTCGCGGCGCTCGAGGTTCCGGACGCCTCGGGCGACCCGAGCGGGTACGTCTCGGAACTCGAGTCCGAGCGGCAGTCGCTCGAGGCCGAACTCGCCTCCGTCGAGGCCGACCTCGACGCGCTGCGCGAGGAGGTCGGCGGCTTCCTCCTCGCGGCCGAGGAGCACCTCAGAGTCCAGGTCCAGAAGGCCGAGGCGCCGCTCTCGTTCGCGACGACAGAGAACACCTTCGTCGCCGAGGGGTGGATCCCCTCGGAGAGCTACACCGGGTTCAAGCGCGACCTCACCGACGCGGTCGACGACCGCGTGGAGGTCGAAGAGCTGGAGCGCGCGAGCTTCAGTGCCGACGGCTCCGAGGCCCTGCGCGAGGAGTTGCCCGGCGACGGCGACGCCGGCGCCGGCAGGCCAGCCGCCGCCGACGGCGGCGACGGACAGGCCCGCGCCGACGGCGGGACGGCGGCCTCCAGCCCCGTCGTGATGCGCGACGACACGCCCCCGGTCGTCCAGCAGAACCCCGGTCCGGCGAGCTACTTCGAGGCGTTCGTCAAGGCGGTCGGCCGACCGAGTTACCGGGAGTTCGACCCGACGATCGTCCTCTTCCTGACGTTCCCGGCCTTCTTCGGGTTCATGATCGGCGACCTCGGCTACGGGATTCTGTACGCCGCCATCGGCTACGTCCTCTACGACCGCGCCGACTCCGAGGTGATGAAGAGCATGGGCGGCGTGACGATGTTCGCGGGCGGGTTCACGGCGCTGTTCGGGATTCTCTACGGCGAGATATTCGGCTTCCACCTGATAACCCAGTTCCTCTGGGAGGGTGCGCTCGGCCTCCACGGCCCGCCGATCGAGAAGGGTCTGTCGCCCAACCAGATCTCGTGGGCGCAGTCGTGGCTGGTGCTCAGCCTGCTCGTCGGCGTGCTCCACCTGAACGTCGGGTACGCGTTCGACTTCCTCGAGAACCTGGAGTTCCACGGCGCGAAAGACGCCCTGCTCGAGAGCGGGTCGTGGATGCTGATGATGAACGGCCTGTGGGTCTGGGTGTTCTCGCGCAGCGCCGCAGCGGTGAAGCCCTCGTTCCTCTACACCGTCTTCGACGGCTCGGGCACGGCGCCGGAGGCGACCGGCGAGTTCGCCCACGCGGCGTTCGCGCTCGGGTTCAACGGCTTCTCGCCGGCGGTCGGGCTGGCCGGCGCGGCGGCCTTCGCCGTCGGCCTGGTGTTGCTCGCGGTCGGCGACTTCATCGAGATCGTCGAGTTCCTGCAGGTGCTGGTGAACGTCCTGTCGTACACCCGGATGGCCGCGGTGCTTCTGGCCAAGGCCGGTATGGCGTTCACGGTCAACCTGCTCGTGTTCGGCGCGTACGTCGACCCCGAGGGCGAGTTCCACTTCCTGCTCACCCACGGGCCGTCGTACGTCGCCGCGGAGTACGGCGGCGAGGCCGAGTTGCTGTTCGGCGGCCTGGTCCACGGCGGCGTGGCTCTCGTCCTCGTCGGTCTCGTCGTCCTCCTCGTCGGCCACCTGCTGGTGCTGGCGCTGGGGGTGACGAGCGCCGGCCTCCAGGCGGTGCGGCTGGAGTACGTCGAGTTCTTCGGCAAGTTCTTCGAGGGCGGCGGTACGCCCTACTCGCCGTTCGGCACGGACCGACAGTACACCGCCGACGAGTAACCGCCGCCCCGTTTTGCCTCCGTTCGAGATCCCGTATCGCCGGTTTTAGGCCGTCTATCGGGCTGTACGACCGTGATGGTCTCGCGTCGCTTTTGAGAACCTTTATCCGTCCCTCCCGGGCATACCGAGACGTTCCGAGCGGTCCTCGGACAGTCAGCCACCATGATTGAGACCGCAACACAGCTGGCGAGTGTCGTACTGCAAACATCGGGCGGAGCAGGCGCTCCGGGCATCCCGCCGTCGGCCGGAGCGGCGCTCGCCGTCGGCCTCGCGGCGCTCGGTGCCGGCATCGCAGAGCGAGGGATCGGTGCCGCGGCGATGGGTGCGGTGGCCGAGGACGAGAGCCTCTTCGTCCGCGGACTGATCTTCACCGTCCTGCCGGAGACGCTCGTTATCCTCGCACTGGTCGTCGTCTTCCTGGTCTAACCTTCCGATCATGAGCCTGGAGACGGTCGTCGAGGACATCAGGGAGGAGGCCCGCGAGGAGGCCGCCGCGATCCGCGAGGAGGGCGAGGCCCGCGCCGAGGAGATCATCTCCGAGGCCGAGGCCGACGCCGAGCGGATCCACGAGGAGGCCAGACGCGAGGCCGAGCAGCAGATCGAGCGCGAGCGCGAGCAGGCCGTCTCGAGCGCGAAACTCGAGGCGAAACAGGACCGACTGGAGGCCCGGCGCGACGCGCTCCAGGAGGTCCGTGCCGCCGTCGAGGAGCGGGTCGCCTCGATGGCGGGCGAGCGCCGCGAGGAGCTCACCCGCGCGTTGCTGGCGAACGCGGCCGAGGAGTTCGAGGGCGCCGACGCGTCGGTCTACTGTCGCCCCGACGACGAGGCGCTCGTCTCTGGCCTCGTCGACGAGTTCGACGGCCTCGCTCACGCGGGCGAGACCGACTGTCTCGGCGGCGTGATAGTCGAGAGCGAGGCGAGCCGCGTCCGGGTCGACAACACGTTCGACTCGGTCCTCGACGACGTCTGGGAGGACAGCTTGAAGGACGTGAGTGACCGACTGTTTCCCGACGGATGACTACGGCCGCGAGCGGCACGTCGAATCCGGAGTACGTCGTCGCTCGGGTTCGCGCCCGCAAGGCGGCGCTGTTCGACGACGACGACTACCGGAAGCTCGTGCGGATGGGTCCGGCCGAGATCGCCCGACAGATGGAGGAGTCGGTGTACGAGGAGGAGATCAACGCGCTCGGGGCGCGCCACTCCGGGGTGGACCTCATCGAGTACGCGCTGAACCGCGACCTCGCGGGACAGTTCGACGACATCCTCCGGTGGGCGGACGGACGGCTCTACGACCTCGTGACGCGTTACCTCCGGAAGTTCGACGCGTGGAACGTCAAGACGGTACTCCGCGGGATCTACTCGGACGTAGACCGCGAGACCGTCGAGGCCGACCTCATCCGGGCCGGCGAGTTCTCCGACCGGCTGGTCGAACAGCTGCTCGATGCCGGCTCGATCGAGGAGGTCGTGGCGGCGCTCGAGGGCACGATCTACGGCGACCCGCTCGCCGACGCGTTCGACGAGTACGAGTCCTCGGGCGTGCTCGTGCCCTTCGAGAACGCGCTCGACCGCGCGTACTACGAGCAGCTGCTGGACGACCTCGTCGTCGACGAGACGACCGTCATCTACCGCGAGTTCCTCACCGCCGAGATCGACTTCCGGAACGCCCGGAACGCGCTCCGGCTGGCGGGAAGCGACGCTGACCTCGACCCCGCGGAGTATTTCATCGACGGTGGCCGGCTGTTCACGGCGTCGGAGCTGTCGACACTCGCCGGCAACCGCGACGAGTTGCTGGCGCGAATCCGGTCGAGCACCTACGGCGACGAACTCGCCGCCGCGCTCGACGCCGTCGAGGAGACAGACAGCCTGATCGGCTTCGAGCGGGCACTGGAGGCGGCACTCCAGTCGTACGCCGACAAGCTCGGGTTCGTCAACCCGCTGTCCGTGACGCCGGTGGTGTCGTACATCATCGCGAAAGAGAGCGAGGTCGACAACATCCGGGCGATCGCCCGCGGCCGCGAGACCGGGCTCCCGCCCGAGCAGATCGAAGCGGAGCTGATCGTGTCATGAGCCGGGAGATCGCCGTCGTCGGCAGCCCCGAGTTCACGACCGGGTTCCGGCTCGCCGGCGTCCGGCGCGTCGAGAACGTGCCCGACGAGGAGAAGCCCGAGGCGCTGGACGACGCCGTCGAGTCCGTCCTGGACGACGACGGGGTCGGTATCGTCGTGATGCACGACGACGACACCGACCACCTCTCGCGGCGGGTGCGCGAGCGCGTCGAGACCAGCATCGAGCCGGTCGTCGTCACGCTCGGCGCGTCGGGCGCGGGCGGACTGCGCGAGCAGATCAAGCGAGCGATCGGGATCGACCTGATGGACGAGGAGGAAGACGATACATGAGTCAAGCAACACAGGAGACCGTCGACGGCGGCGACGGCCGGATCGCCAGCGTGAGCGGTCCGGTCGTCACCGCCACCGGGCTCGACGCCCGGATGAACGACGTCGTCTACGTCGGTGAGGAAGGCCTCATGGGCGAAGTCATCGAGATCGAAGGCGACGTCACGACCGTACAGGTGTACGAGGAGACCTCCGGGGTCAGCCCGGGCGAACCCGTCGAGAACACGGGCGACCCGCTCACGGTCGACCTCGGGCCGGGCATGCTCGACGCCATCTACGACGGCGTCCAGCGCCCGCTCGACGTGCTGGAGGAGAAACTGGAGTCGGCCTTTCTCGACCGTGGCGTCGACGCGCCCGGGATCGACCTCGAGGAGGAGTGGGAGTTCCACCCCGACGTCGGGGAGGGCGACACGGTCGAAGCCGGCGACATCATCGGGACCGTGCCCGAGACGGTGACGATCGACCACAAGGTGCTCGTCCCGCCGGACTCGGCGGGCGGCGAGGTCGTCGAGGCCCGCGAGGGCGAGTTCACGGTCGACGAGCCGGTCGTCGAACTCGACACGGGCGAGTCGCTCACGATGCACCAGGAGTGGCCGGTCCGCGAGGCCCGGCCGACGGTCGAGAAGCGCTCGCCGAACGAGCCGCTGGTGTCCGGACAGCGCATCCTCGACGGGCTGTTCCCCATCGCGAAGGGCGGCACCGCGGCGATTCCGGGCCCGTTCGGCTCCGGCAAGACCGTCACCCAGCACCAGCTCGCCAAGTGGGCCGACGCGGACATCGTCATCTACGTCGGCTGTG
>JBDGTD010000090.1:3257-12043 GCA_042217165.1 Haloferacaceae archaeon | reverse complement strand
CGCAGCGTCCCGGCGTCGTGCTACCACGTCGCTCTCGTCGACCGAGTCGACCGAGACCGGGATCGCGCCCCCTGCTCGGCGGCGTCCGCACCACTCGCTCGCTGTCCGTCGGGAGACGCGTGCGAGAGACAGCGCGTGTACGGATCGGACTACTGAACGACGCATCTAGCCACGACAGTTCATATACGTCCCCTCCTCGTAGCCTCGGATACCGATGTCCCTGCGGCGGCGGACTGCCCTCCGTCTCGTGGCCGCCGGCATGACGACTGCTGGCTCTGCGAGCCACGGCAGGGCCCACACAGCCTCGACTGGCGGCGATACGGCGACGACAGCAACAGGGCACCGTCTTGACGACGGCTACGGCCCGCTGGGCAGCGTCGAACTTCCGGGCGCGACCGAAGCCGTCGTCTCGGCCGACGGGACCACAGCATACGTCGCGGTCGGGAACGGCTACGCGACCGTCGACGTCGGGAGTCCAGCGACCCCGGCCCTCCTCGCCCGGCGCCGGCGCATCACGATCGGTCGAGATCGACTCGCCGCCGACCGCGGCAAACCGTTCGAGAGTATCACCGACGTAGCGGTCGACGGCGACACGCTGGCCGTCGTCAACGACGGCACGCCCAGTGGCGTACTCGTCGTGGACGTCAGTGACCCCGACTCGCCCATCCGTCGGGGGTTCTACCCCACCGACTACGGGATCCACAACTGTGATCTGGCGGACGGTCTGGCGTATCTCACCGTCGACTACTCCGGCGGCCGTCTCGATATCGTGGACGTGGCGGGCAACCCCGAGCGCGTCGGGGCGTGGTCGTTGATCCCCCGTGACTCGACGTGGGAGGCACTCCCGCCGGTTGCCCGAGGCGTCCACGACGTGTTCGTTCGGGATACGACTGCGTATCTCGCCCACTGGGACGCCGGAACGTGGGCCGTCGATGTCTCGGACCCGACGGATCTGCGCGTCCTCGCCCACGTCGGGCGGAGCGCGGCGTCTGTCGCCGAGGCGTTCGAATCACGGACAGACACGACCGCGACGTTGCCGGGAAACAGTCACTACGCCGCGGTCGACGAGGCCGGGACACTGCTCGCGGTCGGACGCGAGGCGAGTGCCTCAGAAGCCCACCCCGACGGCGGTCCTGGCGGTATCGACCTCTACGAGGTGTCGGATCCGACGACGCCCCGGTATCGCGCCACGGTCGAGCCACCGGCCGATCCGGACGGCGTCGGTGGCCGCTGGACGACCGCACACAACTTCGAACTCCGGGACGCGGTGCTCTACAGTTCGTGGTACAACGGTGGCGTGAAGCGACACGACGTGAGCGACCCGAGCGACCCCGTCGAAGAGACGTGGTGGGCGGATCCGGGCTCTGCGGAGTTCTTCGCCGCACGGGCCGGAACCCCCGGTGAGAGCTTCGTCGCCAGCTCCCGCGGGCGGGGGGACTCACCGGCTCGGCTCTACACGTTCCCGGACGGCCCCGGTGAGACAGCGTGGGGGTACGGCGAGGGCGTGCCAGAGAATCGCCCACCGACGTCGTCACCCGCTCCCGGTGGGCTGGGCGAAGAGATACTCGCGGGAGTGGCGGGGCTGGGCATCTCGGGGCTTGCAGGGGCACTCTGGCGTCGGCGGCGAGAGCCGTGACACGGTACAGACCTGTGTGGCTCGAACGAACCGCACGGTCGCCGGCGGCGGCAGTGTGTGCCCATCGGCCACGAGCGAGAGCGAGGAAGCCGTCGACGAGCAGTAGACAGCCTCGTTCGGACCGGTATCGGGGAGACGACCCCGCGAACCGGCCCGACCGGTACGCGGAGACGCGACGCGGGGCCGAGTCGCCGTCTACGCCGAACCGCAGAGCCGGCAGCCGACGGTCGCGCGGGAGAGACGCCCTGTCTCTCGGCCGCTGACCGGTGTCGGTATCGAACACCCGCTACCGTTCCGCCGCGTTCGCCGCGAGTCACGCCCGGTATCTACAGATCGTTCGAGGCGAGCGCCTCGGAGTACGTCCCGAGGTAGTTCACCAGACCGACCACGCGCTCGACTGGGTATCGCGGGCGTACACCCGCTTGAGGTCGCGGGCGTACGCCATGTCGCCCTCGTGGTCCAGTTTCTCGTGGCGGTACTCCGGCGCGTCCGACCGGATCTGGAGGCCGACGACCTCGGCGCGCTCGTCGCCCAGGTCTAGCTCCTCGCCGACGACGAACTCGCGGTCGCCCGGCACCCGCACCGTGTGGCTCTCGGTCTCCCGGTTGCGCCCGTCGCCCTCTTTCGGGTGGACGGTGACGGGCACGCCGACGTTGTCGACGGCGCGGGACCAGACGGTCGCGACGTCGCCCGCGGGCGCCGACTCCACGCGCTGTTCCGGCCCCGTCTCGACGGCCGTCACCCGGACCTGGAGGATCGCTGCCGGCGTGTCGACGACGAACTCGTCGCCGACGGCGACCGTCTCGTCCTCGTCGAACGCCCGGGTCGCGGCGACCGACTCGCCCTCCTGCGAGACGACCACCTCCCGTTCGACGCGGTCTGTGCGCTCGATCGTCGTCTTGTGGGTGTGCCCGCAGTCCGTACACCGGACGGTCGCCTGTCCGCCCGGATTCAGGACCTCGTGGGCGGTCTCGTCCACACAGCGGGGACAGTCGACCGTCGCCCGCTCGTGCGTGTCACTCATTGTACCCACGTGGACCCGGGGAGGTGAAAAGCCGGTCGTGTTGGCCGCGCCGCGTCTCGCGCGAGTCGCCTCGTTCGTGGCTGCTCCGCTTCCGTGACCCGCGTCCCGCGGTCGCGCGCCGCCACGCTACGGCGCCGGTAGCGTGACCTCCTCGCCGTCCGCCCGCACGGTCGGGTCACGAACCACTCCGTCGGTGTGGATCGGCGCCTCGCAGTCGCCGCCGATGCTCGCGTCGTCGCCGACCGCGAGGTGGACCGTCCCCGCCGCCTTCTCGTCCAGGAGTACCGACCCGACGAGGTCGGCGACCCCGACGTTCGCGCCGACGCCGAGTTCCGCGAGGTTGTAGACGCTCTCCGGGTCGTCCGCGCTCTCGGCGGCGGCCTCCAGCGACTCGCGCACGCCGTCGTCGTCCACCTCCGTCACCTGCCCCGCTTCGACCTCGATCCGGATCGGCTCGTCGACGAGGCCGTGTGGCCGCATCGTCCCGTCGACGACGATGGTCCCCTCGGCCGTCACGGGGCTGACGAACGTCTCGCCGGCCGGGAGGTTCGAGAACGACCCCGGCGAGCGCACGAGCCCGGTGTCGCGGTGCCACGGCCGGTCGCCCGGTTCGACCACGATGTCGGTGCCAGCGGGCGCGGTGACGTGGATCTCCTCGGCGCCGTCGACCTGCTCGTAGATCGACTCGCAGCCGGCGGCTATCCGCTCGTAGTCGGCGTCGAGTCCGGCGACCATCACTGCCTCGGTGATCCCGGGCATCGTCGCGCCGCGCGCGCCGGCCTCGGTCGCTTGCTGGCGGGCCCGGGTGTGTGTGATCGAGTAGGTCGTCGGCGCGAGGAAGACGTCGGCCGCGCGCATCGCCGCCGCGACGGGGGCGGGCGGCTCCTCGCCGTGCTCGCTCCCGGGCGGGAAGCGCAGGAGCGTCGCGTCGTCGCTGCGCTCGGCCGCGACCGCGTAGATCGCCTCTCCGACCGGCAGCCGCTCGTCGTCGGTCACGACCGCTATCGACTCGTCTGCGGTGAGCCCGAGACACTCGTCGACCGCCGTCTCGGCGGCGGCGCGGAGGTCCGTGTCCATACCCGCTGGAGGGCCGCACGACCCATCAGTCCGCCGGTCGACCGTGACTCGCCCCGTAGTTAATTTCTCGCTCGAATCCCCGAAACGATTATTGGCCGCGGCGATGCGCCTCCTGTATGATCGAGGTCGGCGTGAACGGATACGGCACCATCGGGAAGCGGGTCGCCGACGCGGTCGAGGCCCAGCCCGACATGACCCTCGCAGGGGTCGCGAAAACCCGGCCGAACTTCGAGGCCGAGGCCGCCGTTCGGAAGGGCTACCCGCTCTACGCCGCAGTCCCGGAGCGGGGACAGCAGTTCCACGACGCGGGCATCGACATCGCGGGGGAGATCGACGACCTCGTGATACGCGCGGACGTTGTCGTCGACACCACGCCCTCGGGGATCGGCGCGGAGAACCGCTCGCTGTACGAGCGCTACGACACCCCCGCGGTCTTCCAGGGCGGCGAAGACCCAGACGTGGCCGACCGCTCGTTCGTCGCGCGCGCGAACTTCGACGACGCCCGCGACGAGGCGGTCGACTATCTCCGCGTCGTCTCGTGTAACACGACCGGACTCTCGCGGCTGATCGCGCCGCTCCGCGAGGCGTACGGCGTCGAGAAGGCCCGCGTCACCCTCGTCCGCCGTGGGGGCGACCCCGGCCAGACCGAGCGCGGCCCGATCAACGACATCCTGCCCGACCCCGTCGAGATCCCGTCTCACCACGGCCCGGACGTGAACACCATCTTCCCCGACCTCGACATCGACACCCTCGGGGTGAAGGTGCCCGCGACGCTAATGCACCTCCACTCGGTCAACGTCACGCTCGGCGCGACGCCGGACGTCGACGAGGTGCGAGGCCGCCTCGGCGACGAGTCGCGGCTCTTTCTCGTCCCCGAGGAGTCCGGTATCGACGGGACGGGGAAGCTGAAGGAGTTCGCGATGGACACCGGACGGCCGCGCGGAGACCTCTGGGAGAACTGCATCTGGGCGAACTCGATGACAGTCGAGGGGGACGACCTCTACCTGTTCCAGTCTATCCACCAGGAGTCCGACGTGGTCCCCGAGAACGTCGACGCGGTCCGGGCGCTCGCGGGCGACGCGCCCCGGGCAGAGAGCATGGAGACGACCGACGAGACGCTCGGCGTGGGCCTGGAGAGCCTGTTCGGCGGCCCGCGCCAGCGGGTCGTGCCGCGGTAGGCGCGCTACAGTTCGGCGAACGCGACCGCCGCCTCGCTCACCGCGGCGTTCAGGTCGAGGACCGCGGCGTGGAACGCGTCGTCCGCGCCCGGGATGGGGAGTCCGCCCGGGTTGACCCGGACCGTCCCCCCGCGCTCCTCGACCCCGTGTTCGTGCGTGTGGCCGTGGCAGACGTAGTCGTAGGTGCCCGCGTCGACGAGGGCGTCGACGAGGAGCCCCGAGGTGCCGTGGTACAGGGCGACCGACCGTCCGCCGAGGTCGAGCGCGGCGGCGTCGCCGTGGTGGGTCCCCGGCTCGAGCGCGTCGACCGCGCGCCAGAGCGCCGACTCGCCCTCGTTGTTCCCCCGGACGTGGTGAACCGGGGCGTCGAGAGACTCGAACGGCGCGAGCGTGAACGGCGCGACGACGTCGCCGAGGTGGGCAACGGCGTCGACGCTCTCGCTCGCGAGGTGGTCGGCGGCGGCGCGCGCGGCGTCGATGTCGTCGTGGGTGTCCGAGACGAGTCCGAGTCGCATACCGCGGCGTAGGGACCGGCGGGGCTTAGTCCTGAAGGGGCAGGCGAGTGGTAGCCGGACCCGTCCATACGCGCAGATGAGATCCACCCGACGCTACGGACTGTCGTCGACGAGATGGACGACCTCGGTATCACGCCGTTCGACCGCCACGGCCCGCGGGGGGCCAGACACCTCGTCTCGCGGCTCAGGCGACCGGCCGGCGAGCCGGCGGTCGGGCGCGTCGACGGCCGGACGGTCCCGGGCTACGACCCGGGCGGCGCGACCCCGTCCCCGTCCGGGTCTACCGCGCCGGGGGCGACGGTCCGCACCCGACTGTCGTCTTCTTTCACGGCGGCGGGGTCGTCCTCGGCGACCGCGGCACCCACGACGACGTCTGTCGGCACGTCTGTACGGGCACAGACGCGGTCGTCGTGGCCGTCGACTACCGTCTCGCGCCGGAACACCCGTTCCCGGCGGCGGTCGAGGACGGCTACGCCGCGGCCGAGTGGGTCGCCGACCACCCGGACGAACTGGGCGGCGACGGGCGGGTCGCGGTGATGGGCGACAGCGCCGGCGGGGGCCTCGCCCTGCTGGCGCGGGACCGGAACGGCCCGGGCCTCGCGCGCCAGACGCTGGTCTACCCCGTGGTCGAGCCCGGCCGTCGTGGGCGGAGAACCTCGGCGCGGGCTACCTCACGGCGGCCGACTTCGACTGGTTCGAGGACTGCTCGCGGAGCCGTCGCTCGACCGCGCCCACGAGGCGATGGCCGACGTGACGAGTGACCTGCGGGCCGCGTTCGGCTGAGCGGGGTGAGCCGTCGCCCCCGACCGGCTCCGCTCCCTCTCGGTACCGCTCGAACAGGTCGACGGCCCAGCCGTACGGCCTCCCGTCCGCAGACTCCACGAGTGCGTGGAGCCGCCGGTCGGCGTCGTAAGCAGCCGCGACATTGGTCGTCGGCGAGCGTCAGGCCGAGGCGAAACGACACGGGCGAGCGGCGCGTCGTGACGCGCCCGGTCTTCAGTCGGCCAGCCGCCGGCCCGCGGCCTCGGCCCGCTCCAGCGCCTCCACGGCGGGCAGCGGCTCGCCGGTCAGCGCCCGGAGGTAGGCTCCGCCGGCGATAGAGAGGTGGTCGAAGTCGGCAGGGTCCAGGTCGTACAGGTCCACGGCACGGGAGGTGTCGCCGCCGCCGACGACCGAGAAGCAGTCCGTGTCGGCGACGGCCTCCAACAGCCCGACCGTCCCGACGCTGAACCGCTCGTCCTCGAACACGCCGAGCGCGCCCTTGACCAGGACGGCAGCAGAGTCGCGCACGACCGGCGCGTAGTTCATCAGCGTCTCGGTGCCGATATCCCGGTAGGCGACGGTCTTCTCCGCGATCTCCTCGACGCCCACCTCCGCCCGGCGGTCGTCGTCGAGGAAGGCGAGGTCGACCGGCAGGCGGATGGCGTCGCCGTGGGCGTCCAGCACGCGTTCGAGTTCGTCGCCCGCCTCGGCCCACTGGTCGTCGAACAGGTCCGTCCCCGGGAGGTCGTGGCCGACGGGGTGGCCCTCCGCCCGGAGCGCGAGTTCGCCCGCGATCCCGCCGAGGACGACGGTGTCCACCTCGTCCGCCAGCGCCTCCATCGCCCGGACGATATCCGTCGCCTTCGAGCCGCCGAACACCATCGTCACCGGCCCGTCGAACTCGCGTTCGGCCACGGCGCGGTTGGCCTCGTACTCGGTCACCATCACGGAGCCGGCGTAGGCGGGCATGACCTCGGGGAAGCCGACGAGCGACGCCTGCGCGCGGTGGGCGGCGGAGTAGGCGTCGTTCACGTAGGCGTCGAACTCCGGCGCGAGCGCACGGACGAGCGCGCTCTCTCCGTGTTCGGCGGGCGTCCGGTCCGCGAGTTCGTCGTCGGTCATCCGGACGTTCTCGAGGAGGAGGATCTCGCCCGCGTCGAGGTCCCGGACGGCCTCGAGCGCCTCGTCGCCGTGAGTGTCGGGGACGAAGGAGACGGGACCGTCGAGCGTCTCCGCGAGGAGGTCGGCGTGGGCCGCGAGCGTGGTGAAGTCGTCTCCTCCGGGACGGCCCTGGTGGGCGAGAACACCCACCGCGTGGCCGTCGGCACGGAGGCGTGCGAGCGTCTCGGCGTGGCGCGCGAACCGGCGGTTCGTCCGCACCTCGCCGTCCTCGACGGCGGTGTTGAGGTCGAGTCGGACGAGCAGCCGGTGGTCCGGAGGGAGGTCGTCGAGCGTCAGCATCCGGCGGGGAGTGTCGGCGGGGACACTTGAATCGAACCTACTCCGGCGCGACCGGCGAGGCCTCGGGGGCGACGTACTGGGCGACGTCGAGCATCCGGTTCGCGAAGCCGTACTCGTTGTCGTACCACGCGAGGACGGTCGCCAGGCCGTCCGCTCCGACGACCGCCGTCGAGTTCAGGTCGACGTACGACGAGAACGGCAGGCCGACGATATCCTGCGAGACCACCTCGTCGTCGGTGTAGCCGAGTACGCCCGCCATCGGCCCGTCGGCGGCCGCACGGAGTGCGTCGTTGATCGCGTCGGCGTCCGGCGACCCGGTCAGATCGACGGTCAACTGGGTGATAGAGCCAGTCGGGACGGGGACGCGGATCGCCATCCCGTCGAGGCGGCCCTCCAGGTTCGGGAGGACCTGCGTGACGGCCTTCGCGGCGCCCGTCGTCGTCGGGACGACGTTCTCGGCGGCGGCCCGGCCGCGGCGCGGCTTGTCGTGGGGGCCGTCGATCAGGCTCTGGGACCCCGTGTACGCGTGGACGGTGGTGAGATAGCCCGACGCGAGGCCGAACTCCTCGTCGAGGGTCGCCGCGACGGGCGCGACGCTGTTGGTCGTACACGAGGCGTTCGAGACGACCGCCTCGCCCGCGTACTCGTCCTCGTTGACGCCGTAGACGATCTGTCGCGTCTCGTCGTCCTTCGGCGGCGCCGAGATGACCACCCGCTCTGCGCCGGCGTCGAGGTGGGCGCTCGCCGCCTCGGTCGTGCGGAAGATGCCGGTCGACTCCAGCACCACGTCGACGTCGAGGTCGGCCCAGGGGAGCGCCTCAGGGTCTTGCTCGCTGGTCAGCCGCGCGCTCGCCTCGCCCTCGTGGCTCCGCGCCACGAGCTGGTCGCCCTCGACGGCGGCGTCCAGCCGACCCATCACAGAGTCGTACCGCGCGAGGTACTCCATCGTCTCCTCGTCGGCCACGTCGTTGATCCCGACGACCTCGACACCGGGGGTGCCGAGCGCCGCACGGAACGTACTCCGGCCGATCCGGCCGAAGCCGTTGATACCGACGCGGAGCGGTGCATCTTCACTCATCGCGTAGTAAATAGTTGGCCTCCGATTTAGCTCTGTCGGCATCGACGGGGGTCGG
>JBDGTD010000090.1:0-3157 GCA_042217165.1 Haloferacaceae archaeon | reverse complement strand
GTCGGCGTCCCGGCGCGACGGAGACGCGGGGGAGTGCTTTCCCGGGTCCGACCCGAACGCCGACCGATGGACGGCTCCGATCGCTTCGTGTTCTGCGCCGTGGTCGTGCTGTTCGTGCTCACCCTGTTCGGGGCCGTCCCCGCGCTGATGGTCGCGTGACCCGCGTCGAACCGGCACGGTCGACCCGCCACGCCCCGGCCGGGGCCCGTTCTCACGAACGCGGTCGGGCCCCGCTTCGCGTTCGTGGATGCCTCGCCGACCGAGTCGAGGCACACGGCCCGCGCCGGCGCGTCTGTCGCGTCCGTCGAGCCGTCGAAGGCGAGCGGGTCGGGGCCGCCCGGCGTGAGCCGGCGGCTCTGTGTCTCGCGCTGTCCGCGTCCCGTAGAGTCCGAACGGCCGGCACCGGGGGTGTCGGTGACCAGTCTGACCGCCGACCAAGCGTTGAATATCTTGCTGTGTGTATCGGTACCGTGAATCTTAGCTGTCCGGACTGCGAGGCCGCCGGCGTCCAGAGCGACGAGGCGACGTTCAACGTCGTATACGTCTGCCCCGAGTGTGACCGGCAGTTGTCGTGTGCGTACGCGCAGGAGTAGCCCGCGGGACGCTCGGTCGTCGCCGTCGGCTCTGGCTTCGAGCCGCGGGTCTCGTGGAGCCGCCCCGATACCACGTTTAATGACGCCCCGTATCGAGGTGATCGCCACATGTCGTCACCAGCCGAGTACGACCACTTCGTCGACGGCGAGTACGTCGCCTCGACGGGCACAGAGCGCATCGACGTCGTCTACCCCTACGACGGCGAGGTCTGGGCGTCGGTGCCGGAGGGAACGCCCGAGGACGTCGACCGCGCGGTCGCGACGGCCCGGGAGGCGTTCGAGACGTGGCGCGAGACGAGTCAGAGCGAGCGCCGCGAGACGCTGTACGCGATCGCGGACGCGTTAGACGACCACGCCGAGGAACTGGGGGAACTGGAGACGCGCCAGAACGGGAAGCTCCTCCGCGAGATGGAGGGCCAGACGCAGGGACTGGGCGAGTGGTACCGTCACTACGGCAGTCTGGCGGAAACCGACCGCGGCGATACGGTGCCGGTCGAGAACAAGGACGGAGAGCTGTTCAACTACGTCACCCACGAGCCGTACGGGGTCGTCGGGGCGATCACGCCGTGGAACTCCCCGCTTCTCCTGACGACGTGGAAGCTCGCGCCGGCGCTCGCCGCGGGCAACGCGTTCGTCCACAAGCCGAGCGAGCAGACGCCCGTGAGCGCGCTCCGGTTCGCGGAGATCCTGCGGGACGAGACGCCGCTCCCGGACGGGGTCTACAACGTCGTCACCGGCGCGGGCGAGACGGGCGCGGCGCTGACCGACCACGAGGGGGTCGACAAGCTGGCCTTCACCGGCTCGACCGCGACGGGCCGGAAGGTCGGCGCGGCGGCGGGCGAGGCACTGAACCCCGTCTCGCTCGAACTCGGGGGGAAGAGTCCGAACGTCATCTTCCCGAGCGCGGACCTCGACAACGCGATCAACGGCGTCGTGAAGGGGATCTTCGCGGCGACGGGCCAGACCTGTCTCGCCGGCTCGCGCGTCCTCGTCCACGAGGACGTGCGCGACGAGTTCGTCGAGCAGTTCACCGAGCGCGCGGCGTCGGTCCAGCTTGGCGACCCGATGGACCGCGACACGCAGATGGGGCCGGTCGCCTTCCGCGACCAGTGGGAGAAGGTGCGACACTACATCGACATCGGGGCCGAGGAGGGCGCGGAGGTCGCCTTCGGCGGCGAACAGCCCGACGACCTGCCCGGCGAGTGTTTCATCCAGCCGACCGTACTCGTCGACGTCGAGAACGACATGCAGGTCGCGCGCGAGGAGATCTTCGGCCCGGTCGCGAGCGTCATCACCGTCTCCGACGAGGCCGACGCGATCGAGACGGCCAACGACACGGACTACGGTCTCGCCGCGGGGGTCTGGACCGAGGACATGCGGCAGGCCCACCGGGTCGCGGACGCGATCGAAGCGGGGACAGTCTGGGTCAACGAGTACCGAACGCTCTCGCTCCGAAGCCCCTTCGGCGGGTTCAAAGACAGCGGGTTGGGCCGCGAGAACGGCGCGGAGGCGCTCGACGAGTACCGCCAGACGAAGTCGGTCTGGATGGACCTCAGCGGCGAGGTGGACGACCCGTTCACGATGGGGTAGCCGCGTCCGGGTGCCGTCGGCCGCGACAGGTGCGTATTTACGCGCCGAGGGCAACCGCGACGAGTATGCGTTCGACCGAGTCTCGCCTCGCCGGAGCGACCGATGGGTAGCCCGACCGTCGGGGTCGTCGGCCTCGGGAACATCGGCGGCCGGGTCGCGCGGGTCCTGCTCGAGGAGTTTCGCGTCTGTGTCTTCGACATCGACGACGACCCGGTCGCGCGGCTCGTCGACGCGGGCGCGCGAGGGTGTGACTCCGCCGCCGAGGTCGGCCGGCGCGCCGACGTGGTCCTCCTGTCGCTCCCGGGCGACGACGCGCTGACGGCGGCGACGCTCGGCGACGACGGGGTGGTCGCGGGCCTCGGCGCGGGCGACGTGCTGGTCGACACCAGTACTGTCTCGCCCGGGGCGTCGGCGCGCGTCCGCGAGGCGACCGACGCGGCGGGCGCCGCCTTCCTCGACGCGCCGGTGAGCGGCGGGGCGCGCAACGCCGAGACGGGCGACCTCGTGGTTCTGGTCGGCGGCGACGAGGCGGCGCTCGACCGGGCTCGGCCCGTCTTAGCCGCGATATCACGGACCGTCCACCACGTCGGGCCGGCGGGCGCGGGGGTGACGCTGAAGATGGTGAACAACTACCTGTTCGCGCTGAACCAGGTCGCACTGGCAGAGGGGCTGACGATGGCGCGGGCGGCGGGAATCGACGACGAGACGTTCGCGGAGACCGTGGCCGCGTCCTCGGGCGGGTCGTACGCACTCGACCGGAACATGGAGCGGTTCGTCGTCCCCGACGAGTACGACTCGGAGTTCACGCTCGACCTGATGGCGAAAGACGCCCGGCTGGGCGAGCGGTTCGCGGCCGAACACGACGTGCCGCTCCTCCTGGGCGGGGCGAGCGGGCTCTACGAGGCGGCGTCGGCGCTCGGCCACGGCGACCTCGACTCGTCGGCGATCCTGAAGCTGTACGAGGCGCTGACAGA
>JBDGTD010000056.1:11199-12294 GCA_042217165.1 Haloferacaceae archaeon | reverse complement strand
TCGGGGAGGCGGCATCGTGTTCACGCCCGTGAGTCGCGCCTCCGTCTCGACGGCCGGTCGCCGACGACCGCCGGACGCGGGAACCGTGTCCCAGAGTCGCGGCCCGGTGTGCTGAACTGCGCGGAGACGGGGCAAGGGCACCTGAGGAGACGTTCGGTCGCCCGACCGGACGGATTCGGGTCGAATCGGTGTTCGCTCTCGCGGGTCGCTCCCCCGGCCAGACGCGTCGGGGGGGGACGGGTTCGAGGGTACCTCACCCGGTGCGACGCTGTCTCTGTTAGGCCGTCAGGCCACGACGGATCGGGCGCCCAGAAGACACATATCGTCCAGTTCCGAACCGATGTCTCGTGAACCGACGGGAGGCCCTTGCGGGGGTCGGCATCACGCTCGCCGTCGCGTGCAGCGGCTGTGTCTCCGGGGACGCCGGCACGGGAGGCGAGCCGGCCTCGACGGTCGCGGGAGCGACCCCCTCGCCCGGGAACTGCGAGGTTTCGCCGGGCGCACGCCCGACACCTGACTCGTCCAGAGCGCGGGCGTATCCCTCCCTGCCCGAGGATGGCTCGCCAGCCGACCGGCGATCGTTCGCAACCGCCTTCGAACGGGCGTTTCAATACAACTCCCGGATTCCCGACTACCGGTCCATCCAGGTCGACCTCACGGCGCCGTCGTGGGCGACCAGTTCGGTACAGGACGGCCACACAGTCGGGGTGGACGCGAGAGTCCAGTTCGGGAACCCCACGACGCCGACGCCGCCGGCGGAGCCGCCAGCGACCCCGACTGCGACGTCCACGCCCCGCCCGTCGGGTCGCTTCGAGTACGCCGTCTACTACCTCGTCACCGACCGGTTCGCTCTCCGAACCGGTCCGTCGGGCGGGAATCTGTCGAGAGACGATAGCCCGACGTTCCGCGGCGCAGACACGGTTGTCTGCGAGGCCTGACGAGAGTGCGTCCCCGTAGTGTCGCTTCCGGTGGGAGACGAGACTCGTGACCGACGCGAGGCGCGCGGGCAATCCCCCTCGACACCCCTGGAATCTCCCCGACTCGGCACCTCGTCGAGGCAGTCTCTCGGTCCGCGAGTCCGACATTCCGGCGGCG
>JBDGTD010000056.1:3932-11099 GCA_042217165.1 Haloferacaceae archaeon | reverse complement strand
GAGCGCCCACGCGGCGTTGCGGACGCGGGTCAACAGCTCGTAGCCCGTCGGGAGCGCCGACGCGGCCTCGAGGTTGCCCGCAGCCCACCGGCGGCGCTGTTGGGTGATCTCGGCCAGCGACGGCGGCGCTTCGTTCCGGCAGGTCGCGGTCGCGAGTTCGAACGACAGGCTCTCGACTGTCTCTGCCGCGGCCCAGACGAACGCGGTGTCTTCGACGATGGTCTCGCGATTCCACGTCACCTCCTCCTCGACCGACCGTCGGACGGCGATCCCGCCCCCCCACGCGAACAGAGGGACCGACAGCCGCGCGAACGCGCGCTGTTCGATCTGGACGCCCATGCGGTAGACGTCCGCGAGATACGAGAGTACAGAGTCCGTCCGGCGGGGGCGCTCGCGCAACTGGACCACGTCGGCGTCCGGGAGGCCGTCGAACTCGGCGACGTGGCTATCCTCGTCGAGGTAGAGTACGAACTCCCGGTCCCGGTCCCGGTCGGGGTCGGAGTCGAGCGTCCGGCGCGCCCACTCGATAGCGCGGCCCTTCCGGACGGCCTCGCAGTCGAACGTCTCGGGGACGACGTGGACGCGCGCGCCCTCGACCTCGAGCGCTTCCTCGGCGACCACGTGGACGTCGTCCAGTTCCTCGGGGAGCGAGTCGACCGTCGACTGGACCACCTCGGCCGCGTCGACGGTCAGGATCCGGACCTGTATCTCGTCGCCGCCGTGAGCCGGCGCCGGCGGCTCGTAGCCCGCTCCGACGACGTACGTGAGGACGACCCAGGTGAGTGCGGTGAGCGCGAACAGCGTCGTCGTTCCCACGAGCAGGAGTTCGAGGACCGTACGGGGGGCGACGACATCGAAGAAGACCGCGGGGACGGCCGTCCCCACGGCAGCAAGTGCGAGAGCGACCCCGACGCCGACCAGCGTGACTCGTTCCGTCTTCATCGTGGCCTGCCACGGGGCCGGCCCCACTTCAGCGGTGCCGACGCCCGCCCCGCGTTGGTGCGGGTTGGCGCCGCGTTCGGGCCGATTAAGCCGGGTTACCGGCCGTCGGCCGCGGCGCGACCGGGCGACAGCCGGCCAGCGTTCCTCACGGCGCGGTCCCACACCGGTGTTCCTCCAGCAGGACGGGGTTCGTCGGCTCCGGCCCCGAGAGGCGGCCGGGCTGTTCGACGTAGTAGAGGTCGAGCGCCACGATATCCGTCTCGTGGGTCGCGTTCCAGCGCCGACAGAGGTAGTCGGCGAGGTGGTCGCGGTAGGGGGCAAACCCCGGGCGCCAGAGGTTGACGAGATACTTGCGCCACCGGGCGTTGGGGTACGAGGCGGCCACGTCGTCGGGCGTGGTCCACCGGACGGGCCGGCGGTGGAGCGCGTCGACCCGCGAGTCGTTCTCCAGCCGCGCGGGGACGACGTACCAGCCGTCGGTCCGCATCGGCTCCGGCGCGAACATCGTCCAGTACTGGTCGGTCCGGGTCGCGTAGACCGCGGGCCGGGCGTCGACGGCGAGGTCGAGCACCGGGTCCGCCGCGTCCGGCACCCGGTCCCGGACCGTCGTCGCGGGCTGGACGTTCCCGAGGACCGCCAGCACGAGGACACACACGACGGCGAGCGTGGCGAGCGTCTCCCGGACGCGCCCGGGCGGCGGGAGCGTCGGGAGCCGCGGCAAGACCCGGTCTGCGGCCGCGAGCGCGCGGCCGGGACGGACGTCGACCCGGTCGGCACCCTCTGCCAGGCGGTCCCAGACGACCGGCGGGAGGAAGGCGAGGAGCGCGACACAGGCGATAAACGGGAAGAGTCCGAGCCGCATCGTCAGGTACATCGAGAGATGCCCGCCGGCGAACGCGCCGACGAGCGCCGCCCGCGGCCAGCCGCGCAGGAGAACGAGCAGGACACTCCCCGTGACGAGCGCGAGCCAGACGCGGTCGACCGCGACCAGCAGTTCGGGGTGGGTCGCGAGGAGCGCTCCGACCGGGGTGGTGAACTGCTCGAGGCTGAACACGTACCGGATCGCGGACCCCTCGACCCAGAGGGTACCCGAGAGCTTCAGCGCCGCGTTGACGCTGTACATCGTCACGACCTGGAGGAGGAGGCCGGCGCTCGCGAGCGACGCGACCCGCCCGGTCCGGTCGCGCGTCGCGCCGTCCGCCCGTCGCCGGGCGTCGACTGCCCACCGTGCGCCGAGCGGGAGGAATATCGCCCACAGGAGGACCATCCGCAGGAGGACGTCGCCGCCGTTGAGGACGACCGGCATCCGGTTGTGGAGCGAGACGAGCAGGAGCCAGGAGACGGCCGTGGCGGTCCGGGTCCGGTAGCCGACGGTCAGCACGGTGGCGGCGACGGCGGCGACGACGAACAGGAGGGCCTGGAACCAGAGGTCGCCCGAGAGCAGGTGAACGGAGCGGAACCACTCGGCGGTCAGCTCCGCGTGTGCCGACCGGGGGAGGACGCCGGCGTCGGTGTAGAACGCCCGGATGTCACGCGCGCGCCCGAGGAGGTCCGCGACGAGGAGCAGCCCGAGTCCGACCCGGAGGGCGGCGAGCGCGCGAGCGTCGACGCCGAGGTGACGACCGAGCGCCCGCCGCAGACGTCTGGCGGCCGACCGTGTGCCGTCTGGGGCCGTCATCGACCCCGACCTGCGGCCCCGGACGGTAAACTGGTTCGCTCGCCGCGATACGCTCTCTGTTCGATATATCGCATCACGGACCCAAGATACCGGGGCTCCGAGGCCCGCGCTCGACGGGGCGATCTGTCCGACGGTACTCGTGGGTCGTCGGACGGCGCACGGCCCGGTCTGGGGCGCGCAGCCGAGCGCGAGGGCGAAGACGCGCTCGTGCGAGACTCCGGCCGGCGAGAACGCGCGCCTGGACCCCGGCGAGAGCGACGCCCGTAGGGCCGTCTCGTGGCTGCGTCCGTCGCGGAAGGCTTATCTGTTGGCCCGGACCATGCTCGGTCGCAATGGCGACTGGAACGGTCGACTTCTTCAACGAGACGGGCGGTTACGGCTTCATCGACAGCGACGATTCGGAGGAGGACGTCTTCTTCCACATGGAGGACGTTGGCGGCCCGGACCTCGAGGAAGGGCAGGAAGTGGAGTTCGACATCGAGCAGGCCGACAAGGGCCCCCGCGCGAAGAACCTCACCCGACTGTAAGGTTCCGCGGACTCAGCACAGTTCTCAGACTACCTGGTGAACGAGCCGTCGGCTTCGCGCTCGCCCAGGGCCCACTCTAGCTCCTCGATAGCACGCAGTACTGCGATCTCGGCGTCGTCTTCCGTCGGCGAGGTCGGGGGGTCGTGTGCGTCGTACTGCTCCTCCAGGTCGGCCAGTCGTGCGCGAATCTCGGACTCGGAACGCATCCCCTCGAACCGCGCCCGGGAGTCGCAAAAGCGTTGCGCGGCGCTTTTGCTCGGCCGGCCACACGGACAGCCGTGACCCTCCGAACGCTCCGCTCGCCCGCCCCGCGCGAGGCGCTGACGGCGCTCTCGGAGGCCGTCGACGCCGGCGCTCTCGTGACGGTCCACGGCCGGTGTCGCGTGGACTACGACGGGCGTGCGTCCTCGGAACTCGGCCCCGGCGACCGCCTCGTCGTCCTGAAGCCCGACGGCGCGGCGCTGGTCCACACCGAGGAGGGCCGGACGCCCGTGAACTGGCAGCCCCCCGGCTCCGCCCACGCCGCGAGCGTCCACGACGACCGGCTCCGGGTGCGCTCGACCCGCGAGTCGCCCGCCGAGCGTCTCGACGTGACCTTCGAGGAGGTCTACCAGCTGACCGCGATGGACGCCGCCGACGACTCCGACCTCTCGCTGACCGGGAGCGAGGCGGACCTGCGCGAGGCGGTCCTCGCGGAGCCGACGCTCGTCGCGGACTGGTTCGAGCCGACCGCGACAGAGCGCGAGACCGACGCCGGCCCCGTCGACCTGTTCGGGCGCGACGGGCGGGGCCGGCCGGTCGTCGTCGAACTGAAGCGTCGGCGGGTCGGACCGGACGCTGTCGGGCAGTTACGACGGTACGTCGACGCGGTGCGGCGCGAGGAAGGCGTCCCGACGGTCGAGGCGGCGCTCGCGGACGGCGCCGCGGACGCGGACGACGGAGACGCCGACGAGCGAGAGAGTGTCCCCGCCGTCCGCGGCGTCCTCGTCGCGCCCTCGGTGACAGAGCGCGCGATGGCGCTGCTCGACCGGTACGGCTTCTCTCACGTCGCGCTGGGGCCAGACGCCGCCGCGGATCGACGCCCTTAACCCGCGACTCCCGGACAGTACGACAACTGACTATGTCCGACAAACCGGCCTCGATGTACCGGGAGATCAGCAACCCCGCGTACACGCGACGCGAGTACATCACCGGCGTCCCGGGCTCGAAGATCGCCCAGCACAACATGGGCAACCTCACGACGGGTCCGCAGGACTATCCGGTCCACATCAGTCTCCAGGTCGAAGAGGAGTGCCAGATCCGCCACGGCGCACTGGAGTCTGCGCGCCTGTCGGCCAACCGCCTCCTGCTGAAACACGTCGGCCAGGATAACTACAAGATGGTCCTGCGCAAGTTCCCCCACCACGTCCTGCGGGAGAACAAGCAGGCGACCGGCGCGGGCGCGGACCGCGTCTCCGACGGGATGCGACAGGCGTTCGGCAAGCCCGTCGGCACCGCCGCCCGCGTCCCGAGCGGCGACACCATCTTCACCGCGTACTGCAACCCCGAGGACGCCGACTGGGTCAAAGACGCCTTCCGGCGCTCGTACAACAAGATGTCTCCGCCGTGTCGGATCGTCGTCGAACAGGGCGAGGAACTGCTGGTCGCGTAGCGGCCCTCGTCCGGGGTGCCGCTCTGTCGCCGACAGCCGTGACCGGCCGCCCGCCCGACGCCCTCGCTCCGGAGGCCCGCCCGTGACAGACGTCCGTCTCGCGCTCGCGACGCGCGCCGAGACCTTCGAGCGGATCGGCGACCCGCTGCTCGACCGCGGGGTCGCCGTCGGCCACCTCCCGACCACGGGGTCGACCCGGCGGCTCGACCCGGCGAGCGTGACCGACGAGTTCGACGTCGGGCTCGTCTTCCCCTCGCGGCTCATGGAGGGCGGGGCGGTCTCTGCGCTCGCCGGCCTGTCGTGGGTGAACGGCCGCGAGGTCGTCCTGCGCTCGCGGAACAAGGCCGAGACGTACGCCCGGTGTGCGCGCGCCGGCGTGCCGACGCCGGACACCCGGCTGGTGTCGAACCCCGCCGACGAGGCCGACCTGGCGGCCGCCGTAGAGGGGCTCGACTGGCCCGTCGTGGTCAAGCCAAACTCCACGACACGGGGGATCGGCGTGACGAAATGCCACGACATAGACTCCTTTCTCGGCGTCGCGGACTATCTCTCGCTGATCCACGAGTTTCCGGCGACGGGCGACCGGTCCTTCCTCGTACAGGAGTTCCTGCCCGACGCCCGGGACTACCGCGCGATGGTCGTCGACGGGGCGTACGCGGGCGCCGTGGAGCGCCGTAGCGACGAGGGCTGGAAACACAACGTCCACCGTGGCGCCGAGGCTGTCGGGGTGGACCTGCCGGCGGAGGCCCGACGGCTGGCCGAGGACGCGGCGGCGGCGCTCGGCGCGGACTGGCTCGGGGTGGACCTGCTGCGAGCCGACGGGCAGTGGGTCGTCAACGAGACGAACGCGCGCCCGACGGTGGACGACGAGACGAAGTACGAGTCGGAGTTCTACGACCGGCTGGCGGGGCTGATTCGCCGGACGGGTTAGTCGAGGTCGATACTCGCGGAGTCTTCGACCTTCCGCAGCGTCACGGTGAGGACGCCGTTGTTGAACGTCGCGCTCGCGGAGTGCTCGTCGACCCGGACCGGGAGGCGAACCTGCTCGTCGTACTCGCGGCGGTCGCCGGCCGCCGTGATAGTCAGGGTCTCGCCGTCACACTGGAGCGCGAGCCCGTCTTTCTCTACTCCCGGAAGGTCCGCGACGAGTCGGATCTCGTCTCCGAGGTCGTGGACATCGACGTGGGTCTCGGTAGCGAAGCCGCCGTCGTCGCCGAGCCCACCCATCATCCGTTCGATCTCGTCGAAGATATCTCCGAACGGGTCGTCACGGTCATCTCTCCGCATCAACTGTCTGTAGGCCGCAACCGGGCAAAAGCCTTCTGTCCCCGCTACCTCAGACACGCCGCCTGCGCGACGGCGAACGCCGTGTCGACTGCACTGACCGTCACGCCGCCCTGGGTGTTGGTTCCAGCAGCCGTGCCGGGCGGTGACGGCAGAAAGACGGGACGAGGAACCGGTTCGATACAGACACGCGAACACGGTCCCCGCTCGAGGAGGGGTGCGCTCGCACGTCGGTGACGCAGTGAGGCGACGAGTCGGTCACCCGTCCGTCCGCCTGAACCGATCCTCGAATCGCCCGTAGTCCTCGGCGCCCAGGAAGTCGGACAGCGCCGCCAGCGTCTTGGGGTCTTCTTCGTAGGTCCCCTCTCGTTGCATGGATCTCAGGTACGCTTCCATGGCGGTGACGGCGGCCTGGAGGAGTCCGCCGACATCGGAGACGAGAGACACCCCCGCGTCGTCGTACTCTCCGAGAGTCCGCCAGGTCTGGAACTCCTCGTCGCCGGAGTGGACGCCGAGCGCGTAGTAGGGAAGCTCAACGGCGTCCACGAGCGTCTCGATGTCCTCGAGCGGAACCGGGTCTCCGAGCAGGAACGCGTCCGCTCCGGCCTCGGCGAACCGCTCACCGCGACCGATAGTGCGCCCCACCGACGATCACCTCCCGGGGGTCGGTGCCGGCGTCAGTCGCCTCGTAGGCGGCGTGACGACGTTCGAGGACGGCACGCCAGTACGCGAACGTCGTCTGGACCCAGCCGTCGCCCAGGTCGTAACTCGGCGTCTCGACGCCGTCGTCAGGTGGCTGGCCCTCGGCGTCCACCGACTCGAATCGCTGGCCCGCGCGTGTCGTGCGACACCGGAGGCGGCGGTCGCAGGCGTCGGCGACGGGACGTGAAAACGAATCCACGGCCGAGCGCGTGGACCGCACCGCGCACGTCTGTGGCGTCGAGCAGGTGTGGGCCGGTATCGAGCGTCGGGGGTGCCGCGGGAGACGATTCGGGTGTGGTGGGCATCGAGGAAAGCCGAGTCGCGGCGCCCGGATAGGTGCGGGCGTGTGGATTCCGATATGCCGATACGGCGACCTGACGGTC
>JBDGTD010000056.1:0-3832 GCA_042217165.1 Haloferacaceae archaeon | reverse complement strand
ACCGGTAGCAGATGCCGTCGACGTCGGCGGGCGCACCCAAAGCGTTACGTCTGCTGGCTCACATTGTACACACGATGAGTACAGACCGGAAGCGCGTCCAGTTTCGGGCGCCCGAGCGGCTGATCGACCGCGCCGACGCGCTCGCGGCCGTCCTCGGCGAGGACCGGACGGACATCCTCGTGACCGCACTCCGCGAGTACCTCCAGGAGGCGACCCACGACGACGCGCTCACTCAGGAGATCGCCGCCGCGTACTACGACGACGAGATCACCGACGACCAGCTGCGGGCGCTCGTCGGGGCCGAGGAGGCGGCGAACCTACGGGTGCTGAAACAGCAACTCGACGAGGCGTACGTCGCGGACATCGCCGATTCGTAGATGGCGACACTGGTCGCGGACACGTCGGGGCTGGTGAGTCTCGGCATCGCCGCGGACGAGTCACCCGACCCACTCGTGGTCTGTCTCGACGCGTACGACGTGCTGATCCCGACGGCGGTGGTCGACGAACTCCAGGAGGTCGCGTCGTACGACGACCAGCACGGACAGGCGGCGGCGCACGTCCTCGATCACCGGTCGCAGGTCACGGTCGCGTCGGTCACGCTCGACGCGACGTTCCCGCTCGACGACGGCGAGAACGCGGCCGTGACACTCGCGAACGAGCGCGATACGGATCTCTTGCTCTGTGACGAGTTCAGCCGGCTGGGACTTGTCCACGCATCACTCGCCGACACGCGGCTCGTGACGACGCCGACGCTCCTCTCCGTGTTCGTCCGGACGGAACGGCTGTCCGTCGACGAGGCGCGGGCGTGTCTCGAGGCGGTCAGCGCCGGGCGAAGCTGGGCAACGAACAGCTACGTCCAGCGCGCACGGGCGTTGCTCGACGACTGAGCGCGCGTCGGTGTCGGCTCGACTGTGACGTTCGAGACCCCCCGTCATACCGTCACCCTACCGCGTGGTAGCGCCGCCCGCGCTTCTCGCCCGCGGCGTCGACGAGGTTGTACTGTGCGAGCGTGCGCATGTATTTTCGAGCTGTGCGCTTGCTCTTCGGGTCGCTCACGCGGCGCTCGTACGCGTCGTACAGGCCGCCGGGCGCGATCTCGTCGTGTTCGGCCACGACCTCGCACAGCACCTGCTGGTCGGGCGTGAGCTGGGCGACGTTCGTCTGACGGATCGCTGCCGTCGCCTCGGGGATAGCGTCGGCGACGAGGTCGGTCGTGATCCGGTCGACGCCGGCGGTCGTCGCCGCCCGTGCCGCCCGACGGAGAGCGCCGATCGCGACCCGCGCGTCGCCGGCGGCAGCGTCGGCGATGCGTTCCAGCGCGTCGGGTCCGATACTGTCGCCGACAGGAAGGTGGTCTCGCCGGAGTTGCCGTCCGTGATCGGGGCGAGCGCGTCGCTGATCCGGTTGACCTCCGGATCGCGGTGGGCGACCTCCGTCGGGATGAAGTCGTCTTGGGGTACCCGCGCGTCCCGGATCACTGATCTATCGGGCGACGAGACACTCGAGGTGGTTAAACAGAACGGGGGCGTCCGATACTGCCGATACCGAACGGCGGTCGGTGGGCCGGGCGCGTCCGACGGCGTCGCCCGGGAGACGGCGCGTGAGGATCAGTGGTCGTGATGGTGGGCACCGTCCGCGTGGCCCTCGGGGAGCTGGTCGACGTGGGCGTGGGGGTCGCCGTCGACGAACTCGTGGGCGTTCCGGTCGCCGTCGGCGAACGCGGCTGCGCGGGCGGCGAGCGCCGTCTCGTCGACGAGGTTGCGCTCGGTCAGGAAGCGCTCCAGCGCCGCGAGCCACGCCCCGTAGTAGTCGGCGTCGCGCCCGCTCTCGGCGTCCGGGCTCGCCGCACGCTCCGCGACGAGTTCGCGCTGGAAGTCGTCCCACGCGCGTCCCGGCGCGTCCTCGTCGGTGAGTGCGACCGCGAGCGCGAACGACCGCGCCATCCACGGCTCGGCGAACGTCGGACCGCTATCGTTCACCCGCGGCACCGGGATGTCCGTGGTGCCGATCTCGTCGACCGCGCTCGTGTCTGCACCAGTGCCAGCGCTCGTCGCCGTCCCCACGCCGTCGCCGGGAGTCGCCTGTGCCCCGCCGTCGGAGGCGATGGCGCCGCCGTCGCCGAGCCGTTCGACGCCGATCATCGCGTTGCGGGAGACGAGTTCGGCGAGTTCCGCCTCGCTCAGGTCCTCGGTCCCGTCGGGTCGCTGCGGGAGGACCATATATCGCACCTCGGAGTTGGAGTCCCACACCTCGACGGACACGTCGTCCGCGATGTCGGTGTCGAACTCGTCGCGCAGCAGCGCACGCGGCTCGTCCACGACGCGCGAACGGTACGCCGGCGACTTGTACCACGTCGGCGGGAGTCCCAGCACGGCCCACGGGTAACACGAGCAGAGCGTGCAGACGACGACGTTGTGGGTGTCCGGCGTGTTCTCGACGACCCGGAGTTCCATCACCTCGTCGTTCACCGAGATGTCGAGGTCGGCGACGGCCTCGATACCGTCTGCGAGTAGCCACTCGCGGTACTCGGGGTCTGTCCACGCCCGTGCGACGACCCGAGCGCCGTTCATCGGGCCCACGTCGCCCTCGTAGGTCGCGATCACCTCGTCGACGGCGTCGGTGCTCAACAGCCCCCGCTCGGTCAACAGCGACTGGAGGGCGCGCGCTCTCGCCTGCGGGTCGACCTCGTCGCGAAGCTCCGGGTCGGGGTGAGACGGGGGGGCATCGTCGTCGCGAGTGCCGTGATCGTCGGTCATACCACGTGGTGACCCGTGCGGGGCTTAGGCGTTCGCCCGCGCGGGCCGCATCGAGGCCGGGGGGCTACTCGCCCTCGGGATCGGCCAGATACGGCTCCCACAGCTCGATATGCAGGCCGTCCGCGTCGGTACAGCCCGCTCCCCACAGCGCCTCGGCGTCGAAGCGGACGTTGTACAGCTGTTCGGCGCGCTCGTCGCCGCCCTCGCGGGCGTTCGCGTCGGGATACACGTGTGCGCCGCGGTCGGCGACGACCTCACCCGTCGCGCCGCGGACGTACCGCGGACACCGCGTGTGTCCCGTGGGATGACGCTTCACCACCCGGACCCTGTCGCCGACGGCGAACGCCGGGTCGCCGTCACCGCGGCGGCTCAGGTACGTCTCACGGGTTCCGTCCAGGAGTGCGGGGAGGCGATCAGGGGCCTCGACGTCCGGAACCTCGGCCTCACCCGCGGCGATCGCCTCGGCACGCTCGCGGAGTTCCTCGGCGTCGACGACGCCCGCCTCGACGAACAGCGTCTCGATGGCGCCCAGCCAACGCTCGTAGTACGGGGTCGTCAGGTAGCGCTCGGGGTCGTCGCCCTCTAGCGTGTACCGAAACCGGTCGAGTTCGAAGCTGTCGGAGCCGAGGCCGGTGATGTACAGCGACTGTACGACGCCCTCCCACTCGTGATGGAACGGACTGGCGTCGTCGGGCTGGTCCGGCGGGAGGTCCCGAAAGGAGTCCATCCCGCCGAGGTCGTGGATCCCGTCCATACATGGGGGCGTCCGGCGTGGCTGATAAATCTCGGCACGTGGTGGGGGTGACTCCCCGTCCGCGACGTCACTCACACGCCGGGGGGCTCCAGGCGGTTCACGTTGACGTCGGAGCGCGGGACGTACCGCTCGGCGAGGACGGCGAGTTCGCGCGTGCGGCGAACGTCCGCGAGGGTGTGTGCGAGGAGGTCGGCCCACTGTTCGTCGTCCCAGGCGTCGACGGCGCCGGCGCCGTCGGCGAACGGGTCGCCGCGCGTCCCGCCGACCAGCTGGTCGTAGACGGTCACGAGGTCGCTCGCGTCGCCGGTGGCGATCCGCTCGA
>JBDGTD010000044.1:0-12743 GCA_042217165.1 Haloferacaceae archaeon | reverse complement strand
TGTCACCCGCGTCGGACTGCACCGTCTGTTCGACACCCATCTCGCCTGCAGGGGGTTCGACAGTACGCCGTCTCACTGCCGCTGAGAAGAGCCAAGGGATTTACCTCGGCGGTGCGGAGCGCGCGCATGGACGAGGCGGCGCTGCGCGAGGACATGGTCGACGGGCTGGAGTACGCCCTCGACCGGCCGATCGACGAGCAGGTCGTCGCAGCGATGCGGACGGTCCCGCGCCACGAGTTCGTCGCCGACGCCCCCTACGCCAACCGCGAGGGCGAGGCGCACGGCACCCGGATTCTCGCTCCCGCGGCCGTCGCCCGGCTGGTCGAGGCGCTCTCGCCCGCCGAGGGCGACGACACGCTCCTCGTCGGCGCCGGCGTCGGCTACACCGCCGCGGTCCTCGCAGAACTGGTCGGCGCGCGGCACGTCCACGCGGTCGATATCGCCAGGCCCGCCGTCTCCGCGGCGCGTGAGAACCTCGCCGCCGCGGGCTACGACGCCGTCCTCGTCGACCGGCGCGACGGGAGCGAGGGGTTCCCGGAGTACGCGCCGTTCGACCGCGTGCTGGTCGAGGCGAGCGCCGTGCGCCCGCCTCGCGCGCTCGTCTCGCAGCTCGCCCCCGACGGCCGGCTGGTCCTCCCGCTCGGCCGCGCGGAGCGGACGCTCTCGGCCGTCGAGCGCGCGGACGGCGAGTCACGGGTCGTCGCGGAGTTCGGCTCGCTCGCGCTCGCCCCGCTCCTCGTCGACGGCGAGCAGGCGGGGGCGGGGACGCGGAACCGGACCCGCAGGGAGGACCGCGAGTTCGCCAGACAGGGCTACTTCGCGAAGACGGGCTGGGAACACGAGTGGATCGACTGGGACGACCGGCTGGACGGCGGGCGGGGGCACCACCGCTGAGGTGAGACGGGGGACGCGGGTCGACCGCCGGACGGCGACGAGCGCCGGTAACGTGGGCCGAGACCGGAACCACCTTCGGGGGCGTTCGTGTACCCGCTGCCGTGTCGGTCGAGTCGCTCGTCGGCGAGAACGGGGACATCGTCTACGAGCGACGGTTCCAGGCACTCATAGCCGCGAACCTGCTCGCGCCGCTCGGGATCACCCTCGTCTCGCCGCTTCTCGACACCCTCTCTGGCCCGTTCGGCGTCTCGACGGCGCGGATGGGGCTGCTCATCTCCGCGTACACCGCGCCGCCCATCTTCCTCATTCCCGTCGCAGGGATACTGGCCGACCGCGTGGGCCGCAAACCCGTCCTCCTCGGGGGGATCATCCTGTTCGGGGTCGGAGGGACGGCTATCACCCTCACGACAGAGTTCTGGGTCGCGGTCGCGCTCCGACTCGTCCAGGGCGTCGCGTTCGCCGGCCTGACGACGATCATCATCACCAGCATCGGCGACGTCTACGTGGAGTCGCGCGAGGCGACCGCACAGGGGCTTCGGTTCACCAGTTCCGGGGTGTACCAGACGATCTTCCCGCCGGTCGCGGGCGCGCTCGTGGTGGTCGCGTGGTGGGCGCCGTTCCTCATCTACGCGATGGCGTTCCCGGTCGCGGTCCTCGTCTACCTCTGGTTCGAGGAGCCACTCGACGACCCGACTGTGACCGAGGGGTCGTCCGGGTCCGGCGGCATCCGGTCGCTTCTCGCGCTCGTCTCGCGCCCGCGGGTCCTCTCGCTCGTGGCCGGTCGGGCCCTGCCGATGCTCCCGTGGGTCGGCTTTCTCACCTACAACTCGCTCATCGTCGCGCGCGGCGTCGGCGGGTCGCCCGCGGAGGCCGGAATCCTGGTCGCGGTCAACAGCACCGGACTGGCGGTCGGCGGGAGCCAGGCGGGGCGGATCACGGAGCGGTTCGACTCGCGGCTCTGGCCGCTGGCGCTCGCGAACGTGGCGCTCGGCGCCGGGCTCGTCCTGGTGGCGTTCGCGTCGACGCTCGCGGTCGGGATGGTCGGTGCGGCCGTCCTCGGTCTCGGCTTCGGCGTCTCGCTCTCGCTGTACCGGAGCGTCGTCACCGGCCTCGCCCCCGCGCATCTCCGCGGCGGACTGGTGAGCGTCTCCGAGTCCGGCGGGCGGGTCGCATCGACGCTGACGCCCCTGGCGATGGGGGCGGTCGTCACGGCCACGACGCCGGCGCTCGGCCCCCTCGGCGCGGTCCGGCTCGCGGCGGTCGGGACGGGCGCCCTCGCCGTCGTCGGGGGAACGCTCGTCCTCGTCGTCGCGCGGCTGACGCGGCCGACGGCGGCCGGGGGCTGACCGGCCGACGCCGAGTGACTTTTGCCCGCTCGCGGCCAGAACCCCCCCGTGCGTACCCGCGGCTGGCTCCGCGTTGCCCTCGGCGTCGCGGCCGGCGGCGGCGCCGTCGCGGCTTACCTCGTCGTCGTCGGGGCCGGGAACGTGGTCGACCGCGTGACCGCCGTCGCGCCGCCGGCGCTCGCCCTCGTCGTCCTGCTGGTCGTCGCAGAGGGGGTCGCCGACGGCGTCGGCGTCTGGGCGTCGATCCGGCCGCTCGGCGACGGGCTCTCGGCCGGCCAGAGCGTCCAGTTCGCGCTCGCGGGCGACTTCTTCGACACGCTCAGCCCCGCCGGCCCGGTCAGTTCGGAGCCGATCGTGGCGCAGTTCGTCGGCGTCACGACGGGGACGAGCTACAGCGAGGCGCTCGGCGTCCGCGCCGTCGCGAAGTACGTCAAGTCGGGGACACAGCTACTGGTCTCGACGGGGCTCGCCGTTGTCCTCCTCGGCGGACCGATGCCGGCGGCCGCGACATCGGTCGTCGCGGTGGTGGTCGGCGCCGCGGCCCTCCTCCTCGTCGGCGGCGCGGTCCTCCTCCGGCACCACGCGTTGGCCGGCCGTGCGCTCGTCGCCGCCCTCGCGCCGGTACTCGCCCGGGTCCCTCGCGTCGGGTGCGACCGCGAGGCGACCGCACGGGCGGTCGAGCGATTCGGCTCGCGCGCGCTCCTGTTTCGCTCTGCCCCGGGGCTCGTCGCGCTCATCGCCGTCGGCGGCCTGCTGGAGCAGGTTCTCTCCGCGGCGGCGCTGTACGTCGCGCTCGGGGCCGTGGGGGTACCGGTTCCCGCCCTCCCGCTGCTCGCGCTCGTCCCGTTCCCGCAGGCGGCGAGCCTCGTTCCCGTCCCCGGAAGCGTCGGCGCGTACGACGGGGCGATGAGTGGGGGGCTGGTGCTGGTCGCGGGCGTCCCGGCCGCCGCCGCACTCGCCGCGGTGCTGGTCGTGCGGACGGTCTCCGTGCCGTTCGCGCTCGCGGCCGGCGGCGTCTCCGCCGCCTTCCTCCGGGGCTGGCGCCCCGGGGCGTAGCTCACAGGAGCGAGGCCACGACGCCCGCGATCCGGGTCACCGCCGTCTCCCACACGGAGACCCCGGTGACTATCGACAGCACGGTGTCGGCACCGAAGAACGCAAAGAGGGCGGCGCCGGCGTAGTGTGCCAGCCGCAGGTCGATCTGGTCCGCGAACCGGCGGAAGACGTAGGCGTTCGCCAGGCTCACCGGGAGGATCACGAGCATCTCGCCCAGCCAGATGGCCGGCGTCGCGCCGTACTGGACCGCCAGCCCGATCGTCACCAGCTGGGTCTTGTCGCCGAACTCGCCCGCCGCCATCATCGCGAAGATGGCGAGAAACCGGCCGACAGGCCCCTCTATCGTCCGTCCGAGCAGGTCGAACTCGGGGTCTACCGCGGGCACGCTCCCCCCGACCAGCCCGCCGTCGGTCTCGGCGCTTCCCGGGGCCGACCGGACGAGCAGGACCGCAAAGAGCAGAAAGAGCGCGGCGGTGAACCCGTCGAGTACGACCGCGGGGAGCAGCCGCTGGACCGTCTCGCCGAGGGCGATCTCGACTGCCGTCCAGCCCGCGAACGCGGTTCCGGCGGCGCCGACGACCAGCAGCGGCCGGTACCGCGTCGAGAGCCCGGCGATGATGAACTGGACCTTCTCGCCGGGCAACACCGCGAGCTGTGCGACCGCGGCGATCACGACTATCTCGACGAACCCGGTCACGGTGTCCCTCCAGGGGGCGCGTCGACCCCGTCGGTGCGCCTCGTCACGCCATGGTTTCGAGGCGTCTAATAATTATGTTTGTCGCCTCTGTCCCGTCTCAGATCGTCTCCTCGACGACCACGACCCGCGTTCCGCCCGCCCTCGCACAGGCGATCCGGACCGTATCGACGCGTTTCGGTCACGCCCGCCGACCGCGCGCCCGTCCGCGGCGCGGTCGGACACCGTCGCTCGTACCGCCGCGGCCTCGGTGCCGTCCGTATTCAATTAAACTGCCGCTGGCGTCTGGCCCTGCGCCACAAGCCGACTTCGAGCGGGTGAGTTCCACCCGCCGACTCGGCGTGCATGCCCTGCCCTCGACGAGCGCGTCAGCGCGAGTCGGGCGGGGTAGTTGACCTCCGCGGGCCTACGCTTTTCTGCGCCGCCCCTCCAGTCTCTCTCGTGCCACTCTCGGCGGCCGTGTTCGCACGCCGATTCCGGCGGCTTGACCGCGACGCGCGCGCCGCCTTCGTCGCCGCGCTGTACGCCGCCCGGGGCGACGTGGTCGACCGCGACGGCCCGATACTCGTCGTGACCCGACCCGCCGGCCGCCTGCGTGTCGCGGTCGGACCACTGCCGGCGGACGCAGGCGCCGACGTCGTGGTCGTCGCCGGCGACCGCGAACGCCGCCGGGTCGGTTCGACCGACGCCCGCGTCGTCGGGCCCGCGGCCCTCCACGACCGCCTGTGTTACGGCGTCGACCGGGCGGCGGCGGCGCGGCTCTGCCGGACGCACCTCGACGTTGGAATCGACGCGCCCGACCCCCGCGGGCCGCGGCAGGGCCGGGTTGTCGCGGCCCTCGTGGCCGTCGCGGTCGTCCTCGTCGCGGCCGTCGCCCTCGCGCCCTCGGCGTCCGTCTCGCCCGACGCCGGCCCGGACGAGGCCGCTACAAACGTGACCGCGGCAGACCTCCGGTCGCCGAGGACGCTTGCGCGCGCGCACTTCGTAGCGGTCCGGGAACGCCCGTCGGTCCGGCTGACAGCGACGTTCGCGGGCCCGCGTCACGTCACCGGGTTCGACACCCGTCGGTCGGGCTACGACGCCGACGACACGGTGTCGGTGTCGATGCGGGTCGGCGCGGACGGGAGCTACCGGTCGGTGCGACGGACATCGTTCGCGGGCGGGCCGCTCGTCCGGGAGCAAAACACAATCGCGCGGTACGCCGACGGCGACACCGAGTACGTCCGGATCGACGCCGAGTCGTCCCCGCGGTACGAGCGTCGGTCGGTGACCCGGAGCGGGCGGGCGTTCGCCGTGGACCTGTCGCGCTGGCTCCTCCCGGTGTATCTGACGACGAACCGGACGCGCGTCGAGCGCCTGCCGGCGAACACGTCCGCCCGGTACCGGGTCGTCGCGACCGGCCAGCCTCACGCGCTCGACCACAAGGTCCGGGATTACCGTGCGACCGCGCGTGTCGCGGCCGACGGACTGGTCACCCGGCTGTCGGTCGCGTACGTCCACCCCCGAACGGGTACCGCGGTGTCGGTCGACGCACAGTTCGGCTCACCCGCGGACCTGACGCCGCCGGCGTGGTACGAGACGGCGCGCGAGCGGACCCGGGAACACAGGTAGCACCTCCCACTCACGACTCGAGGTGTGGACGAACCCCGACGGCTGTACGACCGATTCTACGACCCGGCGTACACGGGTCGGACCCAGCGTGTCGCCTGTGCCGCGGTCAGCGCCGTCCTCGCCGCGTTCGCGGCCGGCGTCCTCGCCCTCGTCAGTCTGCCGCTGGCTGCCGCGGCGATCGTCGCCGTCGTCGGTCCGGGGGACACCGTCGACGTCTGTTGCCGGTCGGTCCGTGTTCTCGCCCGGTCTCGTGAGGCCTGCGACGCCCGCGTGGCCGAGTGACTGCGGCCGAGACGCGTTCGTCGCCGGCTGCTCGCCGAGGCTACTGAGGAGTATAGACTGTCCCCTACCAGTATATTCACGCTCGCTCCCTATAGATCTGCACTGTGGCCCCCGGCGCCGAATATATCAAAATTATAATCGTTCTTGTAGACTTGTGCGTATCAGTATACAATGTCTGATGACAGTACACGTCGACGTCGCGTATTTCTGAAAGGGTCGGCTGCCGCGCTCGCGGCGGGGCTGGCCGGTTGTGCGGGCGGCAGCACGGGCGGATCGTCGGCCGACGCCTCGGGCGGCAGTGGCTCCGCTGACGGTGGCGGTTCTTCTGGCGGCTCCTCGTCGAGCAGCGACCCGATGCTGGCCGACGCGAGCGAGTTTGACCCGGCGAATCCTGGGTGGATGGAACACAACTACCTCACGACACCCCTGGTCGACACGGACTACCAGCGCGGGTCGACGGTCGACCTGGAGAACATGCGGAGCCGGGACGTCGAAGAGGTCCCTCACGGCCAGCCGGTCCGGGAGACTCCCGACGACGAGAGCAAACTGCTCGACCCGGACACGCTCGTGTTCACCGAGAGCCCGAGTGAGGATGTCCAAGGCCGGTTCGAGGAGGACTTCCAGGCCGTCTTCGACCGGATCGAGGAGGAGACCGGCAAGACCGTCGAGTTCAGCAAGGTCGACAGCTACGCGGCCTCGGTCGAGGCGATGCGCTCTGAGCGCGCCCACATCGCGAACTTCTCGACCGGTACGACCGCGTTCGCGGTCAACCTCGCCGGCGCGGTCCCGTTCGCGGCCGGCCTCACGCCGGACGAACTCTTCGGCTACCGGCTGTTCGCGACCACGCGAGCCGACGCCGACAGCATCCGGAGCGTCGAGGACTTCGCCCGCGACGACGTGAAGGTGGGCCACTCCGAACCGGCCTCGAACTCCGGCCACCAGGCACCGTCGGCGCTGTTCGACCAGTACTTCGACGTGACCGCCGGGGAGGACTACAAGGTCAACTTCTCCGGCGGCCACGGCAACACGACCCGCGGCATCGCCGCCGGCGACTACGACGCCGGTCCGATCTGTTCGACCTGCTTCGTCGACACCGTCGAGGCCCAGAGCGACCTCAGCTTCGACGACTTCAAAGTGGTCTGGGCGTCGGCGCCGTTCCCGAACGGACCGGTCGCGTACCGCCACAACCTGACTCCCGAGATTCAGGAGGGGATCGAGCGGGCGTACCTCAAGTCTGACTTCTCGGGCACGGACTACCAGAAACGGACGGGATACAACAAGTTCGTGCCGATCGACTACCGCACGGTGTTCAAAGATATCATGATCATCCAGCGGTACAACGACGTGAAATACGAGCGGAGCGCGCTCGGGTCGTAGATGCTGCGGGTCACCGACCTCCGGAAGACCTACCAGACCGGCGACGAGGCGCTCAGAGGCGTCACGGTGTCGGTCGAGGGGAGCGAGACCGTCGCGATGATCGGACCCAGCGGGGCCGGCAAGAGCACGTTCGTCCGGTGCATCAACCGGCTGACCGAGCCGAGCGGCGGCGAGATACGCCTCGACGACGCCGAGCTGACCGCGCTCGACGACGACGCGCTCCGGTCGGCCCGCCGTGACATCGGGATGATCTTCCAGGAGTACAATTTGGTTGAGCGACTGACCGTGATGGAGAACGTCCTCACGGGGCGGCTGGGCTACGTCTCGGCCTGGCAGGCGTTCCGGCGGTCGTTCCCTCCCGAGGATATCGAGCGGGCCTACGAGATCCTCGAGCGGGTCGGTCTCGGCGACATGGAGAACAAACGCGTCGACGAACTCTCCGGCGGCCAGCGCCAGCGGGTCGGGATCGCGCGGGCGGTGATTCAGCAGCCCAAGATACTGCTGGTCGACGAGCCGACGTCGAGCCTCGACCCCGAGACCTCTGATACGGTGATGCGACTCCTGACCGACATCGCTGCCGAGCGCGAGGTGCCGGTGTTGATCAACATCCACGAGGTCGACCTCGCGGTAGAACACGCCGACCGCATCGTCGGCCTCCACGACGGCGAACTCGTCTTCGAGGGAACGCCAGACGAACTCGACGAGCGGGGGTTAGACCAGGTGTACCGCGGCGCCGAGGTTCCGGAGAACGCCGACACGCGGCCGGAGTCGGACAGAGACGCCGCTCCGGACACGGACCGTCCGCTCGCAGGGGAGACGTAGCGTGGCCGCAGGCAACCGAACCTGGGAGCGTCCCAGCGTCTTCGCACGGCGAGAGCTGAAGTGGGCGGTGTACGCCGGGGTCGTCGGCTTCTTCGTCTGGTCGGGGTTCGGAGTCGGTGCCGACCCGGCGCGGATCGTCCAGGGGCTCGGGAGTTCCGTCTCGCTCGTCGGCGACTTCCTGCCGCCCTCGGCGACGCCGAGACAGGCCCAGCGGATCCTGGACAAGATGCTTGAGAGCGTCGCGATGGCGACGGTCTCGACGCTCACCGGTATCGTGCTCAGCATCCCGATCGCGTTTATGGCCGCGGAGAATCTCTCCCCGAAGCCGCTGTACGCCCTCAACAGGGGGTTCATCTCGGTCTCCCGGGCGTTCAACGCCATTATCGTCGGCATCATCGCGGTCAAGGCGATCGGATTCGGGCCGCTCGCGGGCATCCTCACGATCACGTTCAAGACGGTCGGCTTCTTCTCGAAGCTGCTGGCCGAGGACCTGGAGGATATCGACATGGGGTCGGTCGACGCGGTCCGGGCCTCCGGAGCCTCGCCGATACAGACGCTACTGTACGGGGTCGTCCCGCAGATTATCCCACGCTTTGCCGGCCTCTCGGTGTACCGGTGGGACATCAACATCCGCACCTCGACCATCATCGGTATCGTGGGCGCAGGCGGGATCGGGTCGGTCCTCCTGACCGCGTTCAACCGCTACGACTACCAGTACGTCACGGCCATCCTGCTCGCGATCATCGCGGTCGTCCTGGTGGCCGAGGGCGTGAGCGCGGTCGTCCGACGGAGGTACAACTGAACCGATGGCGACCGAGAGACGGGAGTGGGAGCGGTTCGACCGGCGACGACGGATCGGTCGGTTCGTCCTCACGCTGACCGCCGCCGTCGCCGTGGTCGGATCGTGGCAGTTCATGAACACAGGCATCGTGCGGCCGGAGACGATCCCCCGGGAGGTTGCCGACCTCCTCACCCGGATGTACCCGCCGGACGCTGCGTACACCACCCAGATTGTCGACCCGCTGATCGAGACGATCCAGATCGCCGCGCTCGGCACCCTCGGCGCGCTGGTACTCGCGGTTCCGGTGGCGCTGCTCGCGGCCGAGAACACCACGCCGAACGCCGCGACGTTCTGGCTCGGGAAACTCATCGTGACCGTGAGCCGGTCGGTCAACACCATCATCTGGGCGCTGTTTTTCGTCGTGCTGTTCGGTTCGGGGCCGCTCGCCGGCGCCGTCGCTATCGTGTTCCGTTCAGTCGGCTTCCTCGGGAAGCTGCTGGGCGAAGAGATCGAAGAGATCGACTTCGGCCAGGTCGAGGCGGTGCGGGCCTCCGGCGCGTCCCCGGCGCAGGTACTCCTCTACGGCATCCTCCCGCAGGTGAAACCCGCCCTCGTCGGGCTCTCGATCTACCGGTGGGACATCAACATCCGCGACTCGACGGTGCTCGGGTTCGTCGGGGCCGGCGGGATCGGCGTCCAGCTGTTCCGCGCGGTCAACGCCTTCGCGTGGCAGTCGGTCGCGACTGTGCTGATCGCCATCCTCGCCGTGGTCGTCGCGACAGAGGGCCTCTCGGCGTACACCCGGGCGCTGGTGCGATGAGCCCGGAGTCCGAGTCCGAGTCCGGGCCAGCGTCGGACGGCCTCGCCGACACGGACCGCCCGGCGCCGCTGTTCGCGTAGACGGCGTGATACTGGCCGCGAGAGCGACCCGGTCGTCCACGAGCGGGCGCTCGCCGACACGCTCACCGACTACGGGGTGACGGTGCCGGAACGCCGGCAGACGGCGCTGTCCGGCGACGAGTACACCGAGACGTTCGTCGACGCCTGTCGCGCGGTCGGGGCCCCCGGAGCCGTACTACCTGCGCGAGACACTCGGCCGACTCGATGCCGACGAGGGGCTGTGTGTCGGCGACCGCGAGACGGACCTGCTCGCCGCGGAGCGGGCGGGACTCGGCGGGGTGTTTCCCCGCCGCAGGTACAACGACGAGGCAGGTCCGGCGGTCGAGCCGACGGCCGTGATCGACTCGCTGACCGACGTCCAGACTCTGCTCGACGGCGTGATGCGAGATCCGGACGCGGGTCTCGTACACGTCGAGACGGCGGCCTCAGCGGGCCCGGTCTGCCGCGGCGACGAGGTCCGCCACCCGGTCGACGGACACCGGCGCGTCCGTCTCGCCGTCCTGCTTGAGCGCCGTCCCGACTATCACGCCCTCCGCGACGTCCAGCAGCTCTTCGACCGTCTCCGCGTCGACCCCGCTCCCGACGAACACGGGCGTGTCGAGGCCCAGCGCGTTCCGGCGCTCGACGGCCGCCTCGACCCGGTCGAGCGGCGTCGCTCGTCCCGTCCGCTGGCCGGTGACGACGAGGCCGTCGGCCAGTCCCCGCTCCGTGGCCTCGGCGACCGACTCCGCCTCGTCGGACGCGTCGGCGAGCGGCGCGGAGTGTTTCACGTTCACGTCGGCCAGCACGCGCACGTCGGCGTCGACCCGTTCGCGCAGGCGCATCGTCTCGTGTGCGCGCCCCTCGAGTACGCCCTGGTCTGCGACGCGTGCCCCGACGTGGACGTTCACGCGGACGAAGTCGGCGCCCGCGGCGGCCGCGACGGCGACCGCCGCCGGGCCGTCGGCCCGGAGGACGTTCACGCCGGTCGGCAGGCCGCTCGCGTCCCGGACGGTCCGGGTCAGTGCCGTCAGCTCCGCGACGGTGTGGGTCGGCACCGACTCCGGGTAGAACGGCGCGTCGCCGAAGTTCTCGACAATCACCGCGTCGACGCCGCCACGCGCCAGCCGCGTCGCGTCTCGGCGCGCCGCCTCGTGGACCGCCTCGCGCCCGCCGTCGCGGTCGTACCGCGGCGCACCCGGGAGCGGCGGCAGGTGGACCATCCCGACGACCGGCCGGCCCGCGCCGAACACGCTGTCGATATCCATACGGCCCCGTCGAACGGGCGGGTGTTAACTCCGCCAGTCTCCGGCGTCGCGCCTCCGTGGGCGTCCGTCTCCGGTCAGTCGCCGTTCGCCGGCGTCGGCGGGACGCGGCGCTTGTGGGCGGTCTCCGCGCACCACGTCGCGACCCGTTCGACCGCCTCGCGCGGCAGGCCGAGGCGGTCGGCGACCGTCGCGGGCGACTCGTCCCGGTCGACGAGGCCGTGGAGCGCCCGGTCCCGGTCGGCCTCGGCCAGCGACCCCTCCTCGCGCGCTGGCGCCGAGCCGATACCCTCGGCGCCGAGAGCGTCCGTGTTCGTCGGCTCCGGCAGGTCGAGCGCCGACGCGAGCGCGCGCACCTCCGTCCGGTAGAGGTCGCCGAGGGGGAGAGAGTCGACACCCGTGTCGCCGTATTTCACGACCGCTCCGGTGAACAGCGCGGTCCGGTCTGCGGTCCCGAGGACCACGCCGTTCGCGACGTTCGCGACGTAGTACAGACAGGCGGTGCGGAGCCGCGCGAGCGCGCTCTCGGTCGCGACGAGGTCGTCGGTCGCGCCCGGACTCGACTCCATCGCCGTCTGGAACGCGGCGAGCAGCGGGGTGAGCTGGACGCGCGTGTGGTCTACCCCCAGCACCTCCGCGACGAACTCCGCCGCCTGTGCCGCCTCGGCGTGCGTGAGATACGCCGGCATCACCAGTCCCGTGACCCGGTCGGCTCCGAGCGCGTCGGCCGCGAGCGTCGCGACGGCGGTCGACCCGAGGCCGCCGTCCAGCGCGACCACCGCCCGGTCTGCGCCCGCCTCCGCGACGACGTCGGCGAGGAACTCGTGGCGCTCGCGCTCGACCGCCGCGAGCCGCTCCGGGTCGGTCACGAGCCCCGCGTCGTCGGGACGCGCGGCCGCTCCGGGGGCGTCGCCACGCATCGTCGTCATCCGTGCGACCGGATCGGCGCTCTCGTGTTCCGGATCGTACTCGAATCTGTAGTCGAAGGCAACATCTTGGTAGATCCTCAATCAGTTAGCGAATATACGTCTTGTGTTAGTGGCGTATGTGACACGTACGTCGCTCGCGAGCGGGGCCAGCGTGACTCTCCTCCTGGTGGCGGGTGCTCTGTGGCCGACCGCCCCCGCGATGCGCCGACGCCCGTCCCGCGGTGAGTCACGAATCTATATGTTTTTTCCGCACAATATCTCGATCCGGGCGAGCATTTATATATTGTGACCCGGATTTAGTAATGTATGCCACCGACACCGCCGGTGACCGTCACGAGGGTTCTGCTTCAGGCGACGCAGACGGACGCGCTCTCGCAGATCCAGAGCGATGTCCTCCTGAGTTCCTCGCTGTGGGTCAACGTCGCGCTCGCGGGGCTCTCGGTCCTCCTGTTCGCGTACATGGGGCGAAACGTCACCGACGACCGCGCCCGCCTCATCTGGGGTGCGACGATCATGATCCCGCTCGTCTCGGTCTCGAGCTACCTCGGGCTGCTCTCCGGGCTGACCGTCGGGTTCGTCGAGATGCCCGCCGGGCACGCGCTGGCCGGTCAGGAGGTCATGAGCCAGTGGGGCCGGTATCTCACGTGGGCGCTCTCGACGCCGATGATCCTCCTCGCGCTCGGACTCCTGGCGGACGTCGACCGGGGGAGCCTGTTCACCGTCATCGCCGCGGACGTCGCGATGTGTGTGACCGGGCTCGCGGCCGCGCTGATCACGTCGTCGTACCTGTTCCGGTGGGCGTTTTAC
>JBDGTD010000078.1:0-12928 GCA_042217165.1 Haloferacaceae archaeon | reverse complement strand
CGACCCGCTGCGCCTCTCGGTGTCGCCGGGAACGACCGTCGAGTGGTGAACCGCGACGGATACCCCCACGACGTCAAAAGCGCGACGTTCCACGACACGGCGGCCGCCTGGGACTACGAGTCGTCGGACCTCGGACAGGGCGACACGGCGACGCACACGTTCGACGAGGCGGGCGTCTACGAGTACTACTGTACCATCCACGGGAGAAACACGATGTGTGGCGCCGTACTCGTGGGCGACGTCTCGCTCGACGCCACCCTCCCCTGCGAGGACGACGGGAGCGGCGACGGCTACTGACGACCACGAGCCGCGAGGGGCGGCACAGCGAGACGTCGGTCCGAAACGCGGTCTACCGGGCGACGTACCCCTGTGAGGTCGGGGGTGTCCCCACGACCGCGATCCGGCGAGGTACGAGGCGATAGACCACGACACGGTGAGCGTCCGCTCCCGTTCGCTCCGCGGCGTTCGGCGCGATCACGCGGGCCTCCGCGACGGGATGGGATGCCCGAGGAGGCCGTCGCCGAGCGCACGGTCGTCTCGTCTGACCTCGGCCGGGACACGACGAGCGAACCGAGCGCGTGTCCACCACTCGCACGACGAGACGGTCGGATCACGGGGCTCGTTCGGGACGGAGACGGCGACGTCGATGCGTTTTCTCTCCTCCCTATCGGTCGCGTCGGTCCCGACAGGAAACGAGACCCGACGACGGCCCTGCTACACAGAGGACGCACGTCCAGTCGTTCGTCGTGTGACCGGTGCCCGTTACGCAGAGGCGGGAGAGTCCCCGAGCAGTTCGTCTTCGTCAGGGGGCGGGCTGGTCGGTCACAGTGGGCCCCCGAGACCCTGTCTGTCGGCGTACGAGCGCCAGTACGGGGAGCCCGGCCACTCCCGATCCGAGGCTGACGAGGACGTAATAGAGCGCGGCGAACTCGGACTGTGTACCGCCGGCGAACGTGATCACCGACGGGACGAGCCATCCTCCGACGACGGCGCCCCCGAACAGGGCGAGACTGCGGGCCACCCGGCCGCGCCGGAGGACCACACCACAGACGTACCCCGCCGACACCGGCACGAGCACCAGCGTCAGTACTGCCTGAGTGGTCACCAGCCCCGTCACGGTGGTTGGTGTCCCGACCGCCGGTAGGGTCACCACGAGGTCGTAGTAGATCGTCCCGCTACCGGCGAGGAAGACCACGACGAGTGCTCCGACGGCACCCCCGACCGCCTGTCGAACGGTAACGGGGCTGGGTCGGGCGGTGACGGCCGCGAGGACAACGTAGACGATTCCGACCCGGAACAGCAGCGGGGCGAGCCCTCTGCCGTACCCGGTCCAGGGCGCGCCCATCGCGACCGACTCCAGGAGAGCAACGCCACCCAGTCCCAGCAGCGCGTGGGCTCGCCCCTCCACGTCTCACGTGCCGGCGTTTCCTGGAACGTATCTTGTGCCCCACACCAGGCCGGGTTCGCCGGGACGACCGGTCGGGGAGCCGCCGAACGCGCCGTGGGCGACGTAGACGCTGACGCCGTTACAGCCGACGCTGTTTCGGTCGTCGTCGATCCCGGGTCGGTGGTTCGCGCCGTCGTCTACGCCACGTCGCCCCCGTCCGCCTCCAGGTCGACCCGCTCGTGAATCGACCCCTCGCGGTCCCTGAGGTGCCCGGGCTTCCGGTCGTTCGACACCGCGAGCGCCTCGCTCACGATGCTGAGCGCGATCTCGTGGGGCGACCCGCCGCCGAGGTTTAGCCCGACGGGCGTGTAGAGCCGGTCGAGTTCCGCGTCGGAGAACTCCCGGCCCTCGTCGGCGAAGTCGTCGAGCATCTCCTCGAAGCGCTCGTGAGGGCCCATCAGGCCGACGTACGCGGCGTCGGACCGGAGGAGTTCGTCCACGGCGAGGCGGTCGTCCACGTAGTTGTGCGTCGCGACGACGACGTGGGTGTCGGCGTCGAAGTCGAACGCGTCGTGGAGGCGTGCGGGCGAGGTCGAGCGCACGGCGTCGGCGGCGGGGAACCGCTCTTCGGTCGCACTCGTCCCGCGGAACCCGAGGACGGTCACGCGAAAGCCCGCCTGCGCCCCGAGTTCGGTGATGGGCCCGACGTCGTGGCCGGTGCCGAGGACCACGAGGTCCGAGGGCGCGGCGATCCCGTCGACAAACACTCTCGCGCCGTCGACCTCGAACGTGTTTGCCCGCCCCTGCGCCGCGAGGTTGGCGACCGCGTCGCGCACGCGGTCTGCGAGGCCGTCGGGGAACCCCTCTCCGGGCGAGAGCGACCCGTCTGCCGCGTCGTAGTACGCCCGCGCCCCGACCGCCTCATCGGCTTCGTCCTCGGCGTCGACGACGGTCACCACGCCCACGTCCCGGTCGTCGTCGAAGGCGTCGACGACGGCGCGGTACGACTCGTCGATCGGTTCGAGGAGGATGTCGATGACGCCGTTGCAGCCGACGCCGAGCCCCCAGACGTCGTCCTCGGCGTCCGGGCGGAGGTCGTACGTCTCGACCCGGGGCTCGCCCGCCTCGAGCACCTCGGCCGCGACGGCCTGGACCTCGTCCTCCAGACAGCCGGCGGTGATGTGGCCGACGCCCGCCCCGCCCTCCGGGACCACCATCTTCGCGCCCGGGCGGCGGTAGGCGCTGCCCTCGACGTCGATTATCGTCGCGAGGACGCCCCGGCCGTCGCCGTCCAGGACGTCTCGCACGCTGTGCAACACCGCGCTCTCCGGTACGCTCCAGTCGCTGTTGCTCATGGCTGTCTCTCCGCACCTCGGTACGCTCCGTCGGTCTCGGCTCGGTCCGTCTCGCCCCCACCGACCGCCAGTCCGCGCGGCTCCCGGCCCGACGCCGTCACGTACACCTTCTCGACGCCGTGGCCGTGGAGGTCGGTCCCGCACCCGCCCCCGCTCACTCCCGCGAGCGCGCGTTCCCGGTCGGTCACGCGCGCGCCTGCCACCACGTCGACGCCGGCCGCGAACGCCGGCTCCGGACGGTGCGAGGCGGTCGCGCCGACCAGCACCACCGGCGACACCCCCGCCTCCGCGAGCGCCAGCAGGTACCGCTCTGTCCCGCCGTACACGAGCGTCGACCCGGTCAGGAAGCAGACGTCCGCGCCGGCGAAAGCCCGGTCGCACTCGTCGGGCGCGTACGTCTCGACGGCGACCCCGGACGGCGTCTCGACCGTCGTGGGGTCGGGCGGGTCGCGTTCGACGACCCGCACCGTCACGTCGTCGAACGTCGCGAACGCCGGGCGGAACAGGCCGACGGTAGCGACCCGTTCCACGTCTGCCGGTAGCCCCGCCATCGGGTCGCCTCTCCGCCAGTCGACGTCCGGGACAGAGAGCGCGTTCAGCGCCGCGACGCCGGCGGCCCGCCGCGGCGGCGACTCGGCCGCAGTCGCGCCCGCTACGAGGTCGGCGACCGTCTGGCCCTCGAACTCGAACTCGAGCTCGAACGCGGCCGTGCCCGGCGGCCGGTGGGCTAACCCGACGAGCGGTCCGTGGTCCGGGTCGACGAGTTCGACCGCGAGCAGCCGCTCGCCGACGACCACGCGCGGGTCGGCCGCCTCGCCCGCCCGGTCGGCCAGGCGCTCCCGAACAGCCCCGAGCAGAGCGGTCACGTCTCGGCCTCCCGCTCCCGGAAGTCGTACTCGTAGCCGACGGGTCCCCGGGCGCCGCGTTTTGCGATCTGTCTCGCGGCGTCGTCGAGGTCCTCGTCGCCGCCGAAGGCGAACACGCCGTCGACGTAGGGCGCCGCCGCGACCATCCCGCGGCAGGTCGGCGTCCACTCCGTCGAGGTCGCGAGCGGGTTGAGCCACAGCACCGCCCGCGACCGGCGCGAGAGCCACGCCGCCGCCGCCTCCAGTTCGTCTATCTCGCCGACCTCCAGCCCGTCGCTCACAACTATCGCGACCGTCCGCCGGTCGACGGCGTCGGGCCAGCGCTCGCGGACCGCCGCGAGCGAGGAGCCGATACGGGTGCCGCCGCCCCACGCCACCTCGGCGCTCGCGAGCGCCGCGGCGGGGTCCCCGCGACTCGACGCGAACGCCCCGGTCACGTCGCGAACGTCGGTGTCGAAGAAGAACACGCGGGCCGAGCGCCCGTCTGTGACGAGAGCGTCGAGCACGGAGAGCAGGAACCGTCGGTCGACCGCGTCGAGAACCGACTGGCTCACGTCGACGAAGACACAGGTGCGAAAGGCCGTCTCCGACCGCTCCCGGGTCGGGAGCGTCATCGTGACTCCACCGGTGGCCATGCTCTCGCGGAGCGCCCGCCGTGCGTCCACCTCGTCGCCGGACGGCGAGACCGAGAACCGCCGTCCGGCCAGCGTCGCGAGCGACTGCTCGAACCGCCGGATCGTCGCCTCCGAGGCCGCCTCGCCGCCCGTCTCGGCCGCCGCGACGACCGCCCGGTCACCGACCGTGCTGTACGTCCCCGGGCGCTCCTCGCCGGCCTCGCGGTCTGTCTCCGCGGCCGGCGTGTCCGCGACACGCCGCGAGGTGACGCTCCGGTCGTCCGGAGTCACGCTCTCGTCTCCCTCCAGCGCCTCCTCGAGGTCCCGGGCGTCCCCGGCGTCGAGCGCCCCGTTCGGCTCCATCGACAGCCCCTCGGACTCGCCGTTCCCGAGGCCGTCCAGCCGGTCGCCCGCCCCGTCGTGGGCCGCCGTCGCCTCCAGGCCGGTCCGGAGGCGGTGCCAGAACTCGGGGAACGCCTCCGCGAACAGGTCGCCGTCTCTCGGGCTCTGCACGAGCGTCGCGTGGGTCGCCGCGCGGACGGCCTCGCGGTCGCCGACGCCGACCGCCGCGAGCGCCTCCGTCGCGGCCAGCGCGGCGTTGACCGGGACGTTCGCGCCCGCCCGCCGGAGCTGTCGCTCGAGGCGCACGACCTCCCGGAGGACGTGTTCGCGCGCGGCGACGAAGTCGGGTGTGTCTCCGGAGCCGGACATGGTCACGTCGCCTCGGCGCGCGCTCGCTCGGCCGCGTCGACGAGCCGCTTCAGGAGGTCGGTGTCGACCTGCTCGACGTCGGCTGCCTCCTTGAGCAGGGTCCCGAGCGTCCGGCGAATCTCGTCGGGGTCGAGCGACGAGCCGTCGCCGTCGCTCCGGAGCGTCGCGACCGCGCGCGCCCAGTCGAGCGTCTCCGCGACCCCCGGCTGCTTCAGGAACGCCTCCTCGCGCAGTTCCTGGACGATCTGACACACCTCCGCCGCGACCGCCGCGTCGAGTTGGGGCACCTTCCGGCGGACGATCTCGACCTCGTCGTCGAACGACGGCGGCTGGACGTGGAGGTAGAGACACCGACGCTTCAGCGCGTCGCTCAGCGCGCGGGTCCGGTTCGAGGTGATGATCACGACCGGCGGACGGTCGGCTCCGACGGTGCCGTACTCGGGGATCGACACCTGAAAGTCGGAGAGCACCTCGAGCAGGAACGCCTCGAACTCCTCGTCGGCGCGGTCGACCTCGTCGATGAGCAAGACCGGCGGCGCGTCGCCCTCGGCGCGGAGCGCCCGGAGGAGCGGCCGTTCGAACAGGTACTCGTCGGTGAACACCGAGCCGGCGTCGTCCGCCGTCGTCCCCTCGTCGGCCTGTACCGCCAGCAGCTGTTTCGTGTAGTTCCACTCGTAGAGCGCCTGCTCCGCCGCCAGCCCCTCGTAGCACTGGAGGCGCACGAGCTCCGTGTCGAACCCCTCCGCGAGCACCTTGCCGAGCTCTGTCTTGCCGCTCCCGGGCTCGCCCTCGACGAGGAGCGGCTTGCCGAGGCGGAGCGCGAGGTAGAGCGTCGTCGTCAGTTCGTCGTCGGCGACGTAGTCCGCCGCCTCGAACATCTCCCAGAGGTCGTCCTCTGCGAGGTCCGAGAACGCAGAGGAGCGCTCAGTCACTCGGCGTCACCTCGTGTCCGGCGGCGTGGCTGTCGGGTCCGGGCGATTCGTCGCTCCTCCGAGGGGTGCTGTCGTCGGACATCTGAACTGGGTGTGACGGGTGGAGCGCCGGCCGACCGTCGACCGGCACGTTCATGATCTTTTGACCGCCGAGCAACATATGAATGTTGAGGGTGCCGACCGACTCAAGACGGGCGGGCCCGTCCGGCCGTCCGTGAGCAACGACCACGACGCCCCCCTCGACCGGGCCGCGGCGGTCGACCGCGTCCTCGCGCTCCGGGATCGCGTCCTCCCGGCGCTCGCGACAGAGACTGTCTCGCTGGCCGACGCCGCGGGCCGGACGCTCGCCGCCGACCTCGTCGCCGAGACCGACCGGCCGCCGCGGTCGCACGCGACGATGGACGGCTACGCCCTCGACGCGACCGACGACTACCCGCTCGACCTGCGGGAGCGAGAGGTGTTTCCCGAGGACGACCCGCCCGAACTCGGCCCCGGCGAGGCCGTCCGCATCTTCACCGGGGCCCCGCTGCCGGCGGGCGCGAACGCCGTGCTGAAACAGGAGGAGGCGACCGTCGAGGCGGGGCGACTCCGGGGCCACCCTCTCGATCCCGGGACGTACGTCTACGAGCGCGGGAGCAACGTCGCCGCCGGCGAGACGCTCTTTTCGGCCGGCGAGCGCCTCTCCCCGAAAGACACCCTCCTCCTCGGCGACCTCGGACGCGACGAGGTCGTCGTCCACGAGCGCTTCGACGTCGCCCTCCTCGCGACCGGCACAGAACTCCACGAGGGCCGCCAGCGCGACCTCGACTCGCCGATGCTCGCCGGACTCGTCCGGTCGTGGGGCCACGCCGCGAGCCACGCGGGGACCGTCCCGGACGAGTACGACCGCGTTCGGGACCGGATCGCCGCCCTCGCGGACGCGAACGACGTCGTCGTCACGACCGGCGGGACGAGCGTCGGGAAGAAAGACCACGTCGTCCGGGCGCTCCGCGACCTCGGTGAGGTGGTGTTCCACCGCGTCAGCGTCCGGCCGGGCAAGCCGATCGCCGTCGCGGAACTCCCCGACCACGACGCCGTCGCGGTCGCGATCCCGGGGAAGCCGGTGGGCGCACACGCCATCGCCACGCTCGTCGCGCGCCCCTTTTTCGTCGGCGACCGGCCTCTGTCGACCGTTCCGGCGACGCTCTCGACGGACCTCGGTATCGGCCCCGAGACGTTCGAGTACGCCGTCCCCGTCGAACTCGTCGACGGTGACGCCGTGCCGCTCGGACACGTCACCTCGTCGCTCCCCGTCTACGACGAGACGTTCGACCCGAGCGTCCTCTCGTCCAGCACGCGCGCCACGCGCGCAGACGGGTTCTTCCTGACCGAGGCGGACCGCGCGGCCGGCGAGACGGTCGACGTGGTTCCCTATCCGGTCGTCGAGTGATGGGGGGCGACGACGGACTCTCGGTGGTCGCGCCGCCGTTCGAGACGGCCGGCCGCCCCGAGACGCGCGTCGCGGGCGTCCTCCTCGCCGCCGGGACGAGTTCGCGGTTCGGGGCCGCGAACAAACTGCTCGCCGACCTCGACGGCGAACCGCTGGCGCGACACGCCGCCCGGACGCTCGTCGACGCGGGGCTCGACTCCCTCGTCGCCGTCGTGGGCTACGAGGCCGACCGGGTGCGCGCCGCCGTCGACGGACTGGGACTCACCGTCGTCGAGAATCCCGACTACGCCGACGGGCAGGCCACGAGCGTCCGGGCCGCGGTCGAGACGCTCGACGCTGACCTCGATACCGACGTCGACGCCGCCGTCTTCGCGCTCGGGGACATGCCGAGGGTCTCCTCCGAGACGGTCTCCCTGCTCGTCGCTGCCCACCGTGCCGGGCGCGGATCGGCGCTCGCGGCCGCCCACGACGGCGTCCGTGGCAACCCCGTCCTCTTCGACGCGTCGCAGTTCCCGGCGCTCGCCGGCGTCGAGGGCGACGTCGGCGGGCGAGAACTCCTCCGCTCGGGCGCTGACTCGGCGCTGGTCGAGACGGGCGACCCCGGCGTCCGGCGAGACGTGGACACGCGCGACGACCTCGCGGCCGTCCGAGACGAGGGCTGACGCCCGGCCGGGCTCCGCGGGGCCGCGAGTCTTACCGGGCGATCACTTCTCCGGCGGGTCGATGTCGTGGTGGGCCTGGATCGTCGGCAGCCGGTCGACGGCCCGCCGGACGATAGAGCGGTGGCCTTCCCCCCGCTCGCGGCGGTAGAGCGAGAGCGTCAGGCCGGCGAGCGCGACGAGCGACAGGACGGCGAAGGGGCCACCGGTGAGTACCGCCAGCGTCTGCAGGCTCTCCCCGCCGCCGACGAGCAGGAGCGAGACGGCGACGACCCCCTGGAAGACCCCCCAGAAGACGACGCTCCGGGTCTCCGGCGCGACGCCGCGCTCTGTCGCCAGCACCGACACCACGAGCGTCGACGTGTCCGCCGAGGTGGTGATGAAGACGACGATGAGCGCGAGAAAGAGGAACGTGAGCAGCTCTCCGAGCGGGAGCGCGGCGAACAGCCGAAATCCGACGGCCGTCTCGGCGCCCCCGCGGGCCGCGGCGGCGAGGAGGTCCGCCGCGCCGCTTCGCTGGAGCGAGAGCGCCGTCCCGCCGAGGAGCACGAACCACGCCATCGTCGCCGCCGAGGTGGCGACGACGGTCGTGAACACCACGGTCCGGATCCGGCGCCCCCGCGAGAGCGCAGCGACGAACAGCCCCGCGAAGGGCGCCCACGAGAACCACCACGACCAGTTCCAGACGGTCCACTCCGCGACCCACTCGCCCCCGGCGTAGACAGAGAGCGGCAGGAACTCGACGGCGTAGCTCCCGAGCGCCGCCGCGCCGCGGTCGACGACGAACGCCCGCGGCGCGACCGCCGCGAACAGCACGGCGAACAGGCCGAACAGCGCGACGTTGAACGCCGCGAGCCGGCGGATACCGCGGTGGACGCCGGTGACCGCGGAGAGGACGAACACGACCGTCAGGCCGGCGACGAACAGCACGGGCCCGAGAGACCCGGTGGTCACGCCCCACTGGACCCCGATGCCGGCGAGGAACTGCTGGCTCACGAGCGCGACGGAGGTCGCGATCCCACCGACGGTGGCGAAGACCGCCAGCGTGTCGACCAGCCGCGCCGGGAGCGCGTCCAGGCCGTCGGGCCCGAAGACGGGCGTCAGGATGGCCGACACCCGCAGCGGCGCGCCGCGCTCGAAGACGTAGTACGCGATCGGCACCCCGACGACGGCGTACGGGCTCCACGCCGACAGCCCCCAGTGGAACAGCGTGTAGGTGAGCGCCCCGTTTACGGCCGCGGCAGACGTCGGTGCCGCGCCGAAGTACGGCGGCGGGTTCTGGTAGTGGACGATCGACTCCGCCGGACCCCAGAACACGATGCCTGCGGCGATACCCGCCGTGAACACGAGCGCGAAGTACGTCGGGTAGGTGTAGGTCGGCTCGGCGTCCGGGCCGCCGAGACGGATGTCACCCCACGGGCCGAGCAGCAAGAACAGGCAGTAGCCGACCGCGACCAGCACGCTTCCGAGGAAGAAGGGGCCGAACCCGCGCAGGGCCGCCCGCGAGACGACGCCGACCGCCGACGCCGTCGCCGTCGGGAAGAGGACCTGTACGCCGACGAACCCGACGAACACGGCGAGCGGGGGGCCGAGCACCAGCGGGTCGTGGGCGGCGAGAAACTCCCGGAGCGTTCTGACCACGCCCGTCCGTCGCACCCGGAGCAGAATCGACTCCCCCGCGTCTGTCTCGCCCGGAAGGACGGCGAGGTAGGCGAGCCCCGACGTAAAAAAGACCAGCGCGACGACGAGCCACGTCACCCCTGAGACGGCGGCGCCGACGAACCCGGGAAAGAAAAAGCCCGAACAGACGACCGCGCCGGAGACGACACACAGCGTCAACAACGCGTCGGTGACGCCGGTCCCTCCGGTCTCGGCCGTCGCCATACAGACGTGTGTGAGTCACACACGTAAAGTACGTCGGGCCGGTCACTCCTCCGCGAACGGGTCGGTCACCGTCTCCCCGCTGAGGACGGACTCGCCGAGGAGTCGCCCCCCGATGGTCCGCAGGTCGACGACCTCCTCCGCCCCGACCGAGCGGAGCTTCTCGACGTGTTTTCCCTGGTTCGCGAGCGCGACCACGCGGACGTCGGGCGCGACGGACTTCGCCGCGATGACGGCCAGTACGTCCTGTGCGTCGTCGTCACTGCCGACGACGACGCCGCTGGCCGCGGCGACCCGGGCGTCCTCGAGGACCGATTCGTCCGCCGGGTCGCCGGTGAGGACGTTCACCGACGCGTCGTCGAGCGCCGCGGCGGCGTCCGCGTCGCGGGTAACGACGACGAGTTCCGTCTCGCCGTCGAGCGTCTCTAAGAGCGGTTCCGTGACGTCGCCGTGGCCGAGGACCACGACGTGGTCCTCGAGCAGCGTGAGTTCCGATGCGGTCATGTTTCCGAAGGCGGCGGCCATCCGCGACTCGATCGCCGGGCCGACGAGCGCCCCAACCGCGACGGTGAACGCGCCGGTCCCGAAGACGATGACCGAGAGCGAGAACCACCGCGCGAGTGGGGTGACGGGCGTCACGTCGCCGTAGCCGACGGTCGCGACCGTGACGATGACGTAGTAGACGGCGTCGCTCCACGAGTCGAGTTCGGCGAACTGGCCCCGCAGGCTGTACGAGCCCACCGTGCCGTACAGACCGACGGCGAGAAACGCCGAGAGCGAGGCGATCTGGAGCGGCTCGAGTTCGATCGTCTGGTCGAAGCTCTCCCCGTTGCGAAAGAGCAGGGGGAACGCGAGCGCGACCGCGAGCAGGAGCGGGATGTCGGTGCGCTGGAACGTCGTCAGCGGCACGAGCGCGAGCGCGGGAAGCAGGACGACCGCGACCTGCCACGCGAAGCGCTTGCGCCGCCGCAGTCCGACCGTGACGAGCCCGAGCGCGAACGCGAACAGGACCCCGCCGAACCGCGCGAACGCCGCCGCGCCGGGGAGTACCCCCGCGAGCGGGCCGTCGAGCGCGACGGCTTCGCTGCTCAGGTTCGAGAGCCCGGTAACGAACGCGAGCAACACCACGATCGCCGTGAGTACCACCGCCGGCTTCGCGCCCGAGACCCGCTGCCAGTCGACCAGCGCGATCCGGTCTCGCGGGTAGAACACCTCCTCGACCGCGGTGCCGGTCGTGCTGTCGGTACCGTCGGCCACTCCACACGGGTGGCTCCGTACGAAGAAATAGATGCCGGCGGTCGGGGGTCGCGGGGCCGGGATTTAATCCGACCCCGCGAGTCGAGCCGGCCGTGAAACGCACCATCAGCACCGACGACGCGCCCGCGGCGGTCGGAGCGTACAGCCAGGCGACGACGAACGGCGACCTCCTCTTTACGGCGGGTCAGCTCCCGCTGACGCCCGACGGCGACCTGCTCGACGACGCCCCGGTCGCCGAACAGACCGCACAGTGTCTCGACAACGTCGCAGCCATCCTCCAGTCGGAGGGGCTGGCCCTCGGGGACGCGCTGAAGCTCACGATCTACCTCGACGACATCGACGACTTCGACGAGATGAACGAGACGTACGGCGGCTACTTCGAGGCCGATCCGCCGGCCCGGAGCGCGGTCGAGGTGGGGTCGGTCCCGAAAGGTGCCGCCCTCGAGATCGAGGCGATCGCGGCCGTCGAGTAGCGCGGCCGCTCACCCCGTCGCCCGCTCCAGAACCGCGTCGCGGGCGCGACGAGCACACGCCCGGCTCCCGCGCCCGAAGTGGACGGTCCGCTCGTTGACCGGGTCGGACATGAGTCCGCCCGCGTCGGAGTCGATGTCGGCGTGTTCGACCTGGAGGTAGCCGACCGTGAGTCCCTCGTCGTAGTCGACGCCGACGACAGACGCGAGCGGGATGGTCACGTCGTCGAACCGCGAGCGCCCGGGGCGCTCGACGGCGACCCGGTCCTCGTAGACGGCGATCGTCCCGTCCTGGAAGGCACAGACGACGACTGCGTCCGGGTGGCCGGCGCCCGATTCCCCGTCGTCCTCGCCGCGGCGCCACGGCCACTCGACCATCGTCACCAGTGGCGTCGGCATCGAAAAAAGCGTTCGCCCGGCCGCCGTCGGCGCCCCCCAGGGTCGCCGTCGCGGGGGCTAGAACAGCCCCGAGATGTCGCCGTCGGCGTCGATATCCATGTCGGCCGCGGCGGGTCGCTGCGGGAGCCCCGGCATCGTCAGCGCGTCGGCAGTGAGCGCGACGAGGAAGCCGGCGCCGGCCGACGGGTAGACCTCGCTGATCTCCAGTTCCCAGCCCGCCGGCGCGCCCTTCCTGGCCGCGTCGTCGCTCAGCGAGTGGAACGTCTTCGACATACAGACCGGCTGGTCGCCGAAGCCCAGGCCCTCCATGCGCTCGATGTCGTCGAGTGCGCTGCCGGTGAACTTCACGCCGTCCGCGCCGTAGATGTCGGTCGCGACCGTCTCGATCTTCTCCGTGATCGACGCCTCGTCGTCGTAGAGGTAGGTGAACTCGTCCTCGTCCGACTCGTCGACGGCCTCGATCACCCGCTCGCCGAGGCCGACTCCCCCCTCACTGCCGCGTTCGAACACCTCGGATTCGGCCGCGCGGACGCCGAGGTCCTCGCGGCAGTGGTCGAGTACCGCCGCGATCTCCGCGTCCGTGTCGTCGGGGAAGCGGTTGACCGCGACGACGACCGGGACGCCGAACTGCTGGAGGTTCCGGGCGTGCTTGTCGAGGTTCGCGAAGCCGGCCTCGACCGCGTCGACGCCGGCCTCGTCCACCTCGTCGTAGTCGACCGGCCACTGGTCCAGCCCGTGGTACTTCAGCGCCCGGACCGAGGCGACGAGTACGACCGCGTTCGGCGTCATATCGCCCAGCCGACAGACGATGTTCATGAACTTCTCGGCCCCGAGGTCCGAGCCGAAGCCGGCCTCTGTGACGAGGTAGTCGCCCATCCCGAAGGCGGCCTTGTCGGCGATGAGCGAGTTCGTCCCGTGGGCGATGTTCGCGAACGGGCCGCCGTGGACGAACGCGGGCGTCCCCTCGA
>JBDGTD010000091.1:4865-13218 GCA_042217165.1 Haloferacaceae archaeon | reverse complement strand
GATTCGCGTCCGGATCGGCGACGCCGCGTTCGAACGCCTCGATGAGGTCAGCACGATCGTCGGGATGGACGTACTCCCACGCCGTGTCACCGATGGTTTCGGTTGGATCGTATCCGAGTATCCGTTCGATCGACGGGCTCTGATACTGAAACACGCCCTCAGCATCGACGATAGAGATGATATCGTTGGATTCCTCGACGAGCGCTTGGAACCGGCGTTCGCGCTGGCGCCGGTCGGTCAGATCCCGGCCGACCCCGACTAGGCCGGTCACGGTTCCGTCCTCGTCGGTCAGTTGTGCGCCGGTGAACTCGTAGGGGAGACGGTCGCCGTCGGCAGTCCGCAGGTCGGCTTCGACTGTGGCCTCTCCGTCCGCCAGTGTCCGTTCGATAGCGCCGGCGATAGTCTCGCGGTCACCGTCGGGGAACAGTTCGATCGCATCCATATCGGCCAACTCCTCGTCGCTGTAGCCCGTAATCTCGGGAACTCGGTCGTTCCACCGTCGGAGAGTGCCGTCCGGATCGAGCACGTAGAACAGGTCGTCGAGCGTATCGAGTGCCTGCTCGATGAACTGTCGTTCCGTCCTGAGTTCGCGCTCGCGTTCTTTCCGCTCGGTGATGTCCTCTTGCGTGCCGAGATACCGAACGAGATCGCCGGAGTCGTCGTAGATCGGGGTGAGCGTCACGCGGTTCCAGAACTCGGTGCCGTCCTTCCGATAGTTGCGCAGTTCGATGGAGATCGGCTCCTCGTCGTCGATAGCGTTGCTGAGCGCGGTGACCTTCTCGGGGTCGGTGTGCTCGCCCTGGAGGAACCGGCAGTTGCGCCCGAGTGCTTCCTCGGGTGGATAGCCGGTCACGGCCTCGAAGGCGTCGTTGACGTAGACCAGCGGATCGTCTTCTCTGGAGGGGTCAGCGAGCGTGATGGGGACGTTCGCGCCATCGATGGCCTGCTGGAGACGCTGGAGCTCCTGCTGTCGCTCTCTGCGTTCGGTGATATCGTGGACAGAACCTCGAAGCGTGCTGACGTCGTCACCCTCGGTGGCTGGCACGATCGTAACGTCCACGAGCCGTTCGTCGTTGTCACGCGTCTGGAGACGCCACGTGCCCCGCGTCTGTTCGCCAGCCTCGAGTGTCTGGTTGAGCGTCTGTCGAACGTCCGCCTGGTCGTCCGGGTGGTAGAGTTCGATCGCTTCCTCCAAATCGAGGTGAGCGTCCTCGGGCAAGCCGACGAGTCGGCGAGTGCCGTCAGTCAACAGGAGCGTCTCACTCTCCACGTCGAGTTCGAATCCACCGGTATCACCGGCGAATTCCGTCAGGCGCATCAGTTGCTCCTGTCTGTCGGCACGCTTGGCCTCGCGTCGTGCGTCGACGGCGTTACGGATCCGGTTGGCGAGCAGTTCATACTGTTCGGTGCCGCTCTTCTTTTGGAGGTAGTCGGTGACGTCGGCGGAGATGGCGTCGCTGGCGACCTCCTCACTTCCCTTCCCGGTAAACAGTATAAACGGAAGATCGGGGTAGTCGTCTCGAACGGCCTGCAGGAACTCCAGGCCATCCATACCGGGCATATTGTAATCCGAGACAATACAGTCAGGTGGGCGGTCACCGAGGTGTTGCAGTCCCTCATCGGCACTGGTGGCTGTCTCAACGCTGAACTGCTCGTCCTCGCGTTCGAGAAAGGTTGCCGTCAGGTCGGTTATCGAAGGCTCGTCGTCGACGTGGAGGATCCGAATCTCTTGTTGAGCGCTGAATCGCATCGTCTACTCATTTAGGAGTATTATAAAAACAACTTGCGGCGGAATCCGGACGAGAACCGGCCGTCTCAGGGCTCGGCGACTGGTTCAGAACTGACTGGTCGACGTACTAACTCGCTGGTACTGACTACATCCTCTCTACTCAGCAACCGTTAGCTATCAGTATCTAAGGATCTCGAACACGAGGCCACGAACGACGTGCTGGGCGTCCTCGTCGACACCCCGTACGAGACGTTCACGATCCGGGAGCTGAGCCGGCTGACCGACCACTCGACAGACTCGGTCAAGAGCGCCGTCGCCCGCTCGTAGCCGCTGTAGCGCTCGAGTCGCGCGATGTCGTCGGTCACTGCCCAGTACGTCGTCTTGTGCTCGACCAACCCACGATCCGTCAGTCGCGAGAGGGCGGTGCTGACCGCGCCCGCGTCGATATCGATCCGGGACGCGATCTCGCGCGTCTCGAACGCCCGGTCGTCGTGGGCGGCGAGGACGCCGAGAACCTCGTCTGGGACAGAGAGGTCCGCGAGTTCGTCCTCGCTCGCGTCCTCGAACGTCTCCCGGTCGATGAACATCGTCGGCTCTCGGGCGAAGGTACGCCGCGGTGTAAAGAGTGTTTGGCGTGAAGTCGGTAAACGGATCCGGGCCACGTGTTCCCCGCCGGAGTCGCCGGGGTGGGCGTGGGGCTGTCCGTATCGGCGGGACCCGACTCCGTATCGCCCGACCGGGCGTGTACGCGTTCGTGTCGCCGCACTGGCAGGCGCCGGGCCACGGGATACGGCCGCTGTGGGGGGCTATCGCTCCGGTCCCGCCCGGCTGGCGCAGTTCTCGTCTCGACCCCCTGTCTGACGACCAATCGCCGGACACTCGCGGGGCGGACCCCCGTGCCGGCCGCGCCCCTTACCGTCTATCGGTCGGCGAGCCGTCCCGCCGGTGCTGGAGACGCTCCGCGACCTGTGTGGGCACCGTCACCCCACAGTAGCCACACGCCCACGACCGGCGGGCGACGCCCGAGCGCCGCTCTAAGTCCTCGCGTGCGCCGAGAGAGGCGCCACAGCCGTCACAGCGGTAGGACATGGCCGGAGAGAGAGCCGCCGTCGGCTTGGAGCCTGCGGTGCGAGGGCGCGAGAGAGCGAGGGTTTAGGCGCGCGCGACCGATTCGCCGCCATGCTCGTCAGGAACGCGGCCCTGAGCGACGGTCGGCGACGGGACGTGCGGGTCACAGACGGACGCGTCGAGGCGGTCGCGACCGGCCTCACGGGTCGGGGAGACGAACGGGTGCGCGACGCCGACGGGCGCCTCCTGCTGCCGGGCGCCGTCGACGCACACGTCCACTTCCGCGAGCCCGGCTTCTCGCACAAGGAGACGTGGGCCACGGGGTCGCGGAGCGCCGCCGCGGGCGGCGTAACCACGGTCGTCGACCAGCCAAACACCGACCCGCCGACGACGACCGGCGCGGCGTTCGACCGGAAGGCGCGGCTGGCAGGGGCGTCGGTCGTGGACTACGGGCTCAACGGCGGCGTGACGCCGGACTGGGAGCCCGGCTCGCTGCTCGACCGCCCGCTGTGTGCGCTGGGCGAGGTGTTTCTCGCGGATTCGACGGGCGACATGGGGGTCGAGACGGCGACGTTCCGGGACGCGCTGGAGCGCGCGGCCGCCCGCGACGTCCTCGTGACGGTCCACGCCGAGGACGCGAGCCTGTTCGACCAGGGGGCGAGAGAGCGGTCGGACGCGGACGCCTGGAGCGCGTTTCGAACTCCGGAGGCCGAGGTCGCGGCCGTCGAACGCGCCCTCGAACTCGCGGAGGTCGTGGGCGCGCGGCTCCACGTCGCACACACGTCGACGCCGGAGGCCGTCGACCTCGTGGCCGACACGCGCCACACCTGCGAGGCGACCCCGCACCATCTCCTCCTGGACCGTTCTGACCTCGACGACCTGGGGACCTTCGGCCGGATGAACCCCCCGCTCCGGTCGCCCGACCGCCGCGCGCGGCTGTACGACCGGCTCGTCGACGGAACGGTCGACGCCGTCGCGACGGACCACGCGCCACACGCCCGCGCCGAGAAGGACGCCGACGTCTGGTCGGCCCCGAGCGGTGTCCCCGGCGTCGAGACGATGGTCCCGCTCCTGCTGGCGCGCGCGCGGGACCCGGACGACCCGCTCTCGGTCGAGCGGGTGCGGGAGGCGACCGCCGAGGAGCCGGCAGAGCTGCTGAACCTGCCGGGGAAAGGGCGGGTCGAGACGGGCGCGGACGCCGACCTCGCCCTGTACGAGACCGAGACGCGCCCGGTTCGCGGGGCGCGGCTCCACTCGCGGTGCGGGTGGACGCCGTTCGAGGGCGATTCGGCGGTGTTCCCGTCGCTCACGCTTCTTCGCGGCGAGATCGCGTACGAGCGCGGCGACACGGCCCGGTTCGGGCCGGCGCGGGGCCGGAACGTGCGCCGCTAGTCGGCGGCCTCGGCCTCCTCCTCGCGGAGGTCGGCGCTGGCCTCGCGCACCTCGCGCATCACCGCGGAGATGCGGTCTTCGGCCTCCAGTTCCTCGGCGACGGCCAGGTCGACGCCCTCGACCTCGAGGAGGAACTTCGCGGTCTCGGTCACCTCGTACATCAGGTCGTCGAGTTCGTCGGCGGTGAAAAAGCCGGACATCGCGCCGTAGAGAAACGTCGCGCCGGCCATCCGCACCTTCTCCTCGAAGGAGGCACGGGCCTGATTCACGGCCTGTGGCGAGTAGGTGTCGGTCATGAACGGGACGAGTTCGGGGAGGTTCTCTCCGATCTTCGTCATCTCGACTCCCGTCTCGGTCCGGAAGTCCGCACAGAGGCGCGCGAGCGCCCACTCGCGGGCGGTGATGTACGTCCGGTCCCGCATGAACTCGTTGACGCGGTCGTACTGCGCGCCGTCCATCTTGGTGAACCGTTCGTACCTCCGGACGTCCGGCGGGAGGTCGGCAGTGTCTGCCGCCTCCTCTTCGGTCTGGCTACCCTCCGCTCCCATACGGAATCCTGGGGCGGTCGCTCGAAAAGCGTTCCGTCGGCGTCGGTCGCGCGTCAGACAGACAGAAGGGAGGGTTTTTCGCCGGGGCGCTGGAGGGGGCGGGCGTGAAGCTACTGCTCGGCGTCGGTGGGACCGACGACGGACTCCGGGCGCTGGAACGGACCCTCACCCGCGTTCGCGCGACCGGCGACGAGCTGTCGGTCGCGGTGCTCGAGAACCCGTCGTCCGAGTCGACGCCGGACGAGATCGAGGACGACGTCCGCGAGCGGCTCGCAGCGGCGGGCGTCGAGGCACGGGTCTACCGGCTGGAGGGGCATCCGGGGAGCGAGCTGATCGGCCTCGCGGAGCGCGAGGGGTTCGACCGGATCGTTCTCGGCGGCGGCGAGCGGAGCCCGATGGGGAAGGTCCAGGTCGGCTCGATCGCACAGTTCGTCGTCGTGAACGCCCCGGTCTCGGTGACGCTGATCAGATGAGCGGGCGCGAGTACCCCGAGGAGTCGGTCGGGCCGTTCCCGACCCCGCCGCGGGCGTTCGTCGACGACGAGGGGCGGTCGATCCAGATCCTCGGGGTCGGGTCGGACCTCGACCGCGACCGCGCGACGGCAATGCTCGTCGAGATGTACCGCGAGTTCGACCCCGCCGACCGGGCGCAGGGCATCCCGCCGACCGGCGAGACGGCGATCCGCGACTGGGTCGGCAGCGTGTTAGCCGAGGACTGCTGGAACGTCGTCGCGGTCGCGAGCGAGTCGAAGGCGGCCGTCGGCCACGTGACGCTCGTCCCGGACGGCGACGAACACGAACTCGCGATCTTCGTCCTCCAGTCACACCAGGGGGCGGGGATCGGAACCGAACTCCTGCGGACCGCGCTCGGGTACGGCGCAGACCACGGCGTCGACCGGGTGTGGCTCACCGTCGAGCGCTGGAACGCCCCGGCGGTCGCGCTCTACAAGAAGACGGGGTTCGAGACGAGCGAGAGCGGGAGCTTCGAACTCGAGATGTGTCTGCGGCTGTGCCCGGACGGTCACACCGAGAGTACGGGCTGACTCGCGTACAACAGGACGTACTCTGCGGTGCGCTCTAAGCTCTCGTGGCTCTCGGGCTCGCGCGGAACGACGAGGAAGTCGGCGTCGACAGTCTCGGCGAGGTCGAGGACGACGCTTCCGGGGTGGCGGGTCTTCACCTGCGTCGAGTAGCCGTAGGCCATCGAGGGCTGGAGCGAGACGCCCGCCTCGTCGGCGAGCGCCCGCAGGTCGGCGAGGAAGCTCCTGGTCTCCGCACGGAGCTCCGCGTCGTCGACCGCCCCGGTTTCGACCGCGCGCGAGGCCTTCTCGTCGAGGACGTACGCCGCGTGGACCCCGGCGTCGTACTTCGCGGCGACCGCGACCGCGTACCGGGCCGCCCGCGTCGACTCCGCGCTGCCGTCGACGGGGGCGAGAACGATGTCGACCTCCATACCGGGGCTGTGCCGGGAGGGGTCAAAAGCGCGCCGGGACGCTCGGGCGCCGGCCGTCCCCGCGTCCCCGGTCACCGGACCAGAGTTTTCGACCCGAACGGCCCGACCTCGGTATCGGGATACTTACCACCGCCCCGGGCCAGCCCCGACCGTGAGCGTTCCGTCGTTCGACAAGGTGTTGATCGCGACCGACGGGAGCAAGAGCGTCGAGCGCGCCGTGACGGCCGCGCTGGACCTCGCCGCGCGGTTCGAGGCTCGCGTCGAGACGCTGTACGTCCTCGACGAGGAGGAGTTGAACGGGTCGCCCGACCGGGTGCGCGACGAACTCCGCTACGCGCTGCAGGAGACGGGCGGCGAGGCACTCGTGTCGGCCCGTCGGCGCGCGGAGGAGCGCGGCGTCGAGGTGACGACAGCGGTCCGGGAGGGGCGCCCCGCCGACGAGATTCTCGCACACGCCCGCGAGGTCGACGCGGACGTCGTCGCGACCGGCACCCGCGGCCGCCACGGCGAACACCGCCTGCTGGTCGGGAGCGTCGCCGAGCGGGTCGTGCGGTCGTGTCCCGTTCCCGTCCTCACGGTCCGTCGACTGGAGAACTGACCGCGCCCACGGTCGCCGGCCGCGAACGCCGCGAGGCGGCGCCGTGCGTGCCCGGCTCGTTCGCGGACCGGCCTGTCCGGACGGCTTAGCGGCCGCGTGCCGCGGGGGCCCGACGGTCGATCCGCGGGCTTTTGCCGCGAGCGGCCGCCGTTCAGACATGGACGACCAACTCATCGACACGGCGGGACTCTCGCTCGACCGGAAGTCACGGCTTCCCGGGACGGGCTTTTTCTACCCCGACTCGCTCGACGAGGAGCACGCCGAAGAGCGCACGCGAGCGGCCGTCGCGGACGCAGAGACGGTCGTGATCGCCGACCGCGACGCCGACGGCCTCGCCTGTGCGGCGCTGGTCCGCGCGGCGCGGGACGCGACGCTCTCGGCGGTCGCCGCGGAGGACGCGCTGGCGGCGCGGCTGGCCGGCGAAGACGCGAGCGAAACGGACGAGGACGCGAGCGAGGACGGAGCCGACTCCGCCGTCGCCCTCGTCGGCGCGAGCCCCTACAGTCTCGAGGACGCGCTCGACCGGGTGGCGCGGTTCGCGCCCGCGGGCGTCGAGGTCTTCGTCTGTGACCTCTGTCCCGACGACTACCGGTACGTCGCGGACGAACTCCCCGCGCTCGTCGAGCGCGCCGCCTCGGTCCGGTGGTTCGACCACCACCAGTGGGACGACGAGGTCGCGTCACGGGTGCGTGCCGCGGGCGTCGACCTCGTCGTCGGCCCGAGCGACGAGGAGTGCTCCGCCGACGTGGCGCTGCGCTCGCTCGACCACGAGTTTCCATCTCATCTCCGGGAACTCGTCGCCGTCACCCGCGACCACGACCTCTGGCTGAAGGAGGACCCCCGGAGCGACGACCTGGCCGACTACGCCCACTGGGCCGACGACGAGGAGTATCTCGCGATCGTCGGCGACCACGGCCCGGACCTGCCCGAGACGGTCCACGACTACCTCGCGGAGCGTCGGGTCGAGAAGGAGGCGCTGGTCGAGACGGCCGTCGAGCGCGCGACGACCCACGAGGTCGGCCCCTGGACCGTCGCGGCGACGTACGGCCGCTGTAGCCAGAACGAGGTCGCGGACGAACTCCGCGAACAGGGCGCCGATGCCGCGGTGATCGTCAAGCCCGCCGGGTCGGCGTCGATCCGCGGGTCGGAGACGTTCGCACGGTGTCACGAGGTCGCCGACCGGGTGAACGGCGGCGGGCACCCGAAGGCGGCGGGCTGCAAGCCGGAGGTCTACGACGACATGCTGGACTACGCCGCCCACTGGACGAGCGAGGGCCGGACGACGCGACGGGTGATCCTCGCGGCGTTCGAGCGGGTGGCAGCGGAGGCAGAGCGCGCCGACGCGGCCGAGTGAGGCGAGTCTGACGACGCCCTCGCCTCCGGTCGGGACGCCCGTCTGTCCGTCAGGCCACCGGTGGGGCGGTACCGGGGTCGGCGCTATGCAGCGGAAGTCTCGCCGTCGACGGCGCGTTGCGCCGTCTGCTCGTGGCGTCTTCGACGCCACGCTGTTCACGGCGAGGAGGATGTCACGCCCGGTCTCCGACCGTCCACCGGTCCGAGTACGCA
>JBDGTD010000091.1:0-4765 GCA_042217165.1 Haloferacaceae archaeon | reverse complement strand
ACGGCGAGGAGGATGTCACGCCCGGTCTCCGACCGTCCACCGGTCCGAGTACGCAGTCCCACAGGAACACTGCGCGTAGGCGTGGACCACCCCGCCCTCGGCGTACTGTCCGCCCACGTCCTCGTTCTGTTCCTCCGCGAACGCGAGGAGGAATCGCAGGACGTGGTCGTCTTCGCCGTCGTCGTCCGGACAGGTTCCGCCGTCGAGCGTCGTCGCCACCGTCCCCTCCGCGCCCATCGCCTGCCCGGCGAACGTCATCGCGTCGGTGCCGGTGCCGGCGGCGAACGCCTCGCGGCCCTGTTCGCCCGGGAGGACGAGCAGGACGCCGTCGTCGGTCTCGAGGCCGTGGTCGACGAGCGCCGCGGCGTCGGTGGCCTCGTCGGCGAGATACAGCACCACCTCGTCGGGGCGCTCCCCCGCGAGGAACTGGTCGCGTGCGTGGTCGACGTCCATACGACCCGGTTCGGCGGACGGGACAAAGGCCTCCCGTCTCACTCGGTGTCTTCGACGCGGTCTGCGATGGCGGCGAGCGAGTCGTCGCGCCGTTCGGGCACCTCGTAGACGACGCGGTCACCCGGGCGTCTGATCCCGTAGTGGTGGCCCGCGTCGAGGACGTCAAGCACGAGGCTCGACCCGGGGTCGCGCGCCGCGAGGAGCGGCGCGAGCAGGTTCTCGCCCTCGTCGTCGGTCCGGGCGAGCCGCCGGTTGGCGTACACGCCGGCGAGGTACGGCCCCTTCGTGTCGGCGTCGACGCGGGCGAACCCGTCGGTCGTCGTGCCGTCGTCGTCGAGGCTCACCCGCACAGTATCGCCGGCGGTCGCGTCGAGCGCGGCGGGGAGCCGCAGGAGTCGCGACCGGGGACCGCCGCTGCGCGCGACCGTCGCGCGGGCGCTCTCGACCGCGTCGCTCGCCAGCCGGGCCATTACGTCTCGTCCGCGTCCTCGCCGTAGACCGCGGCGACGTCGCCGCCGTCGACGACGCGGACGTTGATCTGGGCCGTCGCGTCGCTCACCTCGCGCCCGCGGACGGTGACGCGCCGGCGCTCGCCGTCGCGCTCCGGGTCGTAGCCGACGCCGCCGGTCAGGAGCAGTTCCTTGAGGCTCGTGCCGGGCACGTCCGCGCGCATCGGCCGGCCCGTCTCGTCGGAGCCGCCGGTGATCTCGACGGTGAACCCGTCGAGGCCGACGGCGCCGCCGTCGACCTCGTCGCCGATCTCTCGGCCCGTGAACCGGTTCGCGTCCTGTCCGTCGATCGTCCGCTGGTAGGTGTCGCCCGTCTCCGGGTCCGCGACGGCGACCTGAAACTCGGCCATGGCGTGGATAGGAGTTAGACGGGAGAAAAGCGCGTCGAAACGCCGACTCAGACGACGACTGCGGGGTCGTCGACGGTGAGGGCGTCGACGCCCGCGGCCGCGAGCGTCGCCGCGACGTCCCGGTCCGCGACAGTCCACGCCCAGCACGCCAGGCCGGCGTCGTGGACCGCGTCGGGCGTCGGCCCGTCGCCGCCGCTGACCGCGCGCTCGACGAGCGGCCACGCGAGGTGGACCGCCCGTGCGCCGACCTCGCGGGCGACCTCCAGCGCGGCCGTGGCGTCCTCTCTCGCCAGCACGGCGACCGGCGCGGTCGACCGCGCCGCGACCGCCCGCACCCACCGGTCGTCGAACGACTGGTGGACGACCGTGAGCGGCGCGTCCGCGGTGAGGCCGAGCACCCGGTCGCGGAAGGCGGCCCTGTCGTCTTCGCCCAGGCCGTCGACTTTCGCCTCGACGACGGCCGTCGTGTCGGGAGCGAGGGCGTCGAGAACCGCCGACAGCCGCGGCACAGTGGCGTCGGTGCCCGCGACGCGGGCGGAACAGACCGCCTCGGTCGGGGTCTCCCGGACCAGGCCGCGCCGGTCGGTGGTTCCGTCCAGCCGCGCGTCGTGGTGACAGACCGGGTCGCCGTCGGCGGTCGGGCGCACGTCCACCTCGACGGCCGCGGGGTCGTGGTCGCGGACCGCGCGCCGCGCCGCGCGGACGGTGTTCTCGGGGGCGAGCGCCCGGAAGCCCCGGTGGGCGACCGTCCGCGTCACGGCGCGACGAACGCGCCGTCGCGCTGGAGGAGGTCGCCGTCGACCTCCAGGCGCGAGCCCTCGCCCATCTGCCGGATGAGGTCGACGTGGACCGCGCTCTCGTTCCCGGTTCCGCCGGGGACGCAGGCGTCGTACGCCCGGCCGAGCGCGAGGTGGACCGTCCCCGCCATCTTCTCGTCGAACAGGATCGAGTCGGTCGGCCGGGTGATCCCCTCGTTCGCCCCGATTCCGAACTCGCCCAGCCGCCGTGCGCCCTCGTCGGTCTCGAGGACCGACGCGACCGCCTCGCCGCCCTCGCTCGCGAACTGTTCGACCACCTCGCCGTCCTCGAAGCGCAGGGTGACCTCACGCACCCGCCGGTTCTCGATCGTCATGGGGACGTCGAACGTGACGACGCCGTCGGCGCTCTTGGGCGCGGTGAACACCTCGCCGCTCGGGAGGTTGTGCGAGTCGTAGGCGACGCTCGCGGCGGAGTTCACCGCGACTCGGCCCGAGATGTCGAGCCGCAGGTCGGTATTCTCGTCGACGATCCGGACCTCCGCGGCGTCGTCCAGACGCTCCGCTATCGCCTGCATCTCGTCGGCGAGCGCCCGCCAGTCCCGCAGGACGGCGTCGTAGACGAACCGCTCGTACGCCTCGTAGGCCATCCCCGCCTGCTGGGCCAGCGCACGCGTCGGGTGGACCGTCGAGACCCAGTCCGTATCGAGGCGGGCCTCGCGGGCCGTGGCGCTCCCTCGCGCCCGGGCCTGGCGCTTCGCGTCCGGCACGTCCGCCTCCGCGGCGACGTTTCGCGCCCCCCCGAGCGAGAGGACGACGTCCGCCGACTCGTACAGCGCGAGCGCGTGGTCGTCGGCCGGCTCGTCCAGTCGGTCCGCGGTCGCGGCACGGGCGTACGCCCGCGAGACCTCGTTCGAGTCGTAGGTGAACACCGGCGTCGCGCCGCGGTCGCCGAGCGTCTCGGCGACGGCGACCGCGAGGTCGTGGGCGCCCTCCGCGACGCGGACGACGACCCGGTCGCCCGCCTCGACCCGCGCGCTCCAGTCCACGAGCGTCTCGGCGTGTGCCCGCACCGGGTCTTCCCCCGCCCACGGAGTCCCCTCGAAGTCGTCGTGGTCGGTCACGACGGCAGATAGGCGTGCCGAGATATTCAAGCCCTGGTCGCGTTTCGCGCTCATTCCCCGTGCGCGACCGCAAGGGCTACGCCCGCGGGGCCGGTGCGCCCGCCATGGACCTCGGCGTCGTCGGACTCGGGCGGATGGGACAGATCGTGGTCGAGCGGTGTCTCGCGGCGGGCCACGACGTGACCGCGTTCGACCTCGACCCGGCGGCGGTCGCGACGGCCGCCGACGCGGGCGCGACCCCCGCGGAGTCGGTCGCGGACCTCGCGGACCGGCTGGGCGACGAACGGCGGATCTGGCTGATGGTCCCCGCTGGCGACGCCGTCGACGCGACGCTCGCCGACCTCGCCCCGCATCTCGACGCCGACGACGTGGTCGTCGACGGCGGGAACTCCCACTTTCAGGATTCAGTCCGCCGCGCCGAGGACTGCGCCGCCGCGTACCTCGACTGTGGCACCAGCGGCGGGCCCGCGGGCGCAGACCACGGCTTCTCGCTGATGGTCGGCGGTCCCGAGCCGGCGTACGAGGCGATGACGCCCGTCTTCGACGCGGTGGCGACCGGGCCCGCCGGCCACGACCGGATGGGCCCCTCGGGCGCGGGCCACTACGTCAAGATGGTCCACAACGGCGTCGAGTACGCGCTGATGCAGGCCTACGGCGAGGGGTTCGAACTCCTCCACCGCGGCCGGTACGACCTCGATCTCGAATCTGTCGCCCGCACGTGGTCGAACGGCGCCGTCATCCGATCCTGGTTGCTGGACCTCTGCGAGGAGGCGTTCCGCGAGGAGGGGAGCGACCTCGGCGACGTCGCCGACCACGTCGCCGGCGGGTCGACCGGGACCTGGACCGTCCAGGAGGCACTCGAACAGGACGTGCCCGTCCCGCTCGTCTACACCGCGCTGGCCGAGCGGTTCGGCTCGCGCGAGGACCGGTTCGCGCGCCGTCTCGCGAATCGGCTGCGCTACGGCTTCGGGCGCCACGAGGTCAGACGACGCTGACCCGACGACCACAACCGACTTACCCCCCCGTTTCCAACGCGGCAGTATGGTCGTGATCAACCCCCTCGGCCTCGGCGTGGCCGGCGGGATCGTGCTGCTCGCCGTCGCGCTCCACTACGCGAAGGGGACGGGGTGGGAGCCGACCGTCGACATCGCGGGCGACGTGCTCGAACAGCGGGCGGAGACCGTTCCGGAGACGGCGTTTCCCGAGCCGATGAACCGCTCGGTCGGCGGCGGCGCGATTCCCGCCGGCACCGTCGGCGGGGGCGAGGGCGAGAGCGAACTCGAGGAGGGCGAGACCGTCGAAGAGGAGGAGGTCGGCCCCGCCGACATCCCCGAGGACGAAGTCGAGTACTTCGAGGTCGAGTTCGCGAAGGAAGGCGAGACGATCGAGCTCGCCAACAACGAGACGATCCTCGACCAGGGCGAGGAACACGGCTGGGACCTCCCCTACGCCTGCCGCCAGGGCCAGTGTGTCTCCTGTGCCGGCCACATCACCGACGGCGGCAACGCAGAGGACTACGTCGTCCACGACGGCCAGGAGATGCTCGACGACGGCGAACTCGACGACGGCTACAC